>NZ_BDUD01000001.1:1107915-1215416 GCF_003113895.1 Nostoc commune NIES-4072 | reverse complement strand
TTTGTTATTTCGGCGTGTCTATAACGCACCTTACGAAACTACTAGAATTGAAACATAGTGCTGGTCATACTTGTGTGTACACCGTAGGCTCTTTGGGAGGGGAGCGTTTGCTTTACTCAAATGCGGGGTGGGGTTCTTTATTTTTGATTTATGCAAGAGGTGTAACCAATAATCCTAAAACATGGCTGGTATCTTTTTTTGCTGTCTCTCCGTATGGGATATTCTGAATCTGTCTTCTGACTCCTTCTGGTTAATCTTGGGTAACAGTCTTATGCTCAACATAGCTTTTATCAATATCAAAAGCTTTAGTATTAAACAGCAATTAGTGGTATGGTAGGATGCTAGTTGACAGCAATAATATTTCATCAAGCCAAAACTGACGGTTATAGGCAAAAGGAAAAGTTAAAGGTTTATTCCTTTATCTCTTCGGTTTACCTTGCCAAACTAACTCGGTGAATTATTAAGTATGGAGGAATAATGTTTAAACGTCGCACCATATTATTCGGTCTACTTGCATTTGGCTTAACGTTAGCATTTAGCACACAAGCCTATGGACAATCCACTGCTGGGCCAGAAGCTTGGCAGACAGTCTACAATGAGGCGGTTGCTTCAGCAACAACCACAATTACAGCTTCCACCTTTATAGCCCACTAAAATTTTTCAACTTGGCGGGTTTTTGGAATGCTTAGACCTTTGGCTAGAAAAAGTTCTGAGTAGATTTATCTTGAGAATCAAGAGTAAGGAATTGTGATTTTTTGGTAATTCCTGCGCTACTCCCCACCTGACTATATCTCTAACTCGTTAACTCCGATTCTGCCGTAACCAAATATTTCAAACACCGTGAGGAGTTTTTTATGTTCAAACCTCGCGCAATTTTTAGCGCCTTAGCTGCAATTATTCTGACGCTTGTCATAGGTACACAGGTGAATAACCAACCCGCAATTGCTTCTTTTGGGGGGTGTAATCCAACTTCACATAACCTACCTATATGCCCAAGTACAGCACCGTCAGAGTCAGCTAGTTTCCTTGATCCAACTGCGAGAATCATCAATCCAAGAAAAATTCGCTTGGGTGAAAAAGTCTACGTAGCGCCATTTGCCGAGTTAGACGCTACTATTGCCCCCATTAGCATCGCGGATGATTCTAACGTCCAAGACCAAGTGAGAATTATAGCTTCGGGAACGGGAGTGGATATTGGGCCGCGAGTCATTATGGCACACATGGCCACTATCAAAGGTGCAGCCAAAATCGGTACTCAAGGCTCAACCGGGCCTTTTAGCAACCCGATTACCCATACTCAGTTCAACAACGATATTCCAGAGACATTTCTCAGCTTCAACTGTGAAGTAGATGGTGCAACTATAGAAAGCAACACGGTAGTCAACTTTCTCTCGCGGGTTGGCCCTGGTGTTACCTTACCTGCTGGTAAAGTTGTCCTGCCAGGTAAAAACGTCACAACGAACCTAGAAGCTACCAATAGTAGCTTGGGGAAAGTGGCAAACCTGACAGAAGCCGACGTTGCATTGCTTGAAGGCATCATTGAAGTCAATGAAGCATTTGCCAAAGGTTACACAGAATTGGCCAGAACAGACTTGTCAAATGTACAAGGCATAAATTTCGCTCCAGTCACCGCTTTTAACCCCGGAGGTTTGCCGCAGATAGGTGGGATTGTAACTCGCGATTTTACCTTCCGTAACCGCATCATCGGCAATGTCGTTCTGGAAGATTCTTTCGCAACCCTGACTAAGAAAATAGGTAATGGAATTTCCCTGCGTGCTGATGAGGGTCAACCTTTTAATGTCGGGGAAATTGCTGGGATGGCAAACGATGTTGTCTTTCACGCTTTAGAAACAACTAGCCTGACTCTTGGTGATAATATTGGCTATGGGCCTCGTGTTCTAGTTCATGGCGGTAGACAAGTTGTCAATGGTGTTGCTGATGGCCCTGAAACCAGGGTAGATGATTCCGTAGGGCTAGCACCCAACTCCGTTATATTCCGCTCAATCATTGGCAGGAGATCAGCAGTTGGGCAAAAAAGCG
The DNA here is from genome assembly GCF_003113895.1 of Nostoc commune NIES-4072. Classification (NCBI taxonomy): domain Bacteria; kingdom Bacillati; phylum Cyanobacteriota; class Cyanophyceae; order Nostocales; family Nostocaceae; genus Nostoc; species Nostoc commune. The sequence goes on along the minus strand of NZ_BDUD01000001.1, from coordinate 1,213,376 downwards.
CAGTCTTTAATTCTACAGTAGCTCCGAGAACGGCTATCGGTTCTCGAATAATCTATGCTGACAACGGCAACACGATTTCATCTGTGGAGTGGTAAGCAATAACTTTTGCATAATTATGAATCTGAAAATCTTGCCGCTAGTGCAATTACAATGCCTACGATTGATTTTGCTGTTTACTTTGATATTCGGACTGATGCTAAGTCTTGATGACGGTTCATCTATAGCCGCACAGAAGGTTGGGAAACCTGGATTTATAGACCCTGTAAATGCTGACATCACTTCTAATCAGCTTCAGGTGGTAGAACCTCCAGTCACCGGACTTACTTCTACATTGTCGGATGAGGTCAAGGAATTACCTACAGAGTTAATTCGCTGGTCAACTTACTGGCAACTTTGCTGGCAACCATATCCCGAAGCTAAAGAATACGAACTACAAGCGGTGCTTATGGAAGGCAAGTCTCCAAAATTGCGACGTCAAAGCGATCGCTGCTTTCGTATCCAAGCTGCATCTAATGAAAACCAAAAATCACTTGGACTTCTTAACCGTGAATTAATCTTGCTGACCCATAAAATTCAGCTTGGTTATCGAGTCCGAGCGGTCTTAGATGACAACCATGTGAGTCAATGGTCTGAAGTTATGGCGGTTGGTGCAACTAACGTTACTTGATATTCTTAGGGCAACAGAGGCGATCGCACCTCAGCCGCTAGGCAGGTGGGGTAGTTTACATAACTGACGTGCATAAGCGATCGCCTCTGTTGCTGTTGAAACTTTCCCCTCAGCTTGTGCTACGCCAATTTCGCTCAAGAGTTGGCCGATAATTGGCGATGCTGGAATATCTAATGCTATAATCAACTCCTTCCCGCTCACTAGTGGAGTAGGATGAGCGACCAGATCATCAGGGTTCAGGTAGCGGTTGATCAAAGCTGCCCAAATAAGGCAGCGTTTTGCTTTGGTTTCCACTGCTGTGTGTAGTGGCTTGTCACCAGACATCGCCTCTACCAAAATATCAAGTGCTACAGCTAAGACTGCCATCGCGGGAAATACAATATCTGCTTCATGAAAGAAAAAGTATTGTTCTCGCAAAGACATATCGACTACTTGAAGCTGCGGTAACAGTTTCAAGGCAGTGGTTACACCCCGGATTTCGGCACGACTATAAGTTAGTTCCTGTAGTTCTATTTCTGCTAACTCTGGCACTGGGTTGACAAGACAAGCAAGTTTAGCAATACCTAACCAAGTGGTTTTGATACTATCGCGGACATATTCTTGTAGTTGTGCCCCTAATTGTTGCCAATTTTCTGTAAGTAAGGCAACTGCTTCGTCAACTGCTGCTAGTTTGAGCAAGCTTTCACGGGTGGCATTTTTGAAAAAAGGGGCAAGTAAACCATCTTCCCAAGCACTTGTGATCCAGGGAGTACCCTGAGAATTGCTAAGTAGATAGCCAATTTCTACCCTAACTCGTTCGGCTGCAACTTTGCTGATATGTGATGCCAAAGAACGAATTGCGGCTTGGGTAGCTGGCTCAATAGTAAAACCTAGTTGGGCGGCTTGGCGATAACCTCGCATTAACCGCAAAGGGTCATCTTCTAGGTTTGCAGGTGATACCATTCGCAAAATGCCCTGTTGCAAGTCTGCATAACCTTGCAGAGGATCGATGATTTCTTGCGTATGGGGATTATAAGCGATCGCATTTACTGTAAAATCCCGTCTGTGCAAATCAACTTCTATACTATCTCCTTCCTGCTGGGCAAAGTCAGCCGTAGCGTGGGGAAAAACCACACGCGCAATTTGTCGTTCTGCATCGAGTAACACAAAACCAGCTTTGTAATGATGAGCGATCGCTCTGGCTACCTTTACTGCCTTAGATGGTATAACAAAATCTAAATCCAGATATCCGCGAGTTCTGCCAAGGATTGCATCTCGGACAGCGCCACCTACCATGTAAGCGGGTTGTGGCAGAAATTCCAAGCTAAAAGGCCAATTTTCGGGAGCTAATACCATTTTGGATTTTGGATTTTAGATTTTAGATTGTGTACTCCTACGGTAAAGCAAGCTACGAGTAGCATCTTAGAGAGAAAAGTAGAGGCTACGCTGTCAATGGCGGGTTTGAATCCCCCACGCTGTTAATTTTGACCGAAGGCAGACTTTCCTTGCTCCGCTCCTGTTAGCGGTAGCGGGGCGTTTAGCCCATTCTGACTCCTGAATTCTGAATTCTTCTTCAAGCATTGTAATAAAAATCAACCCAGCAACTCATGAATAACAGTTGGGCTTACGTTAGATTAACAATAAAGGCCCCTGGAGTTGGTTCTATTATGTGTATTTGCGTGAATTGCCACTATGTAGACCGATGTGTTACCTATCATGCCGTAGAAGGGCAGCACCAACAGCCTCACTTGACCGAAACACCAAGTTTTGATCCGAATGAACCTTCTATCAATGTCAACATTCGGACTAAAGATGATGTCATTGAAATGGAATGGGATGTTGTTGGTTGTTTGAGCTTTAAGCGAGAAACGGGTAAATGGTCGAAGTTGCGTCCTGGTGAATTAGTGCCGACTTGACAGAAAATGATTGGTGTATCTTACAGCTATTTTCAGGTAAATAGACAGGCGGTAGGGGCACAGCAATGCTGTGCCCTTATGTCAGATGTGGTTCAAATACATGAAAACTACTGTAATAAAATTTTATTTATCAGCGAATTCATGGTAAAGGGAGGAGATGTCAGGAAAGCGATCGCAAAAGATAAAAAAGCTAGCCAAGAGAAAACAGTATGACCAACGCACAGCGACTAGACCATGTAGAAGATGAACTCGAAACTGTTAAGCGATTGCTAGTGTCTACTGCTAGCTACGCAGAATCAGCAGGCAGGCGGCTTGATGAGTTGACGATCAAACAAGACCGTACCCAATCTCACCTCGATGAGTTGACGATCAAACAAGACCGTACCCAATCTCACCTCGATCAACTAGGGGCACGTATTGATCAGGTAGGGGTAAAAGTTGACCAAGTTTCTGATAGGGTTGATAGTTTTATTACTCACACGCAACGCCTATTTACAAAGGCAGGCAGTGAAATAGAAGAAACAAAGGCACGAACTGAGCGATTAGAAGCACTCATGCTAAAGCTTGACCGAAGCTTTGAGGAACAAAAATCTCAATTTCGGGAGTTTCAACTTACTACGGGTGCTGCCTTGGAGCGAATTGACCGAGTTTTAGACTATCTACTGAGACAGCAAGGCGGTAATCAGAATCCCCCATCCTAGCCGCGATCGCTCTTAGATAGGACTTACGCAAAAATTGCTAAAAAGCTTAATTTCTCGAACCGCCAAGACGCCAAGAGCGCCGAGAATTCGTAGAGTGTGCGTAAGTCCTATTAGAGAGTCAACAGCAAGCGAACATTTGCGATCGCATTCTGATTTATGCTTGAATAAATTACGCTTACTCTATAAGAATAGATATTTGAAATAACTTTGACAACGGAACTAGAAGACCTTGCAATAAATAAATACGCTTTAGCACTACATACCACCACACCAGAATTAGGTTTGGCAATTAGTAACTTTGCTGGTGAAAATCGCTCTCAAATTTGGAATTTAGGGCGTGATTTATCTAGCTTAGTGCATCAATACTTAATTGAATTTATCAAACCACAAACTTGGGCGAATTTTTCCTTTATCGCAGTTGCAAAAGGGCCTGGCGGCTTTACGGGAACTCGAATTGGCGTTGTTACTGCTCGTACTTTAGGGCAACAGTTAGATATTCCTGTATTTGCAATTTCAACTTTGGCTGCCGTAGCTTGGGCAGAAGCTGGCAAAAGTCAAAATTCCAAAACTATTGCTGTGGAAATGCCAGCACAACGAGGTCAAATTTTTGCTGCTATTTATCAGTTTGAGTCAGATATTTCTAAACTAAAAGTGTGTTTGTCAGATAGAGTGTTGACACCAGAAGCATGGCAGGAAACTTTAGCGAATTGGAACACTAGTTATCAGTTGATTCAAGCTCAATCTGGATTAGCAGCGACGGTGACAAGTATTTTGGAATTAGCTAATCTCGATTGGCAAGAGGGCAAATTTCCTAATTGGTCAGAGGCTTTGCCATATTATGGGCAGCATCCAGTACAGGATGCATAGCCATCATGAGCAAAGCGGAAACATGCGCCGAACTTATTGATTAACAACTACCGAATAGTTTGGCTTATGCTAATCCAAAATAACTTCATGCTTCCTAAGATGAGTGTAGTGATTTTCAGGTATATCTTCAAAAAAGTTTCATCACTTAATTACACTGTAGAAAAGTTACTGAATGCAAAAAAAGAACTTATTGCTACAGTCTAATTAAATCTAAAATAGCCACAGCCAAAGTGGGAGAGTAAGCAGCAATAGTATAGTCCCAGCAGCTAAAGCAGTAACTGCCAGATCGCGATCAAGATTGAAAGTCTCAGCAATTACCAGTGTGCCAAAAGCTGGAGGCATTGCCATTTGTAAGACAATTACTTTTGCTGTGGAACCAGTTAATCCAAACAGTGGTAAGATACTGCCCAATATCAAAGGAACTAACAGCATTTTGATTCCCAAGCTGATCCCTGCTTGTGGTAGGCTACGCCAAGATTTGAGCAGCCCTAACCGCATTCCTATTAACACTAGAGATAAAGCTACACTACTCCAAGCAAATTTCTCCAAGCAGAATTCTATTACTGTAGGAATTGTCGCTTCTCGAACCAGCAAGCCAAATCCGAAACTCCATAGGGCAGGATTAATTAAAATGGCCTTAATAATCTGCCAACGATTCTGCATACCGCCACCAAAACGGGCTGCTATTAGAACACCCAAGCCATAAGCTCCTGGGAATGAACCTAACAAATCGTAAAATAGCGCCCAAGCAAAGTATTCCTTGCCTAGTATTGCTAAGGTGATGGGAAAACCAAGATAACCTGTATTACCCAACATTGCTGCTAATATCAAGCTAGCCTGAGTTGGTGGTTGGGGGACAGTATTTCTAAAATAGGCTTGTCCTTTAATCCCTAACCAAGCTAAAAATGCTCCCAGTAAAATGGCGAGGTAAGCGATCGCAGGTGCAATCCAAATTTGCCCCGACAAGCTAGATTGACGCAAAAACGATACTATGCTGATGGGTACTCCCACCCAAAAAAGAAACTGTCCCAAACGTGTAGGAACTGTTACAGGAAGTTTGCGTCCCAGAATAAAACCTACCAGGACTAATCCTCCCAGCTTGACGTATAGTTCTAAAAGGTTTGTCAAGATTGTGCCTAAGAACCACAGATGTAAAATGCTACCTGTTACGTTTACTTTTGTCCAGTGCAAAATCTGTTATGGTTATCCCACAAAAACAGGAGTTTACCCTTGAATAAGGCTGGGTTTTCTGGAAAACCGCAAAACTCATCGAATGACTTTGGTGATGATATTCCAGTGGCTGTACGCGATACCCCTGATGCAACACCTAAATTTTGGTTGCAACCCCGAATTTGGCTGATTGGGGGAGTTGCAGGATTTATCCTTCTGCCTTTAATTAGCGGTTTTTTGTATTTCGTCACTGCACCTAAAAAAACCGCCGATTCCCAACCTTTACCAGCTACTTCTGCTCCTGCGAGTCCAGCAGCTAATAATTCCAGCGATACTGTGTTAGGGCATTTTCCATATCCAGAAGCCCCTGAGTCAGAACTAGTAACTATCTCCGCAAACAGGGGCATTAGAATGCGAAAACCTGCTGCCCAAAAGTTTGAGGAGATGGTAGCAGCAGCGCGGCGTTCAGGTGTAATATTAGTGCCAATTTCTGGCTTTCGCTCAGTCAAAGACCAGAAGCAGTTGTTTTTTGCTGTCGGTGCCCAACGAAATCAAACGCCAGCACAACGAGCTGCCTTCAGCGCTCCTCCTGGCCATAGCGAACATCACACAGGTTATGCTGTGGATGTTGGAGACGGATCAGTACCAGCAACTAATCTCCAAACTAACTTTGACAATACCAAGGCTTATCAGTGGCTGCAAGCAAATGCACCGCGTTTTGGCTTTGAAATGTCATTTCCTAAAGATAATGCTCAAGGTGTGAGTTATGAACCGTGGCACTGGCGTTTTGTAGGCGATCGCGATAGTTTGGAAATGTTCTACAAAGCCAGAAATTTGAAACCTACTCAGGTGTCTCAATAAAAGCAACATTTTGATGAGGCAATCTTGTAGATTAAAAAAGTGTCTAATATGTCTAATCAGCAGCCTAAATATAATACTACTGAAGATGACTTGACTAAAGATCAGAAGTTTGACATTGAAAAACAAAACTATAGATTGGAGGTTATCAAAACTTGGATATCTGGTTTAGGCTTGTTAGCTACAGTTTTCGCAGGAATTGGACTTTATTTTAACTACAATTCAGAGAAACAAAAACTAGTATCAGAGCGTTTTTCAAAAGCAGTTGAAGCAATGGCAGCAGAGAATAACGACAGGAATTTAGTGGGTTCTGTAGGTGGTATTTATACCCTGGAATGGATCGCTAATAATTCTCAAAATGACTATTGGACAGTCATGGAAGTTCTTACCCTCTATGTCCGAGAAAAAGCAAAAATTCCAACACAAAATACACTAAACCTACAAAAACAAGAAAAAAAAGATCAACCGGGAGTACAGCAAAATATTAAGGCAGATGTTCAAGCTGTCCTTACAGTAATTAAGCGACGAAATATTACACAAGAAGATCCCAAAGATAAAAGTAAGTTTATTGATTTGAGTGCTAGTAATCTTACAAGAGCTAAACTCCAAGGAGCTAACTTAAACGGCGCTCATTTCACGGAAAGTATTCTCACTGGAGCTTTTCTCCAAAATCTCCAAGCAGAAAATGGCAAGTTCCAACTAGCTTTTCTCAAAAGTGCCAACTTAGATGGAGCTAACCTCAAGAATGCTTGTCTCAATAGTGCTAAACTCATGAATGCTCAACTAGAAGGGGCAAATCTCGAAGGAGCGAATCTCGTAGGATCTGACCTCAAGAATTCTAGGCTCACTAATGCTAACCTCAAGAATGCTAGGCTCACTAATGCTGACCTTGAGAATGCTAACCTCAAAGGTGCTAATCTTGATGGCGCTGATCTCACAAATGTTAGAAATCCACCAGAGGAAGTCAAACTTGCCCAAAAAAAGGCGGAAGATATATACAGGACGAACACATCTTGTCTATAAGAACGTCTCATCTTAGATATATATGATGAACTTGAATTTTAACCCTCTTCCATTACTTTGAGTGATACCTTGAATCTTTATTGCCCGTATTGTTGCAAAATGTCACTCTATCAAACAGTTATGGAAGAAGGTTAAAAGCGCAATTCGGATCTGACAGTGCTAAATCTACTTACAAATTCACTGGTAAGACTGCTCCTATTTCACTTTTACCATAACGCTATCCACTTCTTCATCAGTGTTGCCGTCTTTGAAGGTGAACAAGTGTTCTCGTTTTCCTACAGGAAGAGGGATTGGGTCACTCAGAGAACCTGTACTTGCTCCCAACTGCCCAAAATTCTTTTTATCTAAAAAGATGTTGTAGTAGGTGTAGGTGGATAGGCTCTGACATTCAAACTGCACAGGGATTCCCTTATCGATTGGTTGTACCCTACCCTTTGCTCCAACTCCCGGCCCCCTCACAAGTGTAGGTTTTTTACAAAAAACATCTAGAATGAGGTAAGACTAGGTAGACAAGGAGGGAAAGTGGACAAGGAGGAAGAACGCAGAAAAATTATAACCCACGAAGATTTAATCATCTACCAAAAAGCATTTCAGGCAGCTATAACTATTTTTGAGATATCAAAACGGTTCCCAGAGGAAGAAAGATACTCTCTTACAGACCAAATTCGTCGTTCATCTCGCTCAGTTTGTGCCAACTTAGCAGAGGCTTGGCGAAAAAGAAGATATAAAGCCTCATTTATCGCTAAATTAAACGAATGTGAAGCAGAAGCAGCAGAAACCCAGGTTTGGCTGAAGTTTGCTCTCAGATATCAGTATTTATCGATAGAAGAGGAAAAAAATTTATCTGGTGCATATAATCAAGTATTAAGCGGATTAGTCAAGATGATTAATCAACCAGAAGATTGGTTAATTGGTTGAAGAATGCTAAAGAATAAGTATCTCAAAGAATGGGCGAAAATTGTTAGTTATCATTTCCCTGATCTATCTTTGCCAGAAGTAGCAGGTTTAGCTACTTGGAGCTTTGGGATAGTAATGACAGGCTCAAGTAGTCTAACCAGAGTCTCAGAATTTATCGGCAGGCTTAATCAAGAGAACACTAATGCAGTTCGACAAAGACTAAAAGAATGGTATCAAGAAGCAGATGCCAAAACAGGAAAAAAAAGAACTGCTATAGATGTAACTAAGTGCTTTGCTCCCCTACTCCAATGGATTTTGAGTATGTGGAACAGTGAAGAAAAATGGCTTCCTCTTGCGGTAGATAGCACTAATATTGGACAACACTTCACGGTTCTTTCTGTTCATGTTCTCTATCGGGGTTGCGGCATTCCTGTAGCTTGGAAAATTGTCAAAGGAACAGAAAAAGGAGCTTGGAAACCTCATTGGCAGCAATTATTCCAATCATTGAAAGATGTTGTTCCTCCGGAAATGCAAGTCGTTGTTTCAGCAGATAGAGGACTCTATGCTGACTGGTTGTTTGACGCAATTTGCGCTTTGAATTGGCATCCTTTTTTACGAATTAATTATACTGGAACATATCAAATTAGAGGAGAGACCGAATGGCAGTTTTTAGATAAACTAGTACAAAAAACAGGGACGAGTTGGTCTGGAATAGTCACCTGTTTTAAAACTAATCCACTCAATTGCACAATACTTGCCCGTTGGGATGAAGGTTACAAAGATCCTTGGTTAATTGTCACGGATTTACTACCCCAACAAGGGGATGCTCTCTGGTATTCTTTACGTTCTTGGATTGAGTGTAGTTATCGGGATATCAAAAGTGATGGTTGGCAGTGGCATAAAACTCGTTTACGAGAACCAAATAGAGCCGAAAGGGTATGGTTAGCTATGGCTGTAGCTACCCTTTGGACTATAACAATTGGCACTGATATAGAGCCACATTACCTAAATAATTTATCGAAAGAACTTTCTCCAAATCATCTGGACAAAAAACAAGATATTCCCAAAAAAACTGTTTGTAAGATTTCTTGTTTTCTTCAAGGTTTAATTCATATTCTTGCTGACTTACTTAACGGCAAGGCTATTTCTTTAACTGGTTTGTTTCCACAACCCTACCACAGTACATCTGCTGCTGCTGCCAATACTTCCTAATCTCAATGAATGGTTCTGGCGTAAAAAAGCTTCCTTGTCTACTTTCCCCCCAAGTCTTCCAAGTCTTACCTCTTTCTAGATCTGATTGTAAAAAACCTACACTTGTGAGCTCCCGGCCCCACAGGTATTATCTTCGTCCTCTGTTGAGCTAGAGCTTGAGAGGATGGCTGTGGACTATATACAATACTTCCGATGAGGATGAGTCCGATCGCAAAAATTAATGCAAGTAACTTATTTTTCATTTCAGTAGATATCCTTGAATAAATCGTTTTTTGGTAATCTTCATAAGCATATAGCGTGCGATCGCATCTCGGTATTATCCGTAAGGGTAGTTTTTTTGAATTACCCTTATCTCGCCTCTTCCTAGTTTCTGCGCCTGTTTTCTGAATTTTGAGTATTTTGTTTTAACTCATCAGGCGCGGGTTTCTGATACTTACCTGGATATTTGCGCTGAAAATATTCTTCCATAATTTGTAAAATCATCGGCGCAGCAATGCTACCACCACCGCCACCAGAATGTTCAGCAAATGCCACAATCAGAATTTCTGCCTGTTCAGCAGGTGCATAGGCTCCAAACCAAGCGTGATTTTGCTTAACACGCCCCTTCCACGCTTCAGCAGTGCCACTCTTACCAGCGACTGGGGGAACTGTTGGCTGCTTCAAAGCCTTACCCGTACCTTCAGCTACTACTTTCCGTAGTCCCTGACGGAGAATACTTATGGTTGTCGGCTTCATATTTAAAGATTCTCGCCAGCTTTTTGCCTCTTCATTGTCTTTAAGCAAATGTGGCTGGACTCGGTAGCCACCATTAGCAGGCACGGCAAACATAATGGCGACTTGCAAAGGTGTAGTTTGTAAAGCACCTTGACCAATTGACATATTAATGCTATCGCCTACAGTCCAAGGTATCTTCCAAGCTTTCTGCTTCCATGCTTCATCTGGCACTAAACCTTTTGCTTCTTCGTTGGCAAACTCAAAACCAGTTTTTTTACCAAATCCATACTTACGAGTCCATTCAATTAAAGTTGGGCCGCCGACTCCGCGACCAATTTGATAGAAGAAGGTATCACTACTCCACTGTAATGCACCGACAAAACCCAATGGGCCGAATCCGGCGTGGTTCCATTCACCAAATCGCGTGCCGCCAAAGTTTAAGGAACCGTAGGTTTGCAAAACTGTGCTAGGAGAAAATTTACCTGATTCTAACCCGGCTGTGGTGGTAACAATTTTGAAGGTGCTAGCGGGTGGAAAGGCACTGAGGGCGCGATTAACCAAGGGATGATCGGCACCTTGTACAGTTTCCCAATCTTTTTGGCTAAGTTTCTGTTTCGAGAAAATATTTGGATCAAAGGTGGGGTGAGATACCATTGCTAAAACAGCACCATTCTTTGGGTCAAGTGCCACGATCGCACCGTCGCGATCGCCTAAAGCTTTTTCTGCTGTCTTTTGCATATTTAAATCTATAGTCAAGTGCAAATCGTTACCAGCCTTTGCCTGTTTCACCCCCAAAACCCGGAGCGGCCGACCTGCACCATCCACTTCTACTTGCTGTCCGCCCCATTCGCCCCGCAGACTTTTCTCATAAGCTTTTTCAACTCCCATTTGACCAATCACATCACCCAATCTGTAGCCTTCCTGTTTCTTTTCTTTTAACTGCTCGGCGGTTAGTTCTCGCGTATAGCCTAATACATGTGCTAATTCCTTGCCGTGGGGGTAGTAACGAACGGCTTCTGTAGAAATTTCTACATCTTTAAGTTCGCTTTGATACTCCTTTAATGCTGTGATTTGTGCTTCGTTCAAGTCACGAGCAATCCGTATGAGTGAAGAAGAGTTAGCACCTGCCTCTTCTAGTTTCTTTTCCATCTCTTCTTGGGGAATTTCGAGAATTTGAGATAGACGCGCTCCCACAACTGACCATGCTGGCTTGGTATGTGCCATCGGCCACAGATATACAGAGCGGGGATAGCGAGTACTGGCTAAAAGTTTGCCATTGCGATCAAAAATATTGCCTCGTTCTGGTTGTTTGGGGATCATCCGAATTCGATTTGACTCGGCTCGTTTTCGGTGGCTTGCTCCTTCAATAATTTGCAAGTATGCCAAACGAACGCTGATTCCCGTCAGCATCACTAGAGTAAATATAATTAAAAATATTGGCTGGAAACTTCGTCCGACTGTACGTGTATTTTTTTGCGCGCCAAGTGGAGATGGTTTCAGGAAAGTCATAAGGCAGAGAGGATTTCAAAATTAAAATTATCTGTAAATAACTCTCCTAAATTATTAGCAGGTATTTAACGGCAAACTAATTGGCAGTGATTAATTGTTTTCAATTGATACTATAAGCTCATCTCTTCCATTGCCTGGCCCAAAGGTTTTTTGAATTTTGAACTTTGTCCACTATTAGTTATGAGGAGTAAATCAGTTTTTAAATTTCTCTTCTTTACCTCTCAATACGGTTCGGTTAACAAAGTTATCTGTTGAAACGAGCTGTTTTTGAGCAGAGGGAGAGAAATTGCTTAATAACTCTCTTCCCTCCCCTGCCTCAAGAGCTTGTCCGAACCGTATTGGGGTTCGAGGGGATAATTTAGGAAATTACTAGCTTTCGGAAGTTTCCTGAGAGAACTTTTTATGAATAGTTTTAGTGGATTCCCCATCAGCAGCTACCGTTATGAGATAGTCCATTAAACCATCTGAAAAGGGAAGACGTAGGTGGAAAGTACCATCAGGTTTGATTTTGATGGAATGGCCACCAATGTTTACGCTTGTATTTGGTTGGGTTGCTCCGTGAATAATCAACTCAGCATCTGCTACAAACCAAAAATCTTCGTGGGAATGGCTGAAAACCCGAACATTAGGTGAACGGGCTATGAGTAACCAACGTAGTTCACCGCCGTAGGCATCGCTACTAGCGATATAACCAATTTCAACCATGTAGTCACGATCGCTGACGGGAATAGCCACAAAGCGATCGCGTGCTACTTCTTCACATTCATACTGCTGTACAAGCTGAGGACTTTGATAACTCAAGTCAATCCCTGTCACATCATAGAGCCGTACTACCAATTGGGAGCCGCCCTGTTGTCGCAGTGCTTCGTTCTGAGCCTTGGAAATGTGCCAAGAGACATAAGCCCATTTAGGAGTGCGGGGTGTGAGCAAAATACTGCTTTCCTCTTCACTACTCTCTTCTTGGACATCTACCAAGTCAATAGGCGTTTCGCTTGCTAAGGCCACATCTTCAACGCTGGAATCTGTATGAACAACAGGTGTTTCGCTTGTTAAGGCTACATCTTCAACGCTGGAATCTGTATGAACAACAGGTGTTTCGCTTGCTAAGGCTACATCTTCAACGGTGGAATTTCTATGAACAATAGGTGTTTCGTTTGCTAATGCTACATCTTCAACTATGGGATCTGTAGCCACTGGACTGAAGACACGAACGATCGCTGAACGGGCGATGAACAACCAGTACTCGCCATAAGCGACATAGCCAATTTCAGCTATGTAATCGCGATCGCTGATCGGAATTTCCACAAAGCGATCGTGTGCTGTCTCGTCACATTCATACTCATGCACCAGGTGGGGACTTTGATAACTCAAGTCAATCCCAGTTGCATCATAGAGCCGCACTACCAATTGAGAGCCACCCTGTTGGTACAACGCTGCCTTCTTGGTTTCGGAAATCTCCCAAGAGACATGAGCCAATGTAGAAGTATGCGGTGTGAGGACAATACTGCTCTCTTCTTCACTGATCTCTTCTTGGGCATCTAGCAAGTGAATATCTGTTTCATCACTAATCGCTACATGATCAACTACGGGATCTGGAAGGATTGGACTGAAGACACGAACGATCGCTGAACGAGCGATGAACAACCAGCGATTGCCATCAGCAATATAACCAATTTCAGCTATGTAGTCGCGATCGCTAATGGGAATTTCCACAAAGCGATCGTGTGCTGTCTCGTCACATTCATACTGCTGGACAAACTGAGGACTTTGATAACTCAAGTCAATCCCAGTTGCATCATACAGTTGCACTACCAATTGAGAGCCACCCTGTTGGCGCAACGCTGCTTTCTTGAGTTCGGAAATCTCCCAAGAAACATGAACCGATGTAGAAGTATGGGGTATGAGCAAAATACTGCTCTCTTCTTCTGCATCTATCAAATCAACAGTTGTTTCGGCCGCGATTGGCACATTTTCAACCGTAGTATCAGTTTCTCTTTGAGGATTTGATCCAGAAATGGTAGTCCAGCCTGCAATTCCTATGCTTGCTGCTACCGCAGCACCCGCTAAAGCTGCGGAGTCAGTTTCAGCAATACTTTCTTCAACAATAGGCTCTGCTTGAGATTCCTCCTTTGGCAAATTAACAGTGGGTTCAGCAGCGTCCGCTATCACATTGAATACATCTTCTTCTGATAATTCTGGCAAATCGAGCAGTGAGGATGTTTGTGCCGTTGATGGTTCTAGATTGGCTGTCGATTCTTCAGAGTCTAGTGAGGGCAATTCATCTACTGAGTCTGTATCTTCAGTTGAGGTAATACTCTCTAGCCAGTTCAATTCTGCCTGAAGTTGCTCATCTATGTGATCTTCATTAATTTCTGTGTCCCAGTATGCAAAATCTGATGTTATTTCTGGCACATCTGGTAAGTCTGGGAGTGGGGCTGTCTCTTCAGATAAAGGCAGTTCTACATCAGATTCTGGAATATTAAGCAGATGAGGATATGAAGTATTTACTACAGCTGCTGGGGCTTCTATGTCCCATTCAATTTCATCAGAATCCCAGGTAATTTCATCAGAATCAGACTCAGGATTGTTCGCTTCAGTATAATTACCTTGATTATCTGTCTCAGTAATTGCATCTGTTTCTGTTTCTTTGTTGTTAAAGGCAGGCCAACTAGCCGCTCCGATACCAGTTGCTAGAGCCGCACCATTAGTTAAAGCTGCTGCTCCTAAGTTGTTATTTTCTGAGCCATTAGCTACGCCTGATGTTGTGTCTTCATAGGAGTTAGAGGTGCCATTAGTTTCCTCTCGAACTAAATTTGATGTCCCTTGAGTAGCATTCTGGGTCAGGTCAGATTCTGTTTGAGCATAGATGTTGAAAGGAGTGCGATCGGAGCTTTCTTGCTCTTGCAAGTGCGGCACTGGCTGTTGCTCAAGCATTGCTCCGTTAATCGAGGAAGATGTGCTGGCGTTGAGGACTGCCATTTCTCCATCTTCTGTGCTGGGTGGACGAGGATCTGATTCTGGTAAGTTGTCTATTTTTTCAGTAGACAATGGGCGTTTTCCCAAAACCCACCATAGGAACGCTCCAGCTACAGGAGTAAAAAACAAAGGTAGGAGCAACCAAAATGGTGTTTCTCTATTGATAATTGGACTGGGTTGTGCAGTAGCAGGAGCCACAAATGGCTGTTCAGCAAATGCAGAAGTAGTTGCACTAGGGGAAGGCGTAGCAGCAGGTGTCGTCTGGACACCAGAGGAAGCCGTGACAGGTTGTAATACGTTGGTTGCGATCGCCTCTGCTTCGGCAGTTCTACCTTGTTCTATAGCCTTCTTTCCTGGATCTGCAAGGGTAAAGCCGAGAAAATCTACTGTGCTTAAACTCGGATTTTTTTTGTAAACGTAGACTAAAGGTTGCGAAAAGGGATATTTCTCATCATCTGGTAAGGCTTTATCTAATCGCAGAACTCGCACACCTTTCAATTTTGACACGTCATTAGCTAATACATAGCTGATGCCGTCTTTGCCCAGTTGTTTGATAATTTCTGCGGTATTATCCTCAGTTAATTGGGTAGCATTGGGCCCTGTAGCAAATTCAGCAGTCTTGAAGGCTGGGTAAGTCCGAAAAGTATTGCGAGTTTCACTTGTGTTAGGGTGATCGATTAAGCGAATCTTCCCTGGAGGGCCTCCTAATTGTGACCAGTTTGTAATTTGCCCCCGGAAAATCCGGGCGAATTGCCTACTAGTCAAGTTTCCTTTGAAAGGATTATCTGCACCAACCACGATCGCAATCTTCTCACGGCGCAAGCGAAGTTGCTCTAGTCCCTGGGCTTTTTCTGCTGGCGTCAACCCACGCCCCATTGCTGCTATGTCAATTTTGCCATCTAGCAATTCTTTCAGTGCCGTATCAGTGCCGTTAGCAGCAACTTCAACCTTGGCGCCAGAAAACTGTTTTTCAAAATTTTCTTTCAGGCTTTGGTTAATTGCACCCAAGCTACTTGAACCATCAATCCTCACTGTCGCTCCATTCTGCACTGCTTGCGGCAGTGTAAAAGAGGGAGCTTCAGGTTTAGATTGTGCCAGCATGGGTTCTGACACCAGTAAACTTGCTGCCATAGGGGTGGTAGCTAAGGTAAGCCATAATACCAGTCTGACTATCGAAATATCTTTTTTTTCTTGTTGCCACATATGCCTCTTATTAAAGTAAAAAATAGAAAGCCTGCCAGCCTTAATCATTATCTTTTTATGGATTATGCAGGAGACGCGCTAATTATACATCCCTGTTATATTTCTTATCAGTTATTGTAAATATTTATGTCACTATATACCTTGTCTGACTTTAACTCTTTTTACTTTGCTGGACAAAATTTATTTAACTAAATTTTGTGCTTGCATGTTATTGTATATACTTTAATTACGTATTACTGAATGATGGTCATGCTTGAAAAATTAGCTAAGTAAATAATAAAGATAGTATATAGCGATTCCCACATGAGTAAGGTACAGAGAAATAATTAACCACCAATTAACACACATACTCACAAAGACTCGGTATTGCCGTGTCCCTACTCAGTATCCATTGAAACGAGATACCGCTATAAATAGATTAAATATGTTGTTTGGTATCAAATTCAACAGTTATTAGTTAAGATAATTGGGCTTAAGTAACCCACTATATCAGTAAACAATTAACTGATAACTGTTTTAAGCTCCCTACTATACGCTTGATAACTGTTGACTGTTCACGAGTTTAAGCTTTACTTAACTTTACTTAAGTAGTGTAATAATTATACAATTTAGGTCTTTTTAAGATGTTGAAATTGCCAGAGATGAGTCAACAGAATCTACACAAAAAATCAGCTTTGGCAGATTCGGCTTGGCTAGTATTAGAAATCATCGCAGTCTTGGCATTAATCTGTCTGAAGGAATTGTTCTTTGATATCATGGCAAGAAATGATATTGACGCTCTACCTTTAGCAAGACAGTTTGCCGATCCTAGCTGGGTTCCGGGAGATTGGTCTGTTAACCAACCACCTGTTTATCGAGTGTTGTTCCAAACTTTATTTGGCTGGATTATAGGAAAATTGGGGTTTCTGGCTAGTTCGATAATAGGACGGTTATTTTGCTATAGCTTGATAACTTGGGGACTAGTACTCATAGGTCGAAAACTAGGATTGAATTTGCTATTGCTGATGTTGGCGGTTGCAATGTTCCTCTCAGGAAATCAAGGTGTTGCTGCTGGGGAAAGGATCATAGGAGCGCTAGAAACAAAAATATTTGCTTATGCTATGGTCTTGTTGGCCATAGCGTTCATGCTAAGGAAACGTTATCGCCTGACGGCTTTTCTGTTAGGGCTAGGAACTTCATTCCATGTTTTGGTAGGCGGTTATACAAGTCTGTTTGTACTAGGGTGGGTGATTTTAAGACGAAAAACCCGTTTTCCTAGTATGCGAGAATTGGGGTTTATTGTTCCGTTATACCTGATAGCAAGTGTATTTGGTCTAAAAGCGATAATCGAAGAGTTGTCCAATCCAACCCCTATAAGCCCCATACCGATTTCTTATATATATGTCTTTCTTAGGATGCCCCACCATCTGAATCCCTTATCATGGCCTGCACATTGGTGGGTAACTCCTATATTTTTTCTTGTAATGCTTGTGAGCAGTGCTGGCTTCCTTTGGTTCAATCGTCCAACGAAAGCGCTATCTCAAGAGTTTCAACAGTACGAAGCTCGTATAGGACTATTTGAGTTCACGCTGATCAGTCTAATCCCATATTTACTAGGAGTAATCATTGCTCCATTCGACTCTCAAGGAAGCTTGCTACAGTATTACCTTTTCCGCGTAGGTGACGTAATGTTGCACCTCAATGCCTGCTTTTTGTTTGTCTGTGCTTTGGATCAAATCTTCACAAGTAGAAAACAACAAAAAGTGTTGTTATTTTTATGTAGTCTGGCACTGAGTATAAGCATTGTCAAAGGATTCCATAACTTTCAGAAATATTTTCAGTCCACACTTAATTTTCCTAACGAAGTGCAGGAGGTAGATCCGCAGTGGAAAGATATGGCTGCTTGGGTGCGAAAAAACACCTCAAAAAATGCCATATTCATATCCCCCCCGGTTGAATTTGCTAACTTCATCTGGCTGACAGAGCGTCCAACCATTGCTAAATATAAACTCATGGCTCAGACTAAAGCTGGGACACTAGAATGGTTTTCACGTATGCGCGACTTGAGTGGTAACTTTAACGGGGTCGATCCATTAACTAAATTTAATGAAAAACTACTTACAGACGGCTACAATAATTTGACAACTGACCAGGCTAAGGCACTAATCAGAAAATATCACGCTTCCTATTTAGTAACTCGCATTCAACATCAGCTATATCTGCCAGTTGCTTACCGTAATAAATCTTATGTTCTTTATCAAAAACAGCAAGATTAGAGCTACTAAAAACTGATAATTTATCCTATGAATTACTTTGATTGAGATAACAATGACAATCTGGTTTATCAATCAATGACTCCACCAAGGCATTCAGAGCAGTAGCAGCTAAAGCGCCACCTCCCAAAGTGCCTGCAACTGTAATAAAAGGTATCTCTTGTTGCATCAGTTGTCGCTTGGCTGCGGGAGCATGGCTAAAGCCAATGGGCATTGCTATTACTAATGCAGGCTGAATTTTCTGGTTGCTAATCGCCTCACAAACTTCTACAAGAGCCGAGGGAGCATAACCAACTACTAGGACACAACCCTTACTTACTTGCTGCAATTTTTCTCGCCATTCTCGATGCTCCCAAAAAGCAACTTCTGCTTCTGTGGCGGTGGTAATATGGGGATTATCAATCAAGGTTTCAATGTGGCATCCCAAGTGAAGTAATCGGGTTTGATCCAAAGCAGCAGCAACCGTTTGGGTATCGACAACAATTTGACAATTTGAAGATAAAGCTTTTCGACTAGCTGCGATCGCACCTGGACTCAATTTAATAAAGGACACTAAACTCACATCGCCACAAGCCAAAACCAACTGAGAAATTAAGTGTTGCTCAATTTCCGAACGGTGAGATAAATCAGGTAGTAAGCGTTGTAGCGATTCTGAAAAAGCTTCCGAGTGCGTATGAATTTCTGCATCTAAGCCACTCCAGAGATTTTCCAATCCCCCCAATCCAGCTTGAGTTTCGACATCAAGTAACTTGAGTTGCGCCAAAACTTCCGCCTGCATAATTTGACAATGGCGATCGCGCCCCAATAATCCTTCTAATGCTGATGCAGTTTGTCGCAGTTGAGAAATTTGTTGCATCACCGCTCGATATTGCTGCTGGAGTTGTCCCATCAAGTTAATAGTTGTGTCAGCCTCTGGTTCCACCTCCAAAATATTGCGGATATGGTTTAGCTGAAACCCTTGCTGCTTAAGTGCTACAATCCGTTGCAAACGCAGAACATCTTTTTTGGTGTAGAGACGGTAATTGCTAGGCGATCGCACTGGTTGCGGTAACAGCCCCAATTGATGGTAATGGCGCACCATGCGCGGAGTTAAACCGCCGCCTACCAAGTGCGTTAATTGCTTAATTGTCAGATCGCTACTTTTGATTTCCACAAATTTAGGATATTAAGATGGAGTCCTTAAGTTAGTAGACATCTAGAAAATCAAGTTTTTTATGATTTTACTTTGTATACTTTTTCATAATGATACTAGCTATTACTATTTAAACTTTAGCTTCAAAAAATACTATTAATGTAATTCGACACCCCCTGAACACCATCTCCAAACTCTTGGATAAATTCATCAGTTACTCTCGTTGCACAACTATCTATCTCTTCAGAAAGAGAATTTTGATGAAGTACTTGATGTGCTGATTTACGTAAAACTTCAAATAATTTAGAACTGTAATCTGGGTCTTCACTCAAGAAATTCCAAAGTTCTTTACCAATCAAAGTTTGCATTTCCCAATCAGGTAGTATTTGTTTTAAGAGACCAATTGTCACTGTTCTAGTTGTTCTTTTACCATAAGTAAATCCTATATAGGCTTTATCTCCTTCTTTCACCTTATCTTGAATTTTTTCAGCCCAGTAAACTACTTGGTCTTTATCCATATTGTTAGGGCCACTTTTTATTTGCAGCCAACTTTTCTCTCCATCACCGCTAGTTTTAACTAAATCCCATCCTGATTTCTTAGGAGCTTTTTCAACAGTGTCAGAACTGGTAACTAACAGGTCTTCTATAAAGAATCCCATAGATGTAACAATTGACCTAGTAGCTGCCATGTAAACATTTAATCTCACAACTTCGTCTGGAGTATCTAAATTAAGCGCTCTAATTAAAAACGGGTTAGGATTTAAATGCTTTAAAGATAAACTTCTAACCATATCTAATTGTTTTTGAGTGAATACTCTACTAATAACTGCTAAATAATTTTCGGCTACAGTAAGCTCTGCTGATAAAAAACCTGATTTTTTATATAAAGACAATTTTATAATTTCTTCATCTGTTAACTTTAAAACATTTTTACCTGATATGCTTTTGAGGTTTTTGATATTTTCTTCTTTAGCTTCCAAAAAATCTGTTATATCTGCAAAGTATGAAGCTAGAGAACGTGCTTTTTTAGGTGTAAAATCTACCTCATTTTTCAGTGCGTAGGCTAACATTTCATGAAATTGTTCTGACACTTTATCTTTTCCTTGTTTTAATTCGATTAAGTTTTTGAACTGTTCAAATTCAAAAAATGAAATTTGTTCATAATTTGTTGATTGTAATTTCTCATCTTTAATTAATTTATATAAGTGTTTGCCTATAGCATAAGCTAATTTAACTGGAACAGAATTACCTATTTGTTTATATCTAGATGCTACAGAACCATAAAATACCCAATTATCAGGAAAGGTTTGAATTCTTGCATATTCGCGTATGCTGAGAGGTCGTAATTCAACTGGATGACACATATCTGTAGCTTTTTGATGGGGGCTTGCTGTCACAGTAGGAGAGGGTTTATCCCAAGATAATCTTCTATAAAATCCAACCTTCCCACCTCCAGATTTGTAAGCACCTCCCATTGCTTCAGGCTTTAATTCATCTGGCAAATGTTTCCAATTTTGACCTTCTTTTAATAAGGAAATATATTTTAGACGTTGTTTGGAATAAGGAACATATTCTGGTTTTGGGTCAGATAAATTAACAAGAGCATCTCTAAGAGTTAGCCATATCGGAACTCCTTTTAAGCCATTTCTATCATGAGTAGGTTTAGGCAAACTTATAATTTCACTCTTTTGTGAACCAATAAATATTACTCTTGCTCTCGTTTGTGGTACACCATAATCAGCAGCCTCTACCAGACTAGGAGCAACTTTATAACCAATTGCTTTCATTTCAGTTAGTACAGCCTGAAGAGCTGCACCCTCCATTTCATCTGCTTCTAAAGGAGGATATCCTGCACCTCTTTTATTATGAGGTCTATGCCGAATAGGCGATGAAAGTAATCCTTTGACGTTTTCCATTAAAAAAAAGCGAGGTTGAATTTCTTGAACAATACGAATGAAGTCCATAAATAAACTTCCTCGTGGATCTATAACAGAACCACGCTTTCCTGCTGTGCTAAATGGTTGACAGGGCGGCCCTCCTGTTATTAGGTCTACTTCCCCAGGTAAAAGAGGTCTACCAAGTTTTAAAACACGCCCTCCTTCTTCCAGCAATATTTGTGCTGACACCTGTCTAATATCCCGTGGTACAGCACTTTCAGAAAGATAGGGGCGGTTCAGAACAATAGTTTTTGTTGCATCAGCATCTATTTCAACTACACTAACAGTATAAAAACCTGCTTCTTCTATACCTAAATCTAGACCAAAAGCTCCTGCAAATAGAGCAATAGATATTAATTGATTATTAATCACCTTTTTTTCAAATTTACAAAATTATTCTACTTACATTTAAACTTAGAACCTTTGCCTTCTCTAAGTTTTTAATTATAAACCTTGACATTAACATCAATGTCAAGGTTTAGCCTAAGAGAGTCCTTATTAATTCACCTCTCATGCTCTACCCCCAACGTTTGGGCCAATTCACCAGAGAACACGCAGATTCCGTAGCCGCCCTTTTGTGTGGATTCCTATTATTTCTCGGATGGTTCGCCTTGCATCTGGGTTGGTTGGGATTAGCATTCCTGCTGCTACCAGCTGCTTATGTAATTGGTGGTTACGAAAGTGCGCGGGAAGGATTAACTACCCTCTTCAAAGAAAAAGAACTTGATGTAGATTTGCTGATGATTGTCGCCGCCATTGGTGCTGCTAGTCTCGGCTTATGGCGAAGAGAATATCATCTCATTATTGATGGGGCAATCTTGATTCTGATCTTTGCCATCAGTGGCGCACTAGAAGGCTACGCCATGCAACGAACTGAGCGGAGTATCAGGAGTTTGATGAGTTTGACACCAGATACAGCAAGGGTTTTGCTTCAGGGTAAGGAAGAGGAAATTCCTATCACTCAGCTAAAAGTCGGTAATGAAATTGTCGTCAAACCCGGAGAGTTAATTCCTACTGATGGGATAATTTTATCTGGTTACAGCACCCTTAATCAAGCTGCAATTACAGGCGAGTCTTTACCTGTAAAGAAAACAGTGGGCGAAGAAGTATTTGCCGGCACACTCAACGGCTATGGTGCATTGCAGATTGAGGTACACAAACCAGCCCAAAGTAGTTTAATTCAGCGTGTGATTCGCTTGGTAGAACAGGCAAAGACAGAAGCTCCTCCTTCGCAAGAGTTTATTGATCGCTTTGAAAAAGGATATGCCAAAGTCATTGTAGTAGCCGGGATATTACTAGCAACTTTACCGCCGTTTCTTTGGGGTTGGGATTGGGAAACGACGATTTATCGCGCCCTTACTTTCCTAGTGGTGGCTTCTCCCTGTGCGCTGATGGCCGCAATTATGCCCACACTACTTTCAGGAATCGCCAACGGTGCAAGACAAGGGATTTTGTTTAAAAATGGGGCGCAGTTGGAGAAAATTGGCAAAGTCCGAGCGATCGCATTTGATAAAACTGGTACTCTAACAACAGGGCAGGTGCAGGTATTCCAGGTAATTTCAGTTAATGAATACACTCAAGCAGATGTATTAAAAGCCGCCGCTACTGTGGAATCCTATTCAGAACATCCCATTGGTAAGGCAATTGTGCAGGCGGCTGGTGAAACAGTTCGAGTCTTCTCTGCGAGACGCTTTGCGAAGGCGGTTCCCGTCGAGTCGAAACTGTTGAACCCGAAGGGTGATTTGGATTTGGTTGGTGCAGTTCAAGTGCAAGCCGTACCTGGACAAGGAATTGTGGGAATTGCTCAAGAACAACAAATAATTGTAGGCAATGCTGTTTTTATACAGCAGTATGTGACAAATTTACCTGAAGAGTTGCGAAAAATGGCTCAATCTTTGGAGCAAGAAGGTAAAACTGTGGTTTGGGTAGCACAGGGAAATATAGCAGAGGTCATGGGTGTAATTGCGATCGCAGATGAAGTAAGATCGCAAGCAGCCACAACCATTACCCGGTTAAAGAAACTGGGAGTTGAACAAATTGTCATGTTAACTGGGGATAATCAGGAAACTGCTAACAGTGTCGCCAAAGCAGTAGGAATTGATCGGGTATATGCTCAACTTTTACCAGAAGATAAGCTTGATGTTATCCGCCGTCTACAGCAAGAATATCAAACTGTGGCAATGGTGGGCGATGGAATTAATGATGCACCAGCTCTAGCCCAAGCATCTGTAGGCATAGCGATGGGAGTATCTGGTAGCGATGTGGCATTAGAAACCGCAGATATAGTACTGATGGCAGACAGGTTAGAAAAAATTGCCGTGGCGATGCATTTAGGTAGGCGATCGCAAATCATAGTAAAACAGAATATATTTGTAGCGTTGGGTTTCATTATGTTGCTTTTGGTGGGCAACTTTCTAGGAAATATCAACCTACCCATCGGCGTAATTGGGCATGAAGGTTCTACAGTATTAGTTACCCTTAGTGGTCTGAGATTGCTGAAATAAAGCAAGTTTTCTCTAAGCGAAGTCGAAAGGAGCCAAAGTATTGATTCTGACTCCTGGATTCTTCTTCAAATTTTTTTTAGTTTTCCTTTAAGAGTTAAACCAGTGCCTAAAGCTAGTAGACCAAATATGGAAGTAGATTCGGGGATTGATTATTTGTTAACCGCATTACTTTATTTTTGGCCAAATTACTTTTATCAGAAAATTAGACATATAGTCTATATTCCTATAGGAATAAAAATCTTACAATATATAGCGGCAAGGGTGATAAACTGCCGCTACAATTGGATTAAATTAACTACAAAAAATACAGACTCAATCCTCAGCTTTTGTTGAATATGCAGCAGTTTTACCATCCAAGGAAACTGCTTCTGTTTGCAATTGTTGATGCCTATTTGGTTTGATAAAGCGCTCTGTTGTTGTCTTAATAACAATATATAAAATTGGCACTACAAACAAACTCAAAAAAGTTGCAATTAACATTCCGCCAAATACTGTTGTTCCTAAAGATTGACGACTGCCAGCGCCAGCACCTGTAGCAATAGCCAAGGGGAAAATTCCTAAAAGGGTAGAAAAGGCAGTCATCAAAATCGGACGTAACCGCTCTTGTGAAGCCTCAATTACTGCTTTAGTAATCGAAAGCCCTTGCTCTCGCAATTGATTAGCAAATTCCACAATCAAAATAGCGTTCTTACTAGCTAAACCAATCAACATTACTAAACCAATTTGACAGTAAACATCATTAGCAAAACCCCGCAATGATTGAGCTATAAGCGCTCCAAAGATAGCTAAGGGAACTGATAACAGAATGATAAACGGGTCAATGTAGTTCTCGTATTGAGCGGCTAGTACTAAAAACACAAATACTAATCCTAATCCAAAAATCAGGGGTGCTAAACCACCAGAATCTATTTCTTCTAATGCAGTCCCTGACCATTCATAGCCATAACCTGCTGGTAAAACTTCTTTAGCAACTTGTTCCATTGCTTTAATTGCGTCTCCAGAACTAGAGCCAGGAGCGGCGGAACCATTAATTTCAATTGAGCGGAACAGATTGTAGTGATTTATCGTTTGCGCTCCCACAGTCGGAGTAACTGTGACTAAGTTACTCAGAGGAATCATTTGATTCTTTTGAGAACGAACGTATAGCTTGCCAATATCTTTGGGGTTGGAACGAAACTGTTGATCTGCCTGGATATACACCCGGTAATTGCGCTGCTGTAGATTGAAATCATTTACATATTGCGATCCCAAAGCAGTTTGTAAAGTACTGAAGACATCATCTATCGAAACTTGCAATGATTTGGCTTTATTGCGGTCTACATCCACAAGCAATTGTGGTGTATCTGCGGCAAAGGTGCTAAATACAGCTCGTAATCCTGGTGTTTGATTAGCTTGACCTAGCAACTTACCCATCGACTGGACTAAATTTTCTAAGCCACTGTTACCTCTGCGGTCTTGCAGTTGAAAAACGAAGCCGCCAAAGTTACCTAAACCCTGAATTGGTGGCGGATTCACAGGAAAAACCCTGGCTTCTGGGATTGACAACAACTTCCCTTGTAATTTGCCAATAATGGCTTGCACTGATTGATCGGGTCTTGAGCGTTCTGCCCAAGGTTTTAAAGTTGTAAAGATAATGCCGCTATTGGCGGTGCTACCACTAAAACCAAA
This sequence comes from Nostoc commune NIES-4072, assembly GCF_003113895.1. Lineage (NCBI taxonomy): Bacteria > Bacillati > Cyanobacteriota > Cyanophyceae > Nostocales > Nostocaceae > Nostoc > Nostoc commune. Next base: position 1,188,191 of record NZ_BDUD01000001.1, on the reverse strand, counting down.
TCCTCCTACTGCGAAAGTCCCTAGAACTTCTGGAAGTGGCAAGATTTCTTTTTCTACTTGTGCCATAACATCGCTGGTGTATTGCAGCGAAACGCCTTGGGGGCCTTGGATGATGGTGATGAAGTAGCCTTCGTCTTCATCGGGGAGAAAGGCTGTCGGTACTGTGGTATACAGCCAAGCAGTCATACCCAAGGAAACGATAAATAGTCCAATGACGATGCTTTTGAATCGTACCATCCAGGTAAGCGATCGCTCGTAACTTGACCTTACCCATTCCAGGAACCGATTAATTAGGTCAAACAGCCAGCCAATCCACCTTGGTGCTTGTTGTTCTTGACGTAGCAGCACGCCACACAAAGAAGGTGTTAGGGTCAAAGCTAGAAATGTTGAAATCGCAATGGAAAAGGCGATGGTTAGCGCAAATTGCCGATAAAGTGCGCCTGTGGTTCCTGGGAAAAACGCCACTGGCACAAAGACCGCCATTAATACTAATGAAGTGGCAATAACCGCGCCAAACAGTTCCCTCATTGATTCACTTGCGGCTCGACGAGGATTTATACCTTTATCCTGAATAAAACGGCTGATTTGCTCAACAACAACGATCGCATCGTCTACCACCATCCCCGATGCTAAAGTAAGACCAAACAAAGTCAAACTATTAATGGAAAAGTTAAAAATTTTGACGAAGATAAATGTCCCAATTAGTGCTAAAGGAATAGTCAGTGCTGGAATTAAAGTGGTTCGCCAATCCTGCAAGAAGACAAAAATTACAATTACAACTAGCACTACCGCTTCAATCAAAGTTTTGATGACTTCTGACATCGACTCTTCTACAAACGATGTGGTGTCAAAAGCTACCTGATATTTCATTCCTGGGGGAAAACTCGGAGCCAATCGCGCCATTTCGGCTTTGACTCCTTTCGCTACATCTAAGGCATTACTGCCCGGAACCTGATAAATCCCTAAACCTACAGCATCATTGCCCCGAAATCGCAGAAATGTGTTGTAATTTTCTGCCCCCAGTTCGGCTTTACCGACATCTTTGAGCTTGACTAATGTGCCATCATCTTGAGTTTTGAGGACAATTTCTTCAAATTCTGATGGTTCTGTTAATCGGCTAGCAGCACGCACATCAAGTTGATACCTTTGTCCTTCAGGAGCGGGTTCTTGTCCAATTCTCCCTGCACCAACTTGCAAATTTTGTTCTGATAGAGCATTTGCTACATCCTTGGTCGTGAGTCCCCGATTGGCAAGGCGGCTCGGATCTAACCACAGGCGCATTGCATAGCGGCGTTCGCCAAAAATTTGAACGTTGCTTACACCTTTAACTCTTTTTAAAGCATCTGCTATGTAAAGGTCGGCATAGTTGCTTAAGAATGTATTGTCGTACTCTTTATTTTCAGCGAATAAACCAATTGCTAAGAGAATGTTGCTGGATTCTTTAGATACTCGCACTCCCGTGCGCTGCACAGAGTCTGGTAGTTGTGGTTGGGCAACAGAAACACGATTTTGCACATCCACAGCCGCAATATCTTTATCCCGCGATGAATCAAAGGTGGCTGTAATAGTACTAGTACCATCGTTACTGCTGCTAGAAGTAAGATATCTTAGCCCCTCAATCCCGTTGATTTGCCTTTCTAAGATATTTGTCACCCCACTTTCTACAACTTCGGCACTAGCTCCGCTATAGTTGGAAGTTACACTGATTTGGGTGGGACTAATTTCCGGGAACCTAGCGATCGGTAGTGAGGGAATACTAATTAATCCTATTAAAAGGATGATGATCGCACTGACCGACGCAAAGATTGGCCGCTTAATAAAGAAGTCAACAAACATAGTTTAAAAATTGGGCATTGGGTATTTGGTATTAGGCATTGGGCATGGGGCATTGGGCATTGGGCTGGTTATTCTTTTTGTCTCCCTCATCTCCCCCTGCTCCCTTTGCCCCCTTACTCTCTCATCTCCCATCTTCAACTAAAGCTTCCGACTACCCACTTCTTCCGGTGCAGGGGTAATGGGAGCGCCATTAGTTAGGTTAAGAATACCGGAAACAACAATTTTGTCTCCAGCTTTTAGTCCTTCGATAACTTGATAATTATTCCCCTCAATAACTCCCAATTTCACAGGTTTTTGTTGAGCAACTAAAGATGGTGCTCCAGTTTTCTTTTCTGCTGGCGCTTCAGCTTTTTTTTCTGCTGGCGCTTCAGCTTTCTTTTCTGTTGGCGCTTCAGCTACAAACACAAAAGTCTCTCCACCCAGGCGAGATACTGCTGTAACTGGAATTAAAATTCCTGGACGTTCATTCCAAATCACTTTGGTTTGGACTGACTGGCGGTTGATCAGTTGACTTCTAGAATTACCAAAGTTGGCTTTTACCAAAACTGTTTGCGAATCTGAACTGGCATTTGGAGAGATGAAATTCACCTTACCCCTTGCTGTGGGTTTGCCTTCGGCATTCAACATTTGCACTGGTAATCCCAAGCGCAGCTTTTTGGCTTCTTCTAGGGGAACGGAAATATTCAGTTCTAAGGAGTCATTTCTAGTCAGTGTAGTGAGCTGGTCTGCTTTTTCCACATAATCTCCCACCTTTGTTGGAATATCACCAACAATGCCAGTGAAAGGTGCAAGGACTTTTGTGTATTGTACTTGGACTTGGGCAGCTTGGACTTGGGCTGCTGCTTGACTTACTTGCGATCGCGCTTGGGCAATTTCTTCTGGGCGGGAACCATTTTCTAGTTGCCTTAAGTTTTGTTTCTGTTGTTCTAGGGCACCAGCTAGCTCATTGATACTAGAATTTCTGCTTTGGCGGAGTTGGTCTAGGCGTTTCTCGGCTACGACAAGGGCAGCTTCAGCACTTTGCTGTTCTTTGACATATCCTTCTAAGGTATCTTGGGAAACAGCACCCTCTTTTCTCAATTGTGAATATCGCTTGGCTCGTGATTGTGCTAGTTCTACATCAGATTTAGCTGACTGAATTTGAGCCTCAGCTTGAGCAATTTCTTCTGGTTGTGATCCCGATTGGGCATCTCTAAACCGAGCTTGGGCTTGGGCTAACTGCGCTCTAGCTTGGGCAACTTCTTCTTGTCGCGTACCTGCAACAAGTTCAGCAAGACGTGCTTGGGCTTGTTGTAGTCCGGCTTTTGCTTGTGATAATTGAGCTCGGACATCATCACTTTGTAGGCTAATAATAACTTGCCCTTGTTGAACACGGTTCCCCTCTTGGATGAAAATCTGGGTTACTCGCCCTTCAACCTGTGGCTTGATGATTACCGAACGTGGAGCCTCTAAGGAGCCAATAAACTCTGAGCTTTCCTGCACTGTTTCAGTTTGCACAGTTTCTAGCTTGACGGGAATTGCCATAGGTTGACCCGCAGCAGGCCCGCCCGGTGGTGCATTGCTAGCATTATTAGTTTGCCACCAACGCCAACCAAAACCAACACCTGCAATTAATAGGACGATTCCCAACAGCAGGGGCCAACGCCGCTTTTGAGGTGGCTTAGGCGATCGCTCTGGCAATGGTTGCGACTCTTGATTAGAATCATTAACAGTAGGCTGTTCTGTTTCAATGGGTAGGGGAGAATCAGGGAACTCAGAATGGGACATATTCGGTTTCTCGTCTTGTGAATTTAGACTTGGGCAATCTACTCTTCGCTAAGAAAGCATTATTTGAATAGTTTTTTAACCTTTTTTTTTGATTTTGGTGACAAATATATATTTGGATATTTGGGCGATCGCTCACGTTGTCTAGCACCTGAAATAAATGTCGTTAATCACATTCTGGTTATTTTGTAAATTACTTAGCTCAAATCATTTTAAAAGTGTAATTTATAAAACTTTTTTCAGGTAGTATAAACCCAGAACCTTAGTTGAAAGAGAAAACAGGATTCATCTTCTTGCAGAAGAATCAATTGAACCTCTTGCTTCCTGCAACGGCAAAGTGCTAATACCGCGCACAAATAAATTCACACAAGTTTCCACGTAGCATTCACGACTGTACTCTAGTGCGGTGGGGATATCGCTAAAACGCAGGATGCCGTGAAGCAACATACCCGTGAAACTATCCACAGATGCCTTTAGATCTATATCTAAGGACACCGTGCCCTTCTCTTGATTCTTTTGCAAGTACACAACTAGCTCTTCGCGCAGCGATTTGTCAGCCTCATATAAAATCAGACGAGCGGCTTGGGGATGTCGCTTCGCTTCCCCAATAAATGTCCGAATCAGGTCTTCATGCTCCTCTATCATCTGGTTGCAAAGATTTGCATAATTCTTGAGGTCAATATATAGGTCTTGAGTCCAGTCGTCGTGATAGGCTAAAGCTTCTGTCTGTAAAGCGATCGCTTCAGTAATCACAGCAGCTAGTAGTTGCTCTTTGGTCTGGAAATGACGAAATAAAGTTACCTCATTGACCGCAGCAACACGAGCAATTTCTCGCGTTCTCGCTCCATTTATTCCTGCTGTTGCAAACACCTGAGTTGCTGCCTTGATCAAGCGTGCATGAGTTTGTGCCGTCCTTGATGCTAAGTTTTCCATAAGCGTTTGCAAGTGCTTGCTTGCATTATAACCACATAAAAGACGAGATAAATATAAGTTACAGATGAGTTTATCGCTCTTAAGTAGTAGTGAATACTGATCTTAGGGAAGAGAAAAGTAAGGAGCAATGCCAACTTTTGGAAAGGCTCGTCTGCTACACGCAGCGTGTAGCTTGCTTCGACCTAGTACTATGGCTACCGCCTGTGCTGTTAATTCAGTCTTATTAAGCAAGGTTGCAAGTTTCATCGAGTTATCCTTATCAAGAACGACGTGCAATTTAACTAATGTTCTCTAGATTCCTATTTTTGAGCAGTCTCAACTTCCTACACTTAGGTCACCCAATCGGTTGATTTTCAACTCACCCGAATGGGTGATTTAATTTTTCCTAATTACGGTTTTGTCTTCCCAGGTGCTTAATGTTGACTAATTAAGAAAGCATCTCATTTTGCGAAAAAATCTCTAGTATCCAGCCATATTAACCATCTACAACTGATTTCTTGGAATTTAATTTCGGTAAGATACCTAGAGTTGATTTTCGGTTAGCAACAATATGAGAAAATAGCCCTTCATATCGATTAAGTGCTTGCTCCAAAGAATAGTTTTCTTCGGCAAATTGCCTTCCGGCGTTACCTAGATTCGTCCCTAGAGTAGGATTAGTATATAAATCATGCACCGCAGCAGCCATTGCATCAGGTGATTCTGGCTCAACAATTATCCCACCACCACTTAGTTTGATTGCTTTTGCAGCAGTACCAGTGGCGGGAACTGAACCCACAATTGGGCGACCACTCGCCAACAGTAGTGGTATTTTTGAAGGCATATTGAACGAAATAACATTGCGTTTTTGCACAATCAACCCTACATCAGATGCTGCTAGCATTTCTGGTAGTTTTTCTCGTGGCTGTAACGGTAGCAGCAAAACATTATCTGCTCCATTTAAAAGACAATATTTCTGCAACCTTTGCAATGCTATTGATTCGCCAACGATAACAAAGACAATCTCCTTAATATGACGTAAGCAAACTGCTGCTTCTATTACTGTTTCTAAACCTTGCGTTAGAGCAATATTGCCCGAATAAAGTACCACAAATTTTCCATCAAGTTGATGGCTAGATATCCAGGAATTGTTCTGTTTTGGTAATGGGCAGATGAAATTTACATTCACCCAATTGGGAATACAAACGATTTTATTAACAGGTACTCCTTTATTCACCAAATTATCACGAAATCCATCGGCAATGACACTAATAGTATGTGCAGACCGATATGCAAATTTTTCTAGGGCTGCAAGAGTTCGGATCATCCACTTGTTCTTCAATAGCCCAATACGTACCGCAGCATCTGGTAGAATATCTTGCACATTTAGAACTACTGGGCAATTGTATAACCAACCAAATATTGTTACTGGTAAAGTACCGAAAAGAGGCGGTACTGTTAAAATAATCACATCTGGACGTCTGCCTTTAAAAGCTTGGGGTAAGCTCGTGAAAACAAAGCTCAACTCCAGCAACAAGCGATCTAAAAGATTAGGTTTAGATTTAATTCGTAGGTAACTTCGTTGAATTATGACGCTATTTATTTGTTCAGTAACGTACCATTTACCGCGATACTCATCGTAAATTTCGCGCTGAGGATAGTTGGGCATTCCTGTAATCACCCGCACTTGGTGACCTCGCTTTACTAATCCTTCTGCTAATTCAGTCATTAACGGAGCAATACCAATTGGCTCTGGATGATAGTTATAGGAATAAATCAGTATGTGCATGAGTTATTTATGAATTTTGTGAAGACACCCGGATATAATCGGATTTATTCCTTAATAGTCAGTATAGGCTGCTACTTTTATTACTTATTTTAATTTGTAAATTTGTTTCATTAACAGTGCGTTAAGCATTGTTGATGAATTTTTTAGTGGTTTTTAAAAGGTAATTTTTATATTGCATAAAACAATTAAAAATTCAAATATCATTGCGTGTAAATAGCTTAGGTTTTTAGAGGTCGTTTTAAAAGTTCCAGAAGGTATAATTTTCTGGTTCTGACTTAGATGAACTATAACGAAAACATCAACTTTCAATTATGTACTGAAATGCTTCGCTGTGTTCACCATGAGAGTAAAGTACCCTTTTAAAACATCCTCTTCAAGACATAGTTTTTAGTTTCTGGTTATTTATGAGAATATTTTTCCTGCTTGTTTCTAAATTAATGCGTAAATTTACACTTGGGGAATTCTACCATCATATTCAAGCTCGTGCATATAACCCACATTCCGCCCTTTAAACTGGCACATAGTGTTGATGAGAATTAATCAGTTTTAATGATAGCCCTACCAGTTCACTGAACTAGTACGGCTAGAATAGAGATTCAGTAAATGTGGTAAGCTCTGACTAGAAAGCCCTAATTTCTAGCAAGAGGCTTGCTTTTTCTTTAAAGATGAACCTACACCTAAAGCAGCAAATGCTAGCAAACCCAACATAGAAGCAGGTTCAGGAACTTTGGATACCTGAATAGAGCCAGAATTTTGATCTAGTGTTATTGATGTCCCTTGTTGATCTACATCCTGACGTAATCGCAAAGAGTCGCCAATAGTTCCCTGAAGGAAATATTCTCCAATTACACCCGTTCCTCCTGCTACATCAAACGGGCCGAACAGTGTTTGAGTGGAAGTATCAAAGTTGAAAGCGAAGAAATCAGATTGTGACACCCCACCACTAACGGTGTTATAAGTTCCCAGAGGATTATTAGATGGGTCTAAGAAGGAGACATTCAAGGATTGTAAAAAGTTGGTTGCTCCACTACCACTTTCTGAAATAATTGTAGGTGCTGTAGTTTCGTCGTAGCTGAATGAACCTATTGCTGAGTAACCAGCATCACCTTGCCAGCTAAAGTTTAAATCAATAGCTTGGGCTGGATTGTTAGCAGCAGCAACAGCAACACTAAAAGCAGCACTAGTTGCTGCGATCGCGGCAATTTTGGTAAATATGTTTTTCATCATCATAGCTCCAAAGTTGATTGAAATAATGCAAATATCAATGCATTAAACAAAACTAAGCTTACGATAGAAATATATATAGGTAAATACCGCATAAAACTAAGGTAATAAATGTAATAACTTTATGAAGTTCAACACTTTTTTATGAAGTTTTGGATAAAACACCAAATCTATCTAACAAACCTAAGCTCGACTTTATCGAGCAAGATGTATCTGGCAAGGCTGACTAAAAATCACGAGCGATCGCTTGAGAATAACTGATAAAGTTGAGCTACGCAAAGTTGAAAACAGTGTTATATGCCTGCGTTTCTATTAGAAGTTGGTACAGAAGAACTACCTGCAAGTTTTCTCAGTGATGCTTTAGTGCAATTGCAGGAGCGCATTCCCCAAAGCTTGGAAGCAAACAGCCTCAAGGGTGAAAGTGTCCAGGTGTACGGTACTCCCCGGCGTCTGGCGGTAGTGATTAAAGGTCTACCATTCCAGCAGCCAGACCGAGAAGAAGAAATTAAAGGGCCCCCCGCCCAAGCCGCCTTTAAAGATGGTCAGCCGACAGCAGCAGCAGTGGGCTTTGCCAAAAAACAAGGTGTGGAATTAGATGCGCTGTTCCTTTGCCCCACTGACAAAGGGGAATTTGTCTTTGTGCAAAAAAGAATTCCGGGTCGTCCTGTGGCGGAAATTTTGACAGAACTTATTCCCCAATGGATTTGGGGTTTAGAAGGTAAGCGGTTAATGCGTTGGGGAAATGGAGATGCGAGGTTTTCCCGACCAATTCGCTGGTTGGTAGCTTTGTTAGACGAGACGGTACTACCTCTAGAATTAGTGAATGGTTCTAAAACAATTCAGAGCGATCGCATTTCTCAAGGTCATCGGGTCTTACATCCTGATCCTGTGACAATTGCCCAAGCTACCGATTATCTTACCGCCCTCAAGTCTGCATCTGTCACCGTTGACCCAGAAGAACGGGCAAATATTATCAAAGAGCAAGTAAAGGCAGTAGCGGATAATTTAGGCGGGTATACAGTAATTTACCCCGATTTATTAGAGGAAGTAACCAACCTTGTAGAATATCCTTCCGCAGTTGTTGGTAAATTTGAACCAGAATTTTTGGAATTACCAACTGAGGTAATTACTGAAGTCATGGTTACTCATCAGCGTTATTTCCCTGTATTTAAACCAGATAGTTCTGAGAAAGAATTATTGCCCAATTTCATCACTATTTCTAACGCTGATCCCAAAAAATCAGATATTGTTGCTGTTGGGAATGAAAGAGTAATTCGTGCCAGATTAGCTGATGGCAGATTCTTCTACGAAGCTGATTTAACTAAGCCGTTAGAAAGCTTTTTACCCCAGTTAGAAAAAGTTACTTTCCAAGAAGAATTGGGTTCGGTGCGTGCCAAGGTAGATAGAGTAGTTAAGATTGCCGAGCGAATAAGCACCCAATTAGAATTAGCAGAACATCAAAGTCAAAAAATCCAACGTGCTGCTTTATTATGTAAAGCGGATTTGGTTACTCAAATGGTGTATGAATTCCCGGAATTGCAAGGCATTATGGGAGAAAAATATGCCTTAGCCAGTGGTGAAGATAGAGAAGTAGCAAAGGCAATTTATCAACATTATTTGCCAACGGGAGCCGGTGATAATTTTCCCGAAACCCTCACAGGTCAAATTGTCGGTTTGGCAGATAGATTAGATACTTTAGTAAGTATCTTTGGTTTAGGTTTAATTCCCTCTGGCTCCTCTGATCCCTTCGCTTTGCGCCGTGCTGCTAATGCTGTAGTTAAAATTACTTGGTTTTATAATTTGCCGATAAATTTAGATGATTTATTAGCGCAAATATCCACAGACTTTGCAGCGAAATATCATAAAGATCAGGCATCATTAACCGCAGCGTTACAAGAGTTTTTCTTACAACGCATCCGCACCTTACTACAAGAAGAAAAGATTGATTACGATTTGGTAAATGCAGTTTTGGGAGAAAATGACCCAGAATACACAGAACGAGCGTTAAAAGATTTATTGGATGTACGCGATCGCGCCTTATACTTACAACAAATCCGCAACGACAGTACCTTAGATAACATCTACGAAACTGTTAACCGTTCCACACGATTAGCCGCCCAAGGTGATTTGGATACAAAACAGCTAGAACCGACAACCGTAGTTCGTCAAGAATTATTCCAAAAGCCCTCTGAGACAGCTTTGTATAATGCCTTAATCGAATCAGTACCACAAACTCAAGCAGCACAGCAGACACGAAATTATCAACTGTTATTAGCAGCACTAGGAAAAATTGCTCCGACAGTTAGTAACTTCTTTGATGGCCCAGATAGCGTATTAGTTATGGACTCAGATCCAGAAGTTAAGCGTAATCGATTGCACTTACTTGGATTAGTTCGCAATCATGCCCGTGTTTTAGCTGATTTTGGGGCGATCGTCAAAAATCTGTAGCGTAAGTCAACAAAAAGTTGTGTAATTTTTGCCAATAGACGCTAGTATAGGGAGTGCTTAACCAGGGACACTCTGCTGCAATCTATGTCCAGAGCTACTGTAATTGGATTGGGAAAGTCCGGTGTTGCTGCGGCGAGATTGTTGAAACGGGAAGGTTGGGAGGTAGAGCTAAGTGATAGCAATACCTCCGAAACCCTCCTACAACAACAACAAGAACTCGCTGCCGAGCAAATAACCGTGAAACTAGGCCAATCCCTAGAATTGAATGGTGCTAATTTACCTCAATTAATAGTCGTTAGCCCTGGTGTGCCTTGGGATATTCCTGTATTAATCAAGGCACGCCAATTAGGTATTGAAACCATTGGGGAAATGGAACTCGCTTGGCGAAATTTGCAATCCTTGCCTTGGGTAGGAATTACAGGTACTAACGGCAAAACTACTACCACAGCTTTAATTGCTGCCATTTTTCAAGCAGCAGGCTTAAATGCACCCGCCTGCGGTAATATTGGCTACGCCGCAAGTGAAGTTGCGCTATCTAATAGGGGACAGGGGACAGGGGATAGGGGACAGGGAGTAGGGGAAGTAGGGGAGGCATATAATTCCTCACTCTTAACTCCTAACTCCTCACTTTTAACTTCTAACTCCTCACTTGATTGGGTGATTGCGGAAATTAGCAGTTATCAAGTAGAGTCTTCTGTTTCTCTTGCTCCACGTATTGGTGTTTGGACGACTTTCACACCGGATCATCTAAGTCGCCATAAGACTTTGGAGAACTATTACAACATCAAAGCCAAGCTGTTGCGTCAGTCCGAATTGCAAGTGTTCAATGGCGATGATGCTTACTTGAGGCAGCAAGGTTTAAGTGCTTGGCCTAATGCTTATTGGACAAGTGTCAAAGGAAAAGATTTCCTTATTAGCGAAAAAGGCTTTTACATCGAGGATGACTGGGTTGTGGAAAAATTGACTGCAACCTCTGCACCAGAACCGATTGTGAAAGTATCTACTTTGCGGATGGTGGGAGAACATAACCAGCAAAATCTCTTGATGGCAGTAGCAACAGCACGATTAGCGGGAATTAATCGTGATGCGATCGCACATGCTATTGTTGAATTTCCTGGTGTTGCTCATCGTTTGGAGCATATCTGTACTTGGGAAGGTATTGATTTCATCAACGACAGCAAAGCCACTAACTACGATGCTGCCGAAGTTGGTTTAGCATCTGTGAAAAGTCCAGCGATTTTAATTGCTGGTGGAGAAGCTAAAGCAGGTGATGATACTGGCTGGCTAGCACAAATTCAAACCAAAGCTGCTGCTGTGTTATTGATTGGCTCTGCTGCACCCACATTTGCCCAACGTCTCCAAGAGGTGGGATATTATTCTTACCACATTGTGGAAACGATGGAAAGGGCAGTTCCGAGAGCGGCAGAATTAGCTAAGGAGTATGAAGCGTCTGTGGTGTTACTATCTCCGGCTTGTGCAAGTTTCGACCAGTACCCGAATTTTGAGGTGCGGGGCGATCGTTTCCGTCAGTTGTGCCTTGCTTGGGCGGAAGCAGAGAAGCTTCAATACAACTCGATTCTTTCATCTTCCCTGCCTTAATTCATTTACTGTGTAGCTGCAAGTCAGACAGAATTAATTATGTAAAATTATTAACAATTTGGGTATTTGGTAGCAAATAACTGTAATGTATACAGCTATTAATAATACTGTGTACCCAAGAGAGATTTATGAAATTAACAATAGTCGCAGCTTGGCAATATGCAAAGAAAAATTTTGTTTTCCCAAGAAATATTATATTTTTTGGATTGGCACTTTTACTGATTTTAGGTTTTAGTACGGCTGTAAACTTGCTCCCATTGGCTCAACCTGCCATAGCTCAAGTGACTCCACTCTCAACCACTATTCCACGTTTTACCGTAACTGCTGAATTTGGTAGAGATAGAGCAGGTAGCGATTACTCAGGATTTCCTATTGAACCATTCGCTTCAGTTTGCCAGCAGTCTTGTATTAATGATAATAGGTGTAGTGCTTATACCTATGTTCGACCAGGAGTACAAGGTGCTAGTGCTGTTTGTTATTTGAAAACTATAGCACCAGCATCAACACCAAATAGCTGCTGTGTATCCGGTGTGAAATTGTAAGTTAAAAGTGCGGTGCGAACTTCCGCCAATCTGTACTAGAAGGATTGTTTAGAGCTAATTTAGTGATTTCCGATAATTATGTTTTGATGTAGTTTGCAACTTCAACCTCATGAGCGATGCTTGTAGGTTTAGGAATAGGTAAACCATCTTCTAGCATTCCTTCTAGATGAAATTCAATAGCTTCTGCAATCATCTGCTTGATTTCTTCTAAGGTTTCACCCACAGCTACACAACCGGGTAAATCAGGAACATAAGCGCCGTAACTAGTTTCTCCCTTTTCAATCACAACTGTATAACGCATTACTCTTCCTCCAATTGAGCTTGTCTCCAGATATTTTTAAGAGTACCAATTGGCACATCTACATTTGGTTTACCAGACACTGTTACAGTATTGGGTTTATCTGGATGTTTGAACTGTCGATGACTACCTTTAGTTCTAGCAAGATACCAATCATCAGCTTCTAGTCGTTTGATAACTTCGCGTACTTTCATGCTAACGCTTATCTGTATATAGGAATCATATTTGATTTTTGAACGAAATTAGGTATTGTAGGGTGTGTTAGAACGCAGTTCGTAACGCACCAAACCCTTGATGATGGTGCGTTACGCTGTCGCTAACACACCCTACGTATCTTTTCAGAAATCAAATACTAGTTCTATAGATGAAATTTATATTACAGATATAGTGTCTTATTGAGAAAGAAAGGTAAACGACATTGTATCGTAATTTATGTCCGTAATTTTGTCGTGGGTTTCAGCATTGCTAAGTAGAGGGACAAAAACATTTCTCATGAATCGAGTGGCTCAAAATGAAATGCTAAAGTTAATAATCAAGCTTTTCTAGAGCTACATTCTCTCTCCCAGATAAAATTTATATATGAACGCTACACAAGAAAAACTAAAAGTTCAGCTTGAGAAGGCAATAGTTGCGGCTTTTGGCGCTGATTTTGCTGGAGTAGATCCAATTTTGGTTTCTGCTAGCAATCCTAAATTTGGTGATTATCAGGCGAATGTGGCTTTATCCCTGAGTAAAAAGAAAGGATTGCAACCAAGAGCGATCGCAGGTGCGATCGCCCTGAAACTAGATGTATCCGAAATCTGCGAACCCCCGGAAATCGCTGGGCCAGGATTTATCAATCTGAAGCTGAAAACGGCATACCTAGAAGCACAACTGAATGACATTCAAGCTGATCCCAGGTTGGGAGTTCCAGCCGCGAAAACGCCCAAGCGGGAAATTGTGGATTTTTCCAGTCCGAATATTGCTAAAGAAATGCACGTTGGACACTTGCGTTCTACGATTATTGGTGATTCCATCGCCCGGATTTTAGAATTTCAAGGACACGATGTTTTACGGTTAAATCATATCGGTGATTGGGGTACGCAATTTGGGATGTTAATTGCCTATCTGCGGGAAGTTTACCCAGACGCACTTACCACCGCTAATGCTTTAGATATTGGTGATTTAGTCTCTTTTTACCGCAAAGCCAAACAACGCTTTGATACAGATGCAGCTTTTCAAGAAACAGCACGGCAAGAAGTCGTAAGATTACAAGCAGGTGCAGAAGATACACTCCATGCTTGGAAACTGCTGTGCGAACAATCACGGCAGGAGTTTCAAATAATTTATGAGTTGCTGGATATTAAGTTGACTGAACGGGGTGAATCTTTCTATAATCCCTTATTACCAGAAGTTGTGGAAGATTTAGAAAAATCTGGCTTACTGGTAGAAAACCAGGGCGCAAAATGCGTTTTTCTGGAAGGGTTTACAAATAGAGAAGGTGAACCTTTACCTTTAATTGTGCAGAAGTCAGATGGCGGCTATAACTACGCCACGACAGATTTAGCATCCCTCCGCTACCGGATTCAGCAGGATCAAGCAAAGCGGATAATTTATGTAACAGATGCTGGACAAGGAAACCACTTTGCCCAATTTTTCCAAGTAGCACGCAAAGCTGGATGGATTCCCGATGATGTGGAATTAGTGCATGTACCCTTTGGGTTGGTGTTAGGAGAAGATGGGAAGAAATTCAAAACTCGTTCTGGGGACACTGTGCGGTTGCGGGATTTATTAGATGAAGCTGTTTCTCGTGCCCATGCTGATCTAAAAACTAGATTACAAAAAGAAGAACGCCAAGAAACTGAAGAATTTATTAATGAAGTTGCTAGGGTAGTTGGGATCAGCGCAGTTAAGTATGCAGACTTAAGCCAAAATCGCACCAGTAACTACATTTTCAGCTACGACAAAATGCTGGATCTTAAAGGTAATACTGCGCCCTATATGCTGTATGTTTATGCGCGAATTCATGGGATTAGTCGCAAGGGTGATATTAACTTTAAAGAGTTGGGAAAGAATGCCGTTTTGTTGCAGCATGAAACAGAATTAGCGCTAGCAAAATATTTACTTCAACTCGATGAAGTTATTAGTAGTGTAGAACAAGACTTGCTGCCTAATCGTTTATGTGAGTATTTGTTTGAACTGAGTCAGAAGTTTAACCAATTCTATGATCGCTGTCCCATATTACAAGCCGAGGAACCGCAGAGGACATCACGCTTGGTTTTATGTGATTTGACTGCTAGAACTCTGAAGTTGGGATTGTCTTTATTGGGAATTCAGGTATTGGAGAGGATGTAATTTTTTTTTAACGCAAAGGTACGCTAAGGTAGCGCAAAGGTACGCAGAGTAAGAGTTAAGGTGATTTTTTCTTTGTGTACTTTGCGGTTTTTTGCAAGTGAATTGAGGCTGACGGTGGGAGATTTATTTGGTTGGCTGTTGGAGTAAACCAAATCCTGACGAATTGAATAAGGAAATACACCAAGTGCAACAGGCTTTATGGGTAGGAATCGGTTGTAAACGGGGAACCTCATGGCAGTTGATTGATCAAGCAATTGAGCAAATATTTCAAGAAAATCAACTTTTTCAAAGTGCGATCGCAGGTTTTGCTACCATTGACACTAAATCCTCAGAAGTTGGTTTAGTAGAACTTTGTAACCTACGCAATTTGCCTCTAAAAACTTTTTCTGCCCAAATTCTTCGCTGTGTCTGTGTCCCCAACCCTGCCACAATTACCAACCACAAAGTAGGTACACCTAGCGTAGCAGAGGCAGCTGCTATTCTTGCAGCTACTCAAACCCCATTGTTGACTGCTTCCCCTTTTAACAGCACAGAAGCATTGGGAGTAAGGTTCTTAGTTCCTAAACAGATTTTTCAGCTAGAAGGGCAACCAGGAGCGGTAACGCTAGCTGTTGCCCAAGCCTTAAATATAATTAGTCATTTGTCATTAGTCATTTGTCATTAGCTAAAGTAAAACTAGTACAGGTCGGCGGAAATAAACCTACCATTTTATTACAGCCAGAAAGCTCAAAATTCAAGCATGAGTGACTTTTGACTTCCGTCTTGCGGTACTAGCTGTTGCCCAAGCCTCAAATATGAGTATTACAATTGATTAATTTTTCTAGTCAACAACTCTCAAAAAATAGTTAATTACGCTAGAAACAATAGCTAGCACAATGGAACCTAACAACGCAGGTAAAAAGCCCTGAATCTCAAAACCATAACCAGGAGTTAAAACACTTGCCAGCCAAAGGGTTAAGGCGTTAATCACCAATGCAAACAAACCAAAGGTGAGTAAGGTAATCGGAAAGGCCAAAATCTGCAAAATTGGTCTAACAAATGCATTAACCAGACCAATAACAAAGGCAGCAACCAAGGCACTCACAAAACCTGTGACCACGAATCCCGAAACGATTTTAGTAGTAATCAATAACGCCACCGCAGTACCAAGCCAAGTTAATAAAAAGTGTTTCATAAGTTTTTTTAGAGGAATTAGCAGTAAGTTTAATTAATTTCACTATTTACATCTGTGATCTGTAACACTATCAGGTGTCATTGTGCTTGATTCTTAAAGTTGCCATCATTTTTTGTTAGCCCAATACCAATGTAATTTTTCAGTGATGGCATAGAGAGATAATTTTAATTGGTATATCTTTATCGTATTGCAGGATGTACCAGGAATTAAATTCATCAAAAATTTATAGAGCAGCAAAAATTCTATAGAGGTTTCTCGACCGAGAGAAACCTCTGTACCTAAAAGAGGGTATTTACCACTAGCAAGTTCCAAAGTCATTCAGGGAACTATCAAAATTGCACACAGTGGATAGCAACTTTAGTATCAGCCTAACGCTGTTGGGGCTAACGCCGCAAAAGAACCTCCCAGGTAGAGCCACCAACTACACCGTCAGCTTCTAAACCATAGCTCTTTTGTGCAGCTTTCACAGCTGCTTCGGTTGTCTCGCCAAAGTCTCCATCGGCATCGCCTTTCAAGAAACCAAGCTTTTTCAGTTGTTGTTGCAACTTAACAACTTCAGAACCACGTAATCCTATACGCAAAATTGGCAATCCTTCTGAGGTGTATTGAATACCAGGGGTTCGCTTAGTAGTTGTGTTTGGCTGAGTTCGAGTAGTTTGTCGAGTGCGTGTAGTTGACTGACTTCGAGTGGTTGATGTAGTCCGATTCGGCGTTTTCTGTGTGCTTGAAGTTGTAGTTCTTCTTGGGGTAGCAGGTCTTGGTTCAGGGCTGTTCGGAACTTGTCTTACAGCTTGTCTTGGGGTAGTAGGTCTTGGTTCGGGGTTAGTCGGAACTTGTGTTACTTGTCTTGGAGGATTGGAATTTACAACGTTGCTGACATTGCTAGCCTGGGTTGGAACAGGAAAATTATTAGCTGAGTTAAATCTTGGCTGGGATGAAGGAATGGTTGATGCTGCTACTGGTTGATTAGGAAAAAGTCGTTGCCAAGTGCTAGCATCCACAATGCCATCTGGATTCAAGCCAGCAGCTTGTTTAAACCGGGAAACAGCACTGGCTGTATTCTCACTATATATACCATCTACAGCACCAGAATAAAAACCCAAAAGTTTCAGAGCTGCCTGAAGTTCAGATACACGTTCGCCTTGACTACCAACTTTGAGGATAGGGCGGTTGATGCTATTTCCAGGATTTACTTGGGCAATTTTTTGTGGTGCTGCTATTGATACTACAGCCGTTGAGGCAATAACCAGAGGCGTAGCGGAGAACAAGAGAATTTCAATGGCTGAGAAAGATTTAGACCTCTTTGGCCGTTTTTCCATCCTACAGCGATTTACAGTTGGGTTTAGTAATTTTAAGTAACTCAAAATACTTGCTGTCAGGCTGCTTTGCATGGAATTTACTCCCAGAATATTCTCATGCTAATGGTACAGCCGCTTGGTCTAAAAAACAGCTGCTGTATTTTACGATTCTACATTTTCAGTTATGCGATCGCTCGATTAATTGCGTCTTCTTGACCAACTAAAGACAAGTAAGGCTCTTTTAAATACTTACGAGCTGAAGCGATGGCATCCTGGGCACTCACAGCCGCAATCAATTCTTGGAACTTTGTATCAAAATCAATTCCTAAGCCCAAAATTTCATACCAACCGTATATCTGAGCAATTTGCCCGTTCGTTTGTTTACCCAAAGCGTACTGTCCCAGTATCTTGTTTTTAGCAGCTTTGAGTGCGCTTTCTGATACTTCGGTGGTACATAATAAATCTACTTCTGTACGCAGTCCTTCTAGGGCAATGCTGGTATTTTCTGGTGCTGTACCCATATAAACTACAAACGAGGCTGGAAATAGCCTTGTGGAGTAAAAGGCGGATACTTCGTAAGCTAAACCACGCTTTTCCCGCAATTCGACAAACAAGCGACTAGAAAGCCCATTTCCTAAGTAGGTACACAGTAACTTCAGTGCGGCGTAATCAACAGAACTCACCGATGTTCCCAAATACCCAAGCATCACGATTGATTGTTGTGTTTGTATTGGCTTAACCCTTACCTGTGGTTCCACTTTAATCTCAGGTAAATTCAGTATTGGTAGTGCTTGGGCTGGCGCTTGCCAATCAGCAAAAACTTCTTCCACCAACGCGGCTGCATCTGTGGCTGTGACTCTACCAGCAATACTAATTACTACATTATCTGGACGGAAATAAGTTTGGTGATACTCCACTAAATCCGCACGAGTTAAGCTACTCATGGTGGTTTCATCTCCCAGCACTGACATGGAGTATGGATGATTTTGGTACATTACCTGCCGCATTTGTTCAAAGGCGACATTAAACGGTTGCTCTTTTTGGGAACGAATATCCTGGAGTGCTAAACGCCGTTCTAGTTCCACTTGAGTTTCGGGAAAAGTAGGCGATCGCAAAATCCGCCCTGCTAATGTTAAAATTTCTCCAAAATCGGATGTTACCGTTTTGAAAGATAGCAGAAAATAATCAGTGCCAGCATCTGCACTCAAACTCGCTCCTACAGACTCGACTTTTTCTGCAATTTCCAAACTAGAAAGACCATCGCATCCCTTTGTCATCACTGCTGAGAGCAAATGTGCCAACCCTGCTTGCTCGCGGTTTTCGTTACAACTACCAGCACGCACAAAAATTCGCGCCGCAATAATATCCGCAGCAGGATTTTCTGCCACCAGCACTACAATGCCATTGTTCAATACAGTACGATGGATAGGCGATTTTTGCAGCAAGGTTGTCATTTTTCCTTTGTCCTTTGTTATTTGTCATTTGTCCTTTGTCCTTTGTCAAAAACTAATGCCCCATGCCCCATGCCCAATGCCCAATGCCCAATGCCTAACACGGTTTAAGTACAGTAACCGCGTAATTCTCCAGCGAGAGATATTGTTTAGCTAATTTTTGTAGTTCTTTGGCATCAAAAGATTGAATCTGCTGGGGATATGTCACAGCTAATTCAGCGTGGGCGATGGTATTGTAATATCCATAAAGCCCTGTAAGCTGATTTGGCGTTTCGGTAGAAAACGCATACTCATTACATAGCAGTCTGCGTGTACGACCAAGTTCCTGTTCGCTAATTCCTGTAGTCTGCAAATCATCCAAATGAGCGCAAATTAAGGACTCAACTTCCTCCAGGTTTTCTGGTTCCAACCAGGCAGTAATTGTAAATAAACTTGATTCCCGTTGTAGAGAAAAACTACTGTAAATCCCCTGTACCAATTGCAAATCTTCTCGTAAATCACGCACTAAACGCGAAGTCCGCCCTTCTGCCAATAACACTGACAACAAATCTAAACCAAAGCCAGCGCGGATTTCTTCTACTCCAGGAACCAGCCACGCCATCAATAATCGCGCTTGTTCTATGCGTGGTAAATACAGTTCTTGACGATGAATACCGGTTATTACTGGCTTTGTCACTTTCTCAAACTGCGGACAATTAGAGCGTTCGGCAAAATCAGCAAATGAACTATTTACCATTTCCCAAGCTGGTTGCTGGGCTATACCTCCTGCAATTACCACCGTCATGTTTTCCGGCTGATAGTGAGTGCGGTGAAAACAGCGCATTGCTTCTGGCGATTGCTGCATCAGTTCTTGCTCAGTACCCAATACCGAACGTCCGTAAGGGTGATGCGGATAGATGCTTTGAATCAGCCCTTGAAAGCCTATCCAGTCAGAATCGTCCTGACAAGAGCGAATTTCCTCTAGCACCACGTCTCGTTCGCGGCTAAATTCATCTTCTGGAATTGCCGCATTGAGCAGTAGTTCTCCCAAGTAGGGCAGAGTATCTTTTAAATAAGGGGCAGCTGTGGTGAGAGAATAATGAGCATAATCATAGCTTGTCGCCGCATTACTCACGCCTCCCCGATTTTCAACTTTAGAATCGAACATTCCAGGGGGTAGCGTCGCTGTACCTTTAAAAATCATGTGTTCTAAAAAGTGCGCCATGCCAAACCACGGTTCTGGCTCTAGGCTTGCTCCAGCACGCACCCAAACATCCGCCACAACTACAGGGGTAGTGGGAATCTCTTGATGAATAAAAGTTAAACCACTGTCTAATCGGAAGACTGAGGCTGGAAATACTGTATTAGTTAGTTGCTGTGACAATTTTCTGTAGCTTTAACCACAATTTCAGATAATTTTGTCATCTTAACTCTGAACGATACCTAATTTAGAATCAAGTTATACAGATTTTGTTTTTATCTCCAGATATTAGTAATTTATAAATTAATTTTTTTTGATTAATATAGCCAAAATGCTGAATTGCGTTGTTTCAGGTTTTTAGTTTAGATTTTCTTATTTTTGCTATAAGTAATACTTATTTAAATAATTGGCGTTGCATATTTGCGAGATGATTTAGCAACTTCCAAATTGCTCCCCCTGTTCTGCAATGCCAAATAATTAAAGCTCGTGACATACTCCTACACTGATGCTTCTCTACGAGAGGCTTCGCCAACGCATACAGTGTAGGCTTCCAAGACAATCCGGCTACTGCTTAGGAGACTCTTGGCTTTAAGAACGGAATGCCCTACCGCTCTATTTTTTATGTTTCGCGCTGCGTTATGATCACGGTCAAGACTACATTCACAATTAGGGCAGTCATGCCATCTTTCATGCAACTTTTTGGGAACTTTCACCCCACAACTAGAACAGTCTTGTGACGTACCCGATGGATTCACTGCAATTACCGATAACCCAGCATTTTCGGCTTTGGTTGTTAAAATTGACAGGAAGCTTGACCATCCAGCATCATGCACAGATTTTGCTAGTATCGAACGAGAAAGTCCTTTGATGTTTAAATCTTCATGAACTACGACATCATATTTTTTCAGTAGGTTGTTCGCTGTCTTAAAGTGAAAATCTTTGCGCTTATCAGCTACTTTTTTGTGTTGCTTGGCGACTTGCTTGATAGCTTTTTTGCGTCGATTACTTCCTTTTTTACGGCGTGAGATACGTTTTTGAATGACCCGCAATCGCTTAGTCGCCTTACGGTAATGCTGAGGAATTGAAACAACCTCACCATCGGAAGTTGTCAAAAACTCTTTTAAGCCCAGGTCAATGCCTGTAATCGAGTCTGCATTGAAATCAGGCTTAATGCTTGGGACTGTCGTATCTTCAAGGCTTAAAGTTAAATAATAACCATCAGCTTTTTTGGTAACAGATGCAGTCTTGATTTTAAATCCGTCTGGAATAGGACGATGCTTTAGGACTTTAACTATGCCGAACATCGGCAAAGTAATTAGATTGCCTTGCAGACACCCATCCTTCATTTGCGGATAAGTAAAAGTCCTGTATCGGTCGCGTGACTTAAACCGAGGTCGTCCACTTCGTTTACCATTGCTATCACATGCGAAAAAACGGTCAAACGTCACCTTAACTCGTTTAACTATATCCTGTAGCACCTGCGAGTAAATCTCACCGTACCAAGGATGAGTTTTTTTAAGCTGCGGTAGCGTTTTCTTTTGTGAGTAATAGTCTGGGTTATCCCGCAACTCTGGTATATGGCAGACAAGAGGGCAAGCGTTAATCGGTGAGCGATTGCGCTCGTACCAATCAAATCTATCAACCAACAAGTAATTATATTGAGCGCATAGCATAGACAACCATCTATCTATTTCAATGGCTTGTTGTTTTGTTGGTCGTAGCTTGTATTGGTACGCTGTCCTCATTTGTACACTCTCAACGATTACGACTATGATCACATATTAGTGACAACAACGGGTAGACAAATATGAAAACTACTAGATTAAATGTCAGAATGTCTCAGCGCAGATTAAACAAACTTCGCTCTTATGCTGTAATGAAAGATAAAACAGTCACGCAAATAGTAGAAGACTGGGTTGATAGACTGCCAAATCCAGAGAGTGTTAAAAATAACGCTGACCCCCTTCCTGTCAATCCTGCGGATTGAATTGGTCGGAGGTCGCGTTATTTTTAACCGCCTTATATCTCGCCACTGACTCGGAGTACCCAGTACAGTGGGAGGCTTACGGCGTAATAGCTAAGTTCTAACTGACTTTAGGAGCTAATAATTTTAAGTTCACCGCGACGCCGTTTTACCTAAGTTTATGACCTGGGTTTATCCAGGTGGGAACCTAAATTCCTCGTTTAAAGTTTCCGGGTACATGCCCGGTCTACTGCCACGAGAACAGTTGACTCCCTTGTCATTAAAGGCATAGATCAAAAAACTTGATGGCAGTCACCAACGTCGTAGTGCAACTTCACCCATTATAGCTTTCAAAAAGATGTTGTGTGTTCAACATCGAAAGTTTCTGAAAAATTTACCTGGGATACCAGATAGATTCTATGCTGTGGGCGATGTCGTTGGCGATCGCTTGCTCTCGATTCTGATTATCTAGCAAAACGGTAACATGCCCCAACTTCCGCCCAGGACGTGATTCTGTCTTCCCATACCAGTGAACGTGCGCTTGGGGAATTTCTGCTATTTGTTGACGCTGGCTTTGGTAGTCGCTATGAGAATTTTCATACCCCAGTAGGTTCACCATTACAGCGCCAGCGCACTGCAAAGCTGGATTTCCTAAAGGTAAACCACAAACAGCTCTCAGGTGCTGCTCAAACTGCGAAGTTTCACAGGCGTCAATAGAAAAATGCCCAGAATTGTGGGTGCGGGGTGCAATTTCATTTACCAAGATTTTGCCATTAGTACTTAGAAATAGCTCAATTCCAAAAATGCCCACTACTTCTAGGCTATTTAATAGAGTATGTGCGATCGCTTGGATTTCTGCTACTTGATTAGGCGTAATCTTGGCTGGTGCAATTACCCGCCGACACACTTGTTGTTCTTGTTGGGTTTCTACCACTGGATAAGTTACAATTTCTCCCTCTACAGAACGAGCTGCAATTATTGCTAGTTCTCTTTCAAATGGGATAAATTCTTCTAACAAGAAAAGTGATTGATTTAAAGTTGTTGTAGTTTCATAACTTAGCTTTTGCTCTAAAGTAGCAAAATCCTGAATTATGAAAGTACCTTGACCATCATAACCGTGACGGCGGGATTTCAAAACTACTGGAAAACCTAGATATTCTATTTGTGATTTAAGATTTTCTACCTTGTCAAGGGCTAAAAATTGGGGAACAGGTAAGCCCAAGTCGCGTAAATAGCAACGTTGATGATATTTATCTAAAAGAGGAGCTAAAGCTTCTAACCTGGGACGAAAAGAAATGCCTTGTTGTACTAAAACAGATAAAGCATCTAAGTTAACAAATTCGTTTTCAAAGGTGATAACATCGCATTTTTGAGCTAATATTTCCGTAGCAGTTGCATCATCAACTGGGGCAAAAACAGTTTCTTTAGCAATTGACACGGCCGGGTCATCTTCACTAGGAGTTTGTACTACTAATTCTACTCCTAGCTTTTGTGCTGCATCCGCCATCATCCAGGCAAGTTGTCCGCCACCAATTACACCAACACGTTTCATTGACATCCTAGAGAATCACGAGTTTGCACGCCTGTTTTCGAATTCACACCACTGGCTTTACCGCACAGTTCTTTGATTTGCGCTCTATCCAAAATTGCATCTGTAAAATCTGCACCGTCTATATTCACATCATTAAATATGGCGCGGAGCAAAAGAGCTTCTTTGAAAACTGCATCGCTCAAATCTGCCTTAGTCAAGTTTACCTGATCAACCATTGCATTCGTTAAATCTGCTCCGTGGAGATTTGCATTTGTCATCACCGAAGCACTCATGACTGCTCCTCGCAAGTCAGCGTTAGAAAAGTTAGCCAGTTCCATATTGGCGTTAGAAAACTCCGCAGCTTGCAAGCTTTCACCAGAAAAATCACGCCTTGACAACTCTGCATTGCTAAATGAAAGCGGATGAGTCCAGTCTACTGCCTGTGCGGGATCAGCCACGCACCATATAATAATTCCTAGAAGGAACGCCAATCCTTGCCGCCACAACATATCGAGAGTTAATTTGGTGTCTAATCGCTGCATTTAATTACCGCATTTGAATATTAGCAAGATTGGATCATCTTAATTGAGACTTCCAGCCTCGCTACTGGACTTGGTGAACATGTATTTCCCTAGCTTAATATTTTGTAACGCAAAAAGGGTAGATGCGTAGCCTGTGGTAGACATTGCTTCTCACCCTTACTAGCTAGACGGCAATATAGCGTTTCCTTAGCAGCTTAGGTACACTCAAATCTTTTTTTCCAAGGTTAATAACTTTTAAAACCTACCTTACTAGATCGGGAACTACTATATTTACACATCACGCGCTTTGAAAAAATTATAGATAGCAAGAGCGATCGCTATAAGCAACACCGCATGAATTAAATTTCCGGCAATATGAAGTGCCAGTCCTAATGCCCAAAAAGCAACCAGTACAACAACAATACCCCAAAGTATACTCAACATATATTTGATTTGAATTAAGTAAGTTTTTATTTCTTTAGATATTTTACTCCTAGCTTCAGTTTGATTCTATTTACCCTCAGAGAGGTATATAAATTTAAATCATCTTTCTTGAGAAAGAAAATTAATTAAAAATTTATCTTTATGACCTTAGCCGCAATTTTATTTCCCCTTTAACTGAACCTACGCTCGTTGACTTATTTACAATTATTCATTTTTAGATTTGAATGTCAGGATATAAAGAGTTTTCTTAAGCAGTAATACTCATGGGTTAATTTACAATTCGTGATTTTCAATGTTTAAAGTAAAGTTTATTGTCTTTTAAATTCAACAGCCCCCATCAACTGTTAGTCTTTTAATTAATGAAAGCAAGGTTTGAGCGTAATTATATGCGTTTCAACTGCTTGACAAAGCTTAAAAGTTGGATAATTAGCGTTAATTTTATAGCGATTAGTTAGTTTTTCAGGAATCTCCAAGAGTTTACATTCACCAAGTACACAACTTAGACAAACCGAACTCCGAAACCCGATGATGAATCATTACTCACTTCAATGGATTGAAGCATGGTGCCAAGAAAATGGCTGGACAGATTTATTTGTAGAGCGACGTAACAACTTCTGGGCTTTCCCTCCGGGTGGGGTAATGCCGGAACCAATTCCAGTTCATGTTCTCAGGGTGATTAAAGCCGAGAAGGGATTGACTTTTGAAGAACGATTGTGGTCGATGTCCGCAGTAATTGGCACAATTTTAGCTGTTCTCTGTACCTTTTGGTTGCAGTCGCCGATGCCATTAGTTTTGGCTTTCGCTTTTAACGCCGTTACGGTGGCTCAATTTGAACTTGAAGATGCCTAAATTCTTAATTTTGGGCTTTGCTATTAAAAACTGCTCTTGTCTACTTTTAGCAAGAGCAGTTTTTAAGTAAGGATTAAGGTAACAGAATATTGACAAAGGGGATAGTTGAGGGGGAGTATCACAAATATGAACCAACACCTGCCGTACTGTTTTAGACCGAGAAAGCTTGAACCAGTTATCGAAACAACAACTGGTAAAGATAATTATTGAGCATAGCAAGGTAATACGTGAGTTCCAGAAAAACATCTACGTTGCTGTAGAAATTTGGTAGAGAAAAACTTTCAATGAGCGATCTAAACTACAAATTATGAATGCGTTAGCGTAGCTCACCGTAGGTATCGCCCTCATTTTATTTGTAATGGCAGAGATGGCATTGTTTGTAGCGATCGCCCGGCTAGAAAAGAGCCGGGCGATCGCACCGATCAACTAATTTCCATTACTTTAGCAATGCCTTTGTGCCATTGCCATTTGTCGTCGCTTTATCTGTATTCGGTGTCATCACTGCTGCGATCGTCGTTGTTGGCGCAGTCTTCAATGCAGTATTCCCCACGGATCGCTTACTACTCTTGCGTGGTTTACCCCCTGCCTGCATATACTGCAAACTGTTCTTACCATAGCGCGTCGCCACACTCATCAACATTTTTTCCGAATAGCTGAATATCGTGTTGAAGTACTCAAATATCGTGTTGAAGTACTTGCGTTGCTTTTATGAAAAGTGAAATTAAATTGACGCTGATTAAAATTATTCACACGTTGATATAGGTATTCTTCAACTTTGTGATTTTTTATATGCTTTATGCTGCGTAGGCGTAGCCCGTCGTAGACATGGCAATCTTGTAATTGAGATGATAGCGAATGCTATACAGCATAGGTTTTTTGTGCATAGCTATCGCGCTGAAGGTTTTGAGTCTGTCAAATTTTAGTTAAAATATTCTAGTGCCGTGATTTAATTAGCGATCGCTCAAGTTACTCAACGCAACCCATTATGTTACAAACAATTCAAGGAATATACAGGAACGGCAAAATCGAATTAGCTGAAGTCCCACAAAATATTACCGAAAGCCAAGTTTTTGTAACTTTTTTAAGTTCTAAATCAGTCAGTTTAGATAGTCAGCTTATGTCTTTTGGTATGTTTTCAGGTTCTCAGCAATCCACTGAGTCTGATTTCAAAGATGCTGAGTTTCATGGCGATGCTGACGAGGCTCTGAGTTAGACATGAATCTATCAACATGAAATATATACTTGATACCCATGCTCTAATCTGGTTTTTAGAAGGTAATTCTCGTTTAAGCCCTATTGTAAAAGCTATTCTTTCTGATGCAACCAGTGAATTAATTTTGCCTGCGATCGCTTTGGCGGAGTCGGTATGGATCGTTAGTCGTGGTAAAACTTCGATTCCTTCTGTTGATGCCTTGTTAAAGGTTGTAAAGAATGATAGACGAGTTTTTATACATCCACTGGATTTTGATGTCATTGAAAAAAGTGCAGAACTAACCTCTATCAATGAAATGCACGATCGCCAAATTGTATCAACAGCTTTAGTTGTAGAGAGTCAAGGAAATCAAGTAGCTTTATTAACTTGCGATCAAAATATTTTTGCTGCAAATTTGGTAACAATTATTTGGTAATTATTTGGCTTTGCGATCGCTAGTTCAATTTTCATCAAATCAAAGGCGGGTATCATTTCAACCTATGCGATCGCGCTCAGATAACGGGAAAAGGCGATCGCGCCATTCACAATAAATGTTCGTACATTTCATATATATAGGAATCCGATTTGATTTCTGAAAAGATACGTAGGATGTGTTAGCGACAGCGTAACGCATCAAACCCTTGTTCATAGTGCGTTACGAACTCCGTTCTAACACACTCTACAATACCTAATTTCGTTCAAAAATCAAATAGTAATCCTATAGCAATCTTATTTGAGTTGTGAAAATGCGCGATGTCCATATCCCCGACTTCTTCAAGAAGTCGGGGATCTAATTTTTCACGAATGATTTAGGATTGCTATATGATGGGTAGATCGGCGTGAACAAGCAATAAATGATTACTCAAGACAATTTTAAATCTTTTTTACTATCGCTAGGTTTTGAGCAAAATGGAGATGTATTATCAAAGCACTTTTTGCATACAGAGGGGATGCTCAAGGTAGATTTTAATAAAAAACAATTAATTTATCCTGAGGATCATGGATTAATTATTAATGAGCGTCAGACTTGCAACTTCTCTCAAAATGAAAATTTTGTTGTTTTTGAGTGCGTACATCGACTTTTACTAATCTGAAGCAACAAGTAATGAAAAGATATTTATAAATGATTTTTGATTTACCTAAATTGGCTATAAGTGCGCTCTATACAGGTTGATAGGCGATCGCTGTTGAATATTGCTCCCTTTTGCGTAAGCGTAGCCCGTCGTAGACATCGCGCTCACTCAGATGATGGGAAAAGGCGTATCGCAAAACATATAGGTCGGTTTTAGTATTGGCGATCGCTCGATCAAGATTTTATGACCACGTAGTTGAATAGCGATGCCTTCTCTTTCAGAGACGCTACCGCGAACGGCAACCCCAAGGGGGAACGCTTCAGGTGTATCCAGTTGATCCTCTTCTTTAGACTGGGCAGATAAAGCAGACTTTCTAGCATGACAACAAGACAGGATAAATTTAGCCTGCATACTCAGTATTTTCAGTGTAAAGATTGTATTTAAATATATTTACTCTTATAAACTTGTGATGATCATTTCCTGGATGCTACCTTCTACAAGATGACACAGGATTTGGAGCAGTTTTTTTTACCATGAAGCGCAGACACAAAGTAGCCTATAGCTTGACATCGCTAATCAGTCTCAATTTAGTATCTACCTTAGTTGCATTTGATGGTGCAAACGCCGCACCACCAAGAACCCCAGATAAAACTGTCAACTGCGAGATTTTAGTTGTTGGTGGTGGATTATCTGGTGCAGCCACAGCCTACGAGGGGTTACTAGCAGGACGAACGGTTTGTCTTACGGAAATTACTGACTGGCTGGGAGGACAAATTTCTTCTCAAGGGACATCTGCGTTAGACGAACGCCCAACTCAGCGTGCCCTCAAATTCTATTCTCGCGGCTACATGGAATTGCGAAACCGCATTGGGCGCAAATACGGTGAACTTAACCCCGGTGATTGTTGGGTAAGTGACTCTTGCTTTCTCCCCCGCGATGCTCACACAATTTTGGTTCAGATGCTCAAAGATGCCGAGAAGCAGGGCAAAGGGAAGTTGCAATGGTTTCCCAACACGGTAATTAAGGATTTGGAAATCGCTGCTGATGGCAAAATAATTAATGGTGCGATCGCTATTCAACATCAACCACCAAAAGGCGCACCACCGCTCAATACCTTTACTTTATCTCAAAGTATTGAAGATTCTTATAGCTACGAAAACTCATCTCGATTTACCAAAACTATTGTTCGTTTCCTCCCCAAGGCAGATAAAGGGGATGCTCCTAAATGGTACGTCATAGACGCGAGCGAAACTGGAGAAATTATCGCCCTTGCTGATGTCCCCTACCGATTAGGTATTGATGCCCTTTCTTACCTAGAACCTTCTGCTTCCAGCGCCAATAACGACCCTTATTGCCCTCAAGGCTTTACCTACACCTTTGCAATGGAGGCCACAAAGGAACCGCAACCGCAGACGATGCCAGCATTTTATCCACAATACGCCCCATATTTCAGCTATGAATTAAAGCGACTGGCTAACTTTGACTTAGTTTTTACCTATCGTCGCATTTTGAGTCCAAACAAAGGAAAACCAGAAAAATTCGGTGGTGTAAGTTTTACTGCTCCTACACCAGGGGACATCTCCATGCAAAACTGGACTTGGGGTAACGATTACCGCCCTGGAACAGCCCAAGATAACCTGATTTACAGTCGCCAACAGTTAGAAAGTACTGGGCAGTTAAAATCAGGTGGTTGGATGGGGGGACTGCGAACAGAAACCCTCCGCAAAGCTGAGGAAAATGCCCTCTCTTTCTATTATTGGTTAGTAGCTGGGACTACAGATTCCCAGTTGGGGGAGGGTGTAAAACAGCAGCAAAGCAATAACCGCTTTGTTTCCGGGCTAAATTCCCCGATGGGTACAGTACATGGCTTATCGAAATATCCCTATATGCGCGAAGGACGGCGGATCATTGGCCGCCCTAGTTGGGGACAACCTGGTGGCTTTGGTATTTGGGAAATTGATATTTCTCGCCGAGATTACAATGATCAGTATTACTCCCAGACTCTGCCAGCAGATATGTATCGGAGGCTACGAGCAGCCCTTGCAGGTTTGGAAGCAGTATCAGTAATTGAAGGTAAAGTCTCACCAGAAAAAGCAATGCGACGGACTCGTTCTACCATCTTCCCCGACGCTGTGGGTATTGGTCACTACGCTATAGATTTCCATCCTTGCATGGTGAATAGTCCCCCAGAAGCCCCTGGTAATACAGAACGTCCAGGTGAAAGGCGTGGTGCAGGTCAAGCTTATCCCTTCCAAATTGCTCTGAGGGCAATGATTCCCCAGAAAATTGATAATTTACTAGTAGGAGGCAAAAGCATTGCTACTAGTCATATTGCTGCTGCTGCCTATCGAGTCCATTCCTTTGAATGGTCTTCTGGCGCAGCTGCGGGAACTATTGCTAGTTTTGCCCTGAAAAATGCGATCGCACCCTACCAACTAGTCGATGATTTACCCAAACAAGAGCCACAATTGGAAGCACTCAAACGGCTTTTGCAACAAAATGGCAACCCCACAGCCTTCCCCGATACATCCATTTTTAACGAAAACTGGGATAATTGGCGATAGATAGTTATTGGTCATTTGTCATTGGTCATTGGTCATTGGTCATTTGTTAAGGACAACGGATAACGGACAAATGACGAATGACAACTGACAATGGACTAAACTACTTGCTTGTAGTGTAGTTTTGTAAAATTATCTTGCTTAATTGTTCTATGCTTATGACACTTTCAGCAGATGTTTACGGGATGGCCACAGCACCAACTAAAGCTCCTGAACGGTCTAATCAAGTTACCCGTAAGACTTATCCGAATTACAAAGTGATTGTATTAAACGATGATTTTAATACATTCCAACATGTGAGTGAATGTTTGATGAAATATATTCCAGGGATGACTGGCGATCGCGCATGGGATCTAACTAATCAGGTACACTATGAAGGTCAAGCGATCGTCTGGGTCGGGCCCCAAGAACCTGCGGAACTTTATCATCAGCAGCTGCACCGAGCAGGTTTGACAATGGCACCTCTAGAAGCAGCTTAATTATCATGGGCAAACCCACCGCAGATTCCCTCCGATCGGCTTCTCTACGAGACGCTACGCGAACGCAAAAAGCTGGCAGACTGGTTTGGAATCACTCGACCCACCTTGATGGTCTTATTCCCATTTTAGAACGTCTTTGTCAGCAGGACAACATCCAAACTGTAACGCCGGGAGTGATTGGGCGGGCAAAAGGCCATTGCCCGAAAATGCAACTGCGCGTTTCAGTACCAATTCGCGGCGGCTATAAAGTAATTGCACGGCAGGGGAAGACTGTACAAGAGGTCTTTATTTTAACCACTTTAGCGCAGTCAGAATTGGAAACGGCATTAGCGATCGCTATGAAATAATCATGCCCAATTCCCAATTCCCCATGCCCTATAACTATTCTTCAACACGGTGGACTGCAAATTTGTGTAGTGGCAGACTAACGACGCAAGAAAAAGTTAAGAAATATGACAGAGCTGTAGTTATTCTCAAAGTCATGAGTACAGATTCCCAGTCGGGTAAAACTATTTTTTCTATACCAAAGGCTACACAGTAAACTAGCCAGTAGGTAAAGCTCATTCTAAATAAAATCCGCTCTGTCTCTTCTACATCATTTTTTTGCTGTTTACTGTCCCACAGTAATACCAGCCCAACAATGCAAGCTACAAAGGAAACAGCAACTACAAATTCGTGACAAAATATATTTAACGAATGCATTGGTGTTTGTCCCCACGTTTTTCAGTTGAAGATCAGTCTAAAGGAATATTCCTTATAGAAATACAAATTATTTACAAACCTCAATAGAGTCATGCATTTTCTGTAAACAAATGCAACATAAATTGTTGTTTTGCAAATATAAAATTTTAATAAAAATTAAATATTCCTATTAAGTAGGTATTTGGGAATTAGAGATTACTGATTGGTTTAGATTTTGAACAAATAAAAAACTCGCGTATTTTTTACTATGCTTTGGGAAAATTAAAACCCAAACGGTAAAGTACTGGTTGATGTCATCCAGCACTTAGCAATGTCTAAGACAGGCGTAACTGTGGCACAAGTTATAGTTCGCTAATTGCTGGATAAATTGAGCGTGTTCAATAACCTCAGAAATTTTAACAATTTTCTCCTGATGTTTCGCAAGCAGCAATACTTACCCAACGGCTAGAACCATCTTCCCAATGTTCTTTTTTCCAAATGGGTGCTTGGTGTTTGAGGGTATCAATAGCATATTGGCAAGCTTCAAACGCCTCACTCCGATGAGGACAACCTACTGCGACTAAAACGCTAATTTCTCCAACTTGCAAACGTCCAGTGCGATGATGAATCACTACCCGATTCACATCAGGCGTAGATAAGCGAATATCAGCAGCAATTTGATAAAATATCCGCAATGCCATAGGTTCGTAAGCTTGATACTCTAGAGCAATTACAGGTTGACCATCAGTTTGATTGCGAACTACGCCACTCATGATAACCACAGCACCGTTGGCTGGATCGTTAGATAAGGCATAGATTTCTTCAAGAGACAATGGTGCAAAGCTAATGGCAAAACTATCTTCAGCTCTTGGTTTAACAGCAGAGGTCAGTGTAGTTGTCATAACTGCGATCGTATTAGGTGGGCTTTTTCTATTGTCCCTGAACAAAACACTGCTGGTATATGTTTAGCTGCTCTTGCTATAGCAGTTCTCGTTTATGTATAGGTACAATCGCTTCTCTACAAGGATTTATGCCTGTATTCAGCAACGCATCCGATCTACCCAGAGACAACGGCAGAGTTTATCTCATGAAACTCGGATTTCTCAGTTTGCAAGTAACGATAAAGACGATTCAGGGCGTTGATATGAGCGTAAGCTGCGGCTACCACGATATCAGTATCAGATGCTTGCCCAGAGAATATCCGCTCTTGATGCTTCAAGCGAACTGTCACGGTTCCTAGTGCATCAATCCCACCAGTCACAGATTGGACGGAAAATTCAATTAGTTGATTGGGAATCTGCACCAATCGATTGATTGCTTGATAGACCGCATCCACCGGGCCAGTGCCTACACTCGCATCTGTAAGGATTTTGCCTTCAGGAGTGACAATTGTAATAGTTGCAGTTGGGCAAGTGCAGTCACCGCAGATTACCTGAACGTGTTCATTATTTTTGTGCAGCTTCCAAGACTAGTTAAAAAATCTATGAAGACGCTGGTTGTTGAGAATAAAGCGAATCAGTTAGTTAAAATCAGCTTTTTCTCACCATGATGATAGAAGTTCTCATCTATACAGACTGCAATGCATCCGAAAGCTCAATAAAACAGTATCTGTATCATAATTTACTATGTTTTGCTAATGCCCCATCTGTGTAATAACAAAATCGCTATATTAATGTTATTAAACATACTAAGTAATAATCCACAGTAATTATTCGTATATTTTGTAAGTTAACTTAACTCACTTTTATGAGTATCAATTGCTTTTATGGTAGTAAAAACAAATCTTTAGCATTTAAAGACTTAAAATGCTTAATAGTTAATACTTAATTTACATTAAAGTATTAGTATAAAAAACTACTTTATTGCTGCTGTTTTATTGTATATTTCAGCTTCATCAAGCAACATTTGTTCACAAATAACTATACGGTAATTTTTAACCAGTTGTGATTTAGGAGAATTTATTACTTAAACAATAAATATTATTTACTAAATAATTTAAAAATTAATACAGTCATTAGGCAGGATATCAACGGCTTATTGGTATTATTTTGATGCACTAACGCAATGATGATGAACAACGATGGATGAAGATCAGCGCCGTTCTTATTGGCGTGCTAATACTGCTTTAATTCGTAATCTTTTAATTGTCTGGGCATTGGTTTCCCTAATTTTTAGTATTTTGTTGGTTCAACCTTTGAATGCGATACGGTTTTTTGGCGTACCCTTTGGCTTTTGGATGGCGCAACAAGGATCAATCCTGGTATTTGTGGCCTTAATTTTCATTTATGCCTTTCAAATGGACAAACTAGATCAAAAATACAATATTAAGAAGTGAGGAAAAACCGTGTCAGTTGAAATTTGGACTATTGTATTAGTTGGACTTTCCTTCCTCGCCTACATTTATATTGGTTGGCAATCACGAGTCGAAAATAGTAAAGACTTCTTTATAGCAGGCCAAGGGATACCTTCAATTGCTAATGGTGCGGCTACCGCCGCCGATTGGATGTCCGCAGCTTCGTTTATTTCAATGGCGGGGCTGATTTCTTTTTTGGGCTACGATGGTTCTATTTATTTAATGGGGTGGACTGGCGGTTATGTACTGCTAGCATTATTACTAGCTCCCTACTTACGGAAATTTGGTAAGTATACAGTGCCAGATTTCGTAGGCGATCGCTACTACTCTAATATCGCCCGTTTAGTGGCAGTAGTTGCAGCCATTTTCGTCTCCCTTACCTACGTTGCTGGACAAATGCGGGGCGTGGGCATTGTTTTTAGCCGCTTTCTACAAGTAGATATCAATACAGGTGTAATCATCGGTATGGTGATTGTCGGCTTTTTCTCTGTGCTGGGGGGGATGAAAGGCATTACCTGGACACAAGTAGCACAATACTGTGTGTTGATTTTTGCTTACCTGATTCCAGCGATCGCGATCGCCTGGTTTCTCACTGGTAATCCTGTTCCTCAGCTAGCATTTACCTTCAGTGATATTGCTGACAAACTCAATAAAATCCAGGTTGACCTGGGATTTAAGCCGTATACTCAGCCATTTGTGAACAAGTCAATGCTAGATGTGCTGTTCACTACCATTGCCCTGATGGTAGGCACTGCCGGCTTGCCTCATATCATCGTCCGGTTTTACACAGTAAAGAGTGTGCGTGCAGCTCGCTATTCTGCTGGTTGGGCGCTACTATTTATTGCCATTCTTTATACAACAGCTCCAGCCCTTTCGATGTTTGCCCGCTACAACCTCATCGATTCCCTGCACAATCATTCGATTGCAGAAGTGCAGCAGCTAGACTGGGCGACCAAGTGGGAAAAAACCAAACTTTTGGGTTTTGATGACATAAATAAAGATGGGCGTCTCCAGTTAACCCCAAACAAAGACACTAATGAAATCAAGATTGACCGAGATATCATTGTGCTTTCTACTCCAGAGGTAGCTAACCTGCCTCCGTGGGTGATTGGCTTGGTAGCGGCTGGCGGTTTGGCTGCTGCTTTGTCTACAGCATCAGGTTTATTGCTGGTAATTTCCAGTTCCATCGCCCACGATATTTACTACCGGATCATAGATTCATCAGCCTCAGAACAAAAACGGGTGTTTGTCGGGCGGATCATGGTAGGCTTTTCCCTCGTCCTCGCCGGATATTTTGGGGTGAATCCGCCGGGATTTGTGAGTGAGGTGGTAGCTTTTGCCTTCGGTTTAGCCGCCGCTAGTTTCTTCCCAGTGATTTTTCTGGGGATTTTCGACAAGCGTACCAATTCTGAAGGTGCGATCGCCGGCATGTTGACGGGTTTAATTTTTACGATAATCTACATTATCGGCGTCAAATTTGGGGGTATGCAACCCTGGTTTTTTGGGGTTTCTCCCGAAGGAATTGGTACTTTGGGTATGCTAATTAACTTCGTTGTCACCCTAGTTGTTTCGCGCCTAACGCCACCTCCTCCAGCAGAAATTCAAGCGCTGGTAGAAGACCTCCGCAACCCGATTATTGAAGAATAGGGAATAGGGAATAGGGCATTGGGCATTGGGCATTGGGCATTCTATTGCTTATTTCTTCCCCTGCCTCCCCTGCTCCCCCTGCTCCCTCATCCCTCACTCCCCACTCCCCACTCCCTACTCCCTACTGCCCAAGTTCTTTAATATTTTTCATCACTTGTTCATATAAATCATTGTTACCCTGACTTTGAAAAATGCTTGCTGCTTGTTGTAAATCCTTGAGTGCCCCCTGCTTGTCTCCATTGGTGGCGCGGGCATTTCCCCGGTTATTATAGGCAGCGCCAAAGTTAGGGTTGAGGCGAATGGCTTGATTGTAATCTTCGAGCGCACCCTGTGGCTCTCCATTGGCAGCACGGGCATTTCCTCGGTTATTATAAGCGATCGCATATTTGGGGTTGAGGAGAATTGCTTGGTCAAAATCATCTAGCGCCTCTCTTCTTTCGCCCAAGGTGGCGCGGGCATTTCCTCGGTTATTGTAGGCTTCGGCATAGTTGGGATTCAGGCGAATCGCTTCACTGTAATCTTTTACTGCTTCTGTGTTATTTCCTAGTGAGGCGCGGGCATTTCCCCGGTTATTGTAGGCTTCCGCGTCGTTAGGGTTGATGTTAAGTGCTTGATTGTAATCTGCGATCGCTTTTTCCTTGTCTCCCAAATCAAAGTAGACTAATCCCCGGCCGTTGTAGGCAGCGCCATATTGAGGATTTTGAGCAATTGCCTTACCATAAGAAGCGATCGCAGCTTGTAAATCGCCGTTTAAATGCTGATTCTTTCCCTGAAGATAGAATTCCCCACCTTTGAATGCTGTAGCTGAACTACGGCTAGGTTGACTAACTCCTATTTCTGTTACTAAAACATTCTCATTCTTACTACAAGAAACACTGCTAATTGCGCTCAATGTAGTAAAAATAGCTATAGTAAATACTTGATTTACCTTTGTTCGCTTTTGTTTAAATAAACTCCGTTTCATGATTTAATATAAACTGCCATAACACCTGAACGCAATTAGTAGCAAAATCTAGATTTTAATTCTTTAACTCAATAGTTATTTTAACTTTGGATAGAGATTTAAAACTAATTTATAAATTTTCCTGATCTTCAATAAATTTATTTAATAGTTATATTAAGGAAAAATCATAAAATATAAAGTATAAAACTTGTCAGTTTTGCTCTTTTCTATTTTCATCTCTTTAATTCTTGACAATAGATTTCTGATCAGTAACCTACTGTTGTTCATGTTTTTTAGAATACTATTGGAAAAAATTGATATATTAAGATTTATTCTAAATAATAACTCCATAAATTCTGGCATTTGTAGCCACCTAAACAATTTACTCATCCTCAATATCACTTTCTTGAGTTTTGGAACTTAGCCGCCAAGAGGTGGTTTTTTCAATATCTACAGAAAGTTGTTCTAGATTTGACCCTAAATCTTTTTTGAGTTTCTGAGTGAGTGTGATTGGAAAATCTAAATTAATACCTTCACTTTGCGCTAGCCTTGCTAATTCTGTAAAAGTAGCTTTAACTGTAGTCCGTTCATAACTAGTTAGTTTGTAATAAGCAGTTTCAGATATATTCTGAGCTTGCATAGCTTTTTTCATGCGTTCTTGCAAATGCTCAAATTCTGAATTCAACAACTTGTATTGTTGCTCAAGTTGCGAATATCTACTACTTAGTGATATTAAGTCTTCCGTTGCGGGATCGGGGCTGGCTTGGGCTTGCAAATCTAATAAATTTGAGTGAATTTGAGCCAGATAAATACAATCTAAGTAAGCATACTCTATCTGTTCTTCAGTCAGGGGGCGTTTTCCCCAATCGCTTGTTTGTTCTTGTTTCTCAATATTGTTAAAGCTACAAAGTGACGTAGCTATAGTTTTGAGTTGATAATTAGGTAAAGGTAAAAGATAGTAGGGAATTTTTTTTGCCATATCTAAAGTACAAGTAATATTTTTGGCTTTCTTGTTACCGAGAAGTTTTAGATCATAACTGGCGTTGTGAAAAACTTTTTCAATGGCAGAATTTATCATAATTTTCTCAATAAATTCAGCTATAATATTAGGTTGATCTAGAACATCTAAAAGGTAAACGCGATCGCCACTCATATCTTTGGGATTATCTAATACCTGAATCAGTGATAATCGGGGATTACGACTTTTATAGTCAGCAACTTCTGTATCTATCCACAGCGTTTTAGCGTTGGTATATTCAGCAACAATGGCACTAATTTCGCGGGCGGAAGTAAGGTACGGCATTGGCTAATATTTCCTGATATTTGGGGCATTGTAAGTAAGCCATAGTTTTCTAAAGTAACATTTTGTTGGTAATTTTGCTGCCACAGAATTGCAAAAATGCTGAAGTTTTGAGTTGCATAGGCTTAGATATCGCCAAACTGACTTAAATCTGATAACATCGAGTCACTACTGCAAGGCTGCACAGTCTACCACCGAAAGAGCTACTGGGCATCTACATTAAATTCATAGAGAGCTACAGAGTGGATGTAGACGCATCCTGGTTAGCAACCGTCAGGAAAATTGAATTGGCGCTTCTCAATAATGGCTGCAAAATCTTAGCCTCAAGAAATCGTCTAAGTTTCAATTTCCAGTAACCTAAGCAATTGCTTGGAAACTTTTGCTACTTCACATTTAATTGCTTTTTAACATCTGCTCCTCACTATCACACACACCTCAATTAATCGCTTCTAGTATTCAATTTGGAGAAGATAATGAAAAAGCTAATTCTATTGCTAGTTAGTAGCATTTTGGTAGTTGGAACTTTTGGCTGCCAAGAGGCTACTAAAACTGGTTCAGAAACTTCTAGTACTACTAATGAAGCCGCTCAAGCACCAGCAACACCAGCTTCTCAGATAAATCAAACTGCGGATAAAACTACTGCCAAAATTCCCGCAACCCAAACGACTCCTTTAGGAGTTAGTACAGATACTATTAAAACCGATTCTGAAAAAACGGCAGCAACAAAAGCTAAGAGCGACTTGAAAACTGAAGTTAGCGAAAAGTTAAATAAAGGCTTACCAGGTAATAAGTTACAAGTTGAAAACAAAGAGGGTGAAATTATCCTCAAAGGCACAGCAACTTCTGCTGAAGAACTCCAGAAAGCTGAAACTTTAGTTAAAGAAGTTCAAGGTGTAAAGACAGTGAAGGTGGAAGCAAAAGTTAAAGCTGTGAAAATGCCATAAAAGAATAACTGAAGTTCTCAGTTAACCGTGGATTAGTTAAATCAGCTTACATCATCAGAAAATTTAAACAGGACTTACATCTGTGTAAGGCCTGTTTTTTTGGTTAAATAAAGATGAGTTCATTAGTCGTGACGCCCCAAAGAATACTTATCATGGGTTTATTTATCTATCGAGAAGTGCAAGTTTTAAGGATACCTTCTACAAACTGCGTTTTTGCATCGCAATAAGAATCAACATCGTACCGAAAACGTTGTGCAAGTTGACGCTTAAGTTCTCCATAAACTAAAACTTGTTCTGTGACTAAAATAAAGTTATATTCCTCACATGATAGCGATCGCTTTGCCAACAACAACTTGTTAAATTAGTTATCTCAACTAAAACTTGAATGATTTGATATAGTTGCTTTTGAGCGCCTGCAATAAAATCTCGTGCTTGTGCTAACTCTAGCAGTATTGTTTTTCTCTAAACCACGATTCTCTTACCCTCTCTGCGTTGTCTGCGTCTCTGTGGTGTGAAAATCTCTAATTTTCTCGCTACCCTCTTGCCAATATTTAATTAGTTGATACACTTGTTCTTCATTAGCCCAGTTAACCAGCGCCTATGGTGCATATCAAGCGCGTGGAACTTACGAACTTCAAATCCTTCGGTGGCACTACTTCAGTCCCTTTGCTACCGGGGTGTACTGTCATATCTGGGCCAAATGGTTCGGGTAAGTCTAACATTCTAGATGCACTGCTATTTTGCCTGGGACTCTCCAGTTCTAAGGGAATGCGAGCCGATCGCCTCCCAGATTTGGTAAATAACACCCAAACCTCTAAAGGACGCGCTTCTATTGAGGCTAGTGTCACTGTGACGTTTGATTTATCAGGGGAAGATGTTTTACCCAAAGCCGCAAAGGCGCAGAGCGAGGAAGCAGAGGAAGAAGTAGATGAAGATGAGGAAAATTCCCACTCCCCACTCTCCACTCCCCACTCCCCAACTGAGTGGAGTGTTACTAGAAGGCTGCGAGTCACTCACCAAGGAAGTTACACGTCGAATTACTATATCAATGGTGTATCTTGCACGCTAACGGAATTGCATGAACAACTAAGTAACCTGCGGGTTTATCCTGAAGGCTATAACGTGGTGCTGCAAGGGGATGTCACCAGCATTATCTCGATGAATGCGCGGGAACGGCGAGAAATTATTGATGAATTGGCTGGGGTGGCGGCATTCGATCGCAAAATCATCCAAGCCAAATCAACTTTAAATGAGGTGAAGGAAAAAGAAGATAGCTGTCGGATTATCGAGACGGAATTAACTGCACAGCGCGATCGCCTTTCCCAAGATCGGGCTAAAGCTGAGAAATATCAAAAACTCCGCACAGAATTTCTAGCGAAACAATCCTGGGAAGCTGTTTTATCATGGCGATCGCTACAAGCACAACAAGAAAAGTTAGTTCACGAAATTCAAACAGGCGATCGCAATTCTACTGAACTCACTACCCAACTTACAAACCTAAATTCTGAAATCGTCCAAAAAACTGCTGAACTGGAACAACTCAATGCTCATGTAAAAGCATTGGGAGAAGAGGAACTTTTGGCAGTACAATCTACCCTCGCCACCCAAGAAGCAGAACGAAAGCAACTCCAGCGTCAGCTAACCGAATTACAAACGACTTCCCAAGAAACCGCCAAACGTCTGCTTCAAACTCAGCAAGAAATTCAAAAACACCGTCATTCCCTAGAAGAAATTGCCGAAACCCAAATTGTAGAGACGCGATTCATCACGTCTTCCCAACACCAAAGAAATGAAGCCCACCAATCTCTAGAAACCTCCCGCGAAGCCGCCGCAGAAATCGCCTCGGCTTCGGAAGCGTGGGTGCAGCAACAAACAGCATTCAACCGTCAAATTGAAACTCTGTTGCAAACTCTAGAACCGCAACGCACAGAAAAAGCACAACTCACAGAACGCAATAATCAGTTACAGCAATTAATTTCCGAACAAACCCAGCTAATTGAACGCGACGAACCGCTATTAGCTCAAAAACAAACTGAATGTAGTCAAATTGAAACTGAATTTAACGCCTCTAGCAAACCCATCCAAAATTTAGCCCAAAATCTCTCAGCTACAGAACAAGAACTGCAAATCCAACAGGAAACTCAAAAACGGTTACTTTCTGAACAACGAGAAAAACAACGCCAGTTGGATAAAATAGAGGCGCAAGCGCAAGCACAGCAAGAAGTCCAAGGAACCCAAGCGAGTAAAGTCATTTTACAATCGGGAATGCCTGGACTTTGTGGCTTAGTTGTGCAGTTAGGAAAAGTAGAACCCCGTCATCAACTAGCTTTAGAAATGGCTGCCGGTGGACGCTTGGGACATATTGTAGTGGAAGATGACAGCATCGCCGCCGCAGGGATTGAACTACTCAAACAGAAGCGTGCAGGGAGAGCAACTTTTTTACCCCTGAATAAAATTCACGCTCCCAAATTTACTCAAGATGCAACACTGCGTTTTGCTAGCGGTTTCGTTAACTATGCTGTTAACTTAGTCGATTGCGATCGCCGTTACAAAGATGTATTTAGCTATGTTTTTGGGAACACTGTAGTTTTTGCCAACCTGGAAGCGGCGCGGAAAAATTTAGGATTATATCGCATCGTCACCTTAGACGGGGAACTCTTAGAAACCAGTGGTGCAATGACTGGTGGTAGCAACACCCAGCGTTCAGCCTTGCGGTTTGGCAATGCGGAAGCGGCGGAATCTGATGAAGCGATCGCTTTAAAAACTCGCTTGGTGGATATTGAGCGAGTTTTAGAACGTTGTACAGAAGCGATCGCTACTTTGTCAGCCAGAACTAAAAAACTGACGCAAGAACTCACAGAAGCGCGTCAGGCGCGGCGTGAACAGCAGTTGCAATTGGAACAGTTGCAAAAAGATATTAAGAATTTGACAGCGCAATTAGAGGGGAGGCGATCGCAACTCGCCCAAAACAGCGAAAAGTTAGCCACTGCTCAATCCCGATTAGAAATCTTAGAGCGGGAATTACCAGGACAAGAAAATGAATTGCAACAATTGCGACACGCCTTAGCAGAGTTAGAAGCATCCCAAACCCCCAGCGAATGGCAACAAATCCAAGCGACAATTAAAATTCAAGAGCAACAATTGCAACAACGTGAAACAGCATTACGCGAAGCCGAACAAAGATTAAAAAATTTAGAAAATCAGCAACAACGTTTACAAGAAAAAATCCAAGAAGCAGAAACGCGAATCACCGAATACGAAACCCAACAAACCTCTTGTAGAGACGCGATTCATCGCGTCTTGAGCCAAACCACAACGCTAGACGACCAAATCACCCAAACCCGTTTATCGTTAAATCAAATGGAACAAAATTTAGGAGAAGAAAAACAAAAACGCGACGCTACAGAACAAGAAGTGCGATCGCATCTTTTGCGCCAACAACAATTGCAATGGGAAATCCAAAAACTCCAAGAAACCCAAGAGAAGCGCCGCGAAGAACTAATTGCATTACAAAGCCAGTTGCGAGATGTGGGAGCAGAATTACCAAATCCGTTGCCGGAAGTTCCAGATAAAGTAGATTTGGAAGAATTGCAAAAAGAATTGCGATCGCTTACCAAACGCTTACAGGCAATGGAACCTGTTAATATGCTGGCATTGGAAGAATACGAACGCACGCAAAACCGTCTCCAAGAACTCACGCAAAAATTAGAGACACTAGAAGGGGAACGCACCGAACTACTTTTACGGATTGAAAACTTTACCACATTGCGGCAACTTGCCTTTAAAGAAGCTTTCGACGCTGTTAACGAAAACTTTCAATCGATTTTTGCCATTCTTTCAGACGGTGACGGCTTCTTACAACTCGAAAACCCAGAAGATCCCTTTAGTAGTGGGCTAAATTTAGTCGCACATCCCAAAGGGAAACCAGTACAACGCCTAGCTTCCATGTCTGGGGGAGAAAAATCACTTACAGCCTTGAGCTTTATTTTTGCCCTGCAACGCTACCGCCCATCGCCATTTTACGCCTTTGACGAAGTAGATATGTTCCTAGATGGAGCAAACGTAGAGCGATTAGCTAGAATGATTAAACAACAGTCACAACAAGCGCAATTTATAGTTGTGAGTTTGCGTCGTCCGATGATAGAATCAGCCGAACGCACAATTGGCGTTACTCAAGCACGAGGAGCTTACACTCAAGTTTTGGGGATTAAGTTACAATCATCCAATACATCTGCTTGAGTTTTTGTTAATAATAGTGTATAGATAAACCACGTAATGTGCGAGTTTCTCTCAAACCTAACCCCCAAACCCTTCCCTACCAGGGAAAGAGAGCAAAAATCAAAGCCTCTCTCCCTGTGGACAAGAGCTTTGGAGAAGGGTTCTAAGAATAAGTTGCACGTCGCGTTAAACCGGATTCGAGATCAGGACTCGGTATAGAATGACCTCCGAACAGATAATTAGGCGTTCCGACATATTAAATACCCAGGTGATTACCCGCGACAACGGCAAGCGGCTAGGCATCATCAGTCAAGTCTGGGTTGATATAGATCAACGAGAGGTTGTGGCTCTTGGTTTGCGAGATAGCCTGATCTCCATTTCGGGCATACCGCGCTATATGTACCTCAACAACATCAGCCAGATTGGTGATGTCATCCTGGTTGATAACGAAGATGTAATAGAAGATATCGAAGTTGAATCTCTCAGTAATCTGATTAACTGGGAAGTAATTACAGAAACAGGTGAAGTCTTAGGCAAAGTTCGGGGCTTCAAGTTCAATGGCGAAACCGGGAAGCTTAACTCCATAGTTATTGCTTCTTTAGGATTGCCCCAAATTCCTGATCAATTTCTGAGTACTTACGAGTTCTCAGTCGATGAAATTGTCAGCACTGGCCCCAATCGGTTGATTGTGTTTGAGGGAGCCGAAGAACGGGTAAACCAGTTGACAGTTGGTTTACTAGAGCGCCTGGGTATCGGCAAAGCACCTTGGGAGCGAGATATAGAAGAAGAATACGCCTATACTCCACCACGCCAAGTTACGCCAGATAAACAACTGCCTAGTGGAGTGCCATTACAGCCACCCAGGCAAAAAGTTCGCGCCCCCGAACCCGTAGCGCGGGAAGAAGAATGGACAGAAGACTATGTGGAAGAAGAAAGGCCACAGCGTCAGGTAATGAAAGCGCGGCAGTATGAATCTATTCAATACGAAGAAGACGAGGAAGAAGATAACTGGAGCGAGGCAACAGGTAGCGACAGGTATCAACAACCACAGCCGCTAAAATATGATGCCCAGCCCTATAACAAGCCTTATGTTGATGAATACGATGATTATGACGACGTAGAAGGCGATGCTTGGGAAGATGCGCCGAAACCAGTGAATATTCCCAAGAAAGTCAAGGAAAGACAGCCAGAATACGAAGAAGAAGGCGGATATTAGGTTATCCCCACCCCCAACCCCT
Organism: Nostoc commune NIES-4072; assembly: GCF_003113895.1. NCBI lineage: Bacteria > Bacillati > Cyanobacteriota > Cyanophyceae > Nostocales > Nostocaceae > Nostoc > Nostoc commune. Next base: position 1,144,408 of record NZ_BDUD01000001.1, on the reverse strand, counting down.
TCCCCGCGCTAGCGAGGAGGGGTTTTTTTTATGAACGAAAGTAAAACCCATCGTCTAAGTAACACCAATTTGAAAAAAGAATGCGACAAATAGACCATTTGTAGAGACGCGATTCATCGCGTCTATTACCCAAGGATGTGTTGCTCACGTTAATACTGCATCATGCCAGGAAAGATTGCAGTTAAAGATAGTACCCTCTAGGGTACTATTAACCCTCAAGTAATTATACTACAATGTAAGCAAGTAATCAACCAGCTAATTTATGGATATAAGTAATTAGAAAAGTACCAGAAATAAAGATGTACTTCAGTATTTAACACAAGGACTAAAGTCCTTATTACAAACTTATTTACCTAGCAAAGTTAACTTTTGACTTTTGCGTAGCGGCGATACTAGCTTATCTGCTATTTCCATTCGGATTAGCGGAAGTTTTGTTTCACTGTTTATACCTGTAGTTTCTATCGTCAACAATATTATTTTTAGAGATTAATCATGTTTTCAATAGATCAATCACCCCTGGCTAATATTCTCGGATTCCTAGCATTAGCTAGCTATATAGCTACATTACTTCCCACAACTCTAAGAATTGTTTTTCCACAAACCAAAGAGACTGGAATTCCTCAATTGCTGCTAAAACACCGCCGGAACATTGGTATTATAGCTTTCTTTTTGGCTTTAGGTCATGGTTTCCTAATGGTTCAAAAGAGAAACTTTGATTTTTTTGACATCAAGACATTTTGGATATATTTCCAGGGTGTAAGCACTTTCATAATTTTTACACTCCTTTCTATAACTTCTAATAATTGGAGTGTAAAAAAGCTGAAAAAGAACTGGAAACAATTACATAAACTCACTTATCCAGCTATGGTTATTTTGATTTGGCATATCTCAGATAAGATGTCAGGTCATTGGACATATTTAACACCAATTAGCCTTTTTGCTATTAGCATAATCACGGTTTTATTTATCATCCGATTTTGGATTGAACACCAAAATAAGCAACAAAAAAATGCAACTAAAGTAGCGAAAGCAGAATTAGCAGAAAGAAGCACTAGTACAGCACGGCTGAAGTAACTGATTAGTTGAAACTAAAACAAGCTTTATTTTCTTGTACTATTTATTACCCAAATTGTGTATATGGGGAGTCCCTTGTAGTGTCAAACCAAATTGTTAAGAAAATTACAGTATTACTGGCAATTACGTCTACAGCAACCTTGGTTGGGTTTGGCTCCTATCGTTTACTATTTCCATTGGAGATGGCCACACCTGGGGTTATGGCCTTGCCAGTTATTCAACCTGATCAAACCTTAAAAGGACATTCAGCGTGGATTTATGCGATCGCTATCAGTCCAGATGGTAAGACTTTAGCTAGTGGTAGCTATGATGGCACGATCAAGATTTGGAATCTGGACACTGGTAAGTTACTCCACAGTTTTAAAGGTCATGCTGATGCAGTTGTATCCTTAGCGATTAGCAGTGATCGCCGTGTACTCGCTAGTGGCAGTTGGGATAATCGAATTAAACTGTGGAATCTGGAAACAGGAACTCTTATACGTACCCTTGATGGGCATAAAGACGATGTAGAAGCGATCGCCATAAGTCCTAACGGAAAATTGCTCTCTAGTAGCAGTGCTGATAATACCATTAAGCTTTGGAATCTCGACACAGGTAAAGAACTCTTTACACTCCAGCATGTAGGCTGGGTAAGGTCTGTTGCTTTTAGCCCCGATAGCCAGAAGTTAGCCAGTGGTAGTAAAGATAATTCCATCAGAATTTGGCAGCTAAACACTGGCAGTCCGACACTTATACAGACTCTCACAGGGCATTCCCAAGAAGTACGTTCTGTTGCCTTCAGTCCTGATGGACAAACCCTTGCCAGTGGCAGTATGGATAAAACCATCAAGCTGTGGCGCTTAGGCGATGGCAAATTGTTGCACACTCTAACGGGGCATTCTGAATCTGTATGGTCTGTTGCCTTTAGCCCTAATGGACAAACCTTAGCAAGTGGTAGTTATGACAGAACAATCAAGCTTTGGAATCTAGCTAGTGGCAAACTCCTTGCTAACTTTGCAGGACATACCAAGTCTGTATGGTCTGTTGCCTTTAGCCCTAATGGGCAAACCTTAGTAAGTGGTAGTAGTGACGAAACCATCAAACTTTGGTCTATACCCAAATATCAAGAACAAGGCAGATATTAAGTAATTCGTAATTCAAAGTATTCATCCTCAAATGAAGCTGCCACAATGATGATTAATTCTTCTCGAATGAATATTCCATTTCAATCATAGAAGAACACCGCGAAACTCTACGCTGAACCCTAAAACAGTTTGTAACTAATTAGTTAACTGTTCAAACACTCATACCATTTCTTTGTGAAGCTGCGCTAAATCTGTTAATTTCTTACTTCTTGGCGTACTTGGCGCTCTTGGCGGTTCGTTCTTTATTTTTTGCACTATAGGCCCATCACCACTGAGGATTTGCCATAATTAATGCTGTCGCCTGAGAGCTATCTAATGGATGAGAGAAAAAATATCCTTGTCCATATTCACACTTCAATTTTCTCAACATTGCTAGTTGCTCTTCTGTCTCCACCCCTTCGGCAGTCACATTTACACCTAATTTGTGTGCCAATGTAATAATTGTCTGAACAATATCTAAATTTCCATCATCAAAAATGCTCCCGCTAACAAAAGAGCGGTCTATCTTCAACTGATTAATTGGAAAGTGGTGGAGACGACCTAATGAGGAATAGCCCGTACCGAAATCGTCAATTGCTAACTTAATTCCTAAATTTCTCAGTTGCTTTACTCTGATGATGGCTTTATCATGGTTTTCCATAATTACGCCTTCAGTAATCTCCAACGTCAAATTCTGTGCGGGGAGTCCAGTGTCTTGTAGAACTTTATTGATGTGCGGCAGCAAGTTTTCTTCACTAAACCTAGTAGTACAAAGATTGACACTAATGGTCAAGGGACACTCAGCCAAATCCCCAGAGCTAAAGGAGAATTGCTCTTGCCACTGCTGTATCTGACTACATGCCTCATATAAAAGCCACTGCTCAATAAGGATAATTAGCCCGGTTTCTTGGGCAGTTGATATGAAATACTCTGGCAAAACAATGCCGTGTTTTGGGTGTAGCCAGCGCACAAGCGCTTCAAAACCAGTTATCCTGCCGCGACTAAGTGACACTATCGGTTGATAATAAACCCGAAACTCTTGAAGCTCAATGGCTCGGCGCAGCTCGTTAACCAACTGCAAGTGTGCCATTGCTTGAAGATGCATATCAGTGTTAAAAATCTCATAGCACGCCCTGCCTTGTGCCTTAGCTCGGTACATGGCAATATCGGCATCACGCAAGTAATCTTCTGGTTGTTTATAACCTGTTATGCTTAAAGCAATGCCAATACTCGCTGTAGTAGACACTTCGTGCCCGTCTAGAACTACAGTTTGTGCCAGATTCTTTTGTATTCGCTCAACAACCTCTACCACTTCTAATACATCTTTAATTCCCACCAGCAAGATGATAAACTCATCTCCTCCCAGGCGTGCAGCTATATCTATAGAGCGCAAGCATTGTTGAAGCCTTTGAGCAACCGTAAGCAGTAATTGATCTCCAAATGTGTGTCCCAGGCTGTCATTGATCACCTTGAAGCGATCTAGGTCTAGAAACAAGACAGCAAATAGATAATCTGAATGCTGTTTGGAATAATTGACGGCATCTTCTAAACGGTTCATAAATAAAGCACGGTTTGGGAGTCCCGTCAGTACATCATGAAACGCAAGGTGCATCAGTTGTGACTTGGCTCGTTTATGCTCTGTAACTTCACTCAGCAATTGCTGATTTGCTTTTGCCAGTTCCACTGTGCGTTTTGCCATTTGTTCTTCAGCTTTTTTAGTTTCGCTGATATTACGCAGCGACCAACGCCAGCCTAGCAATTTTTCTTGTGAGTAGTACACTGGAGATGCCCTGATACTAGCAGGAAAAGATGTACCCAAGCGTGGCTTTAGGTCAATTACGCAGTCCTCTCTCTGCTGCGAATTATTTATTATGGAGCTAAATATCTGGTGGTCTTGTTGAGCGATAAATAGAATTAATGGCTTACCTACCAAATATTTTTGGCGCACACAGAGCATAATTGCTGCTGCATAGTTAGCCTCTAGGATCTTCCCTACGGTATTAGTTACCAAATAACCATCCGGCGCAAAATCAAATAATTCTTGGTAACGCTGGCGTTCTATCTCAGCTGCTGCTCTTGTTACCTCTAACTCCTCTAAGGCAACCAATAGTTCTTCCATTGCCATTTGGAGTTCATCGAAAGCCGCTATAATTAGCTCTTGTTGTGAGTTTGGTTGAGTTGCAGTACGCTGCCATATTCTTCGTACCCGCGATCGCAATTCTGCTATCTGTTGGCTCAACTCATCTACATTCATATTGCTCAAGCTGCAAAACTATGAAGCGTGGGTATAAGTAATGGTCAAATCTAAATATCAGTATTAATAAACACTAAAAAACTGTCATCTATACCAGGGTATACTTTTATTACTTACGCACTGTGTTCTTAATTGTTTGTTGTAGGGCGGGAATATAGGTCTTTAACGAACTTTGGGGGTTTAAGTCCCCAGCAAGATAGGCAGCACGTTTTGTGTCGGGGTCTAAATCCCGGTCACAAAACGTAATTGCGAATTGCGTTAGCGGAGCGGGGCGTTAGCCCATTGCGAATTGGTTTAATCTGGTATCTTTTTTCTTAACTTATGCCTAACTGAGGCTTGGATATTTTTAATAGGTTGTCAGACTTGCTACTATGAAGCCGTATCAAATACTACTCTACACCGAGAAACTCTACAATGAACGCTACGCTAAAACCAGTTTGTAACTAATTAGTGAACTATTTAGAAACTCACCAAAAACTGCTAGCGTCAAACAAAGGAAAATATCATTGTGGACGTTATAGTTTGAAAACCCGTTCTAATTACTGGCAACTGCTGCCTTATATCCAGCTCCAGTGGCGAACCATCACCAAAGGACTTATTGGTATCTTGGGATACGTGCTGGCGACATTAGTCTTGATAAATATTGCCGGTAAATTAGCAACTCCTTTTGCCCAAGGTAATGTAGTAGCGATCGCTCAAATAACTGGCAGTTGTGCTTTAGTATTTCTTGTTAGAGGTTTGTTTCAATCTATACAAGATATGTACATGGCAAAAGCTGCTTTGAGAGTTGCTTTTCATCTGCGTCAGCAAGTCTATGCACATCTTCAAAAGCTAAATCTCAGCTATTTTGAAACGGCAAAAGCAGGTGATTTATCTTACCGCCTCACCGAAGATGTTGACCGGGTTGGCGAAGTTGTAAATAAAGTATTTCACGATTTTATCCCCTGCATTTTGCAGTTGTTAGCAATTCCAATTTACATGATTTACCTGAATTGGCAACTGACATTAGCAACGGTGATAGTTGCACCACTGATGGGTATTTTAGTTGGCTGGTTTGGGGAACGCTTGGGCAAATATTCCTTAAAAAGTCAAAATCGCGTGTCGGGTTTATCAGCCATCCTCGCGGAAGTTTTCAATGGTATTCGTTTGGTACAGGCTTTTGCTGCGGAAAATTACGAAATCGCCCGCTTTGGCCATGAAGCAGAACGCAGTCTCAAAGCAAAATACTCAGCCGAACGCCTGAAAGCGATTCAGATTCCCATTGTCGGATTTCTGGAAGCCTTAAGTGCGTTATCGTTACTGATTGTGGGAGCGTGGCAAATTTCCCAAGGTAACTTAATAGTGGCTAATTTTTTCAGTTATCTGGCGGCGGCGGCGCTGTTAATTGATCCCATTGGTCATACTACTAACAACTACAATGAATTTAAACAGGGTGAAGCATCTGTTGACCGCGTTTTTGAATTAATGGCAATTCAGCCGACGGTGATCGAAAAAGCAAATGCGATCGCTCTTTCCCCAGTCAAAGGCAAAATAGAATATCGTCATATTTCCTTTGCTTATAAACCAGATGAACCTGTATTAAAAGATATCAGTTTATTAGTATCACCAGGTGAAGCGATCGCTCTTGTAGGTGCTTCTGGTGCTGGTAAAACCACATTTGTGAATCTTCTACCCCGTTTTTACGATCCTGAAATTGGTCAAATATTAATTGACGGTGTTGATATTCGGGATGTGAAGCTGCATAGTCTGCGGCGACAAATTGGGATTGTTCCTCAAGAAACCATCATGTTTTCCGGGACAATTGCTCAAAATATCGCCTTTGGACAAGATGTTTTTGATATGGAAGCGGTTACAGAGGCGGCGAAAATTGCTAATGCTCATCAATTTATTAGCCAACTACCAGAAGGTTATCAGACTTGGGTGGGCGAACGTGGGGTAAACTTATCTGGTGGACAAAGACAAAGAATTGCGATCGCTCGTGCTGTTCTGCTCAATCCCCAAATATTGATTCTTGATGAAGGGACATCAGCCTTAGATTCCGAGTCAGAAGCACTGGTACAGGAAGCGCTGGAAAGACTGATGGAAAAACGGACAGTATTTATTATTGCTCACCGTTTATCGACAGTTAAGCGGTGCGATCTTATTTTAGTTCTCGAACAGGGTCAAATTGTCGAATCGGGAACCCATGAAGAATTATTAGCCCTAGAGCGTCGCTATGCGAAATTTTATGCCCAGCAGTTTAGTTAGCCAGAAATACTCATTAGCTTATTACCCAAATCTGACCATCCCCACTTCGTTGCTATCCGGCCTCGGAATAAAATTCCAAGCTTAATAGCTTGCATTCCTTTAAAGCGCAATACGCTTGGCTTTGTGAAAAATTGTAGGTTGGATTAAGCCAAGCGTATTGCTATATAAGCAACAGATACCTGGAAGTCGTGTTGAGGTACTCCAAAGTCGTGTTGAAGTACTCCAAAGTCGTGTTGAGGTACTTCAAAGTCGTGTTGAGGTACTTCAACATCGTGTTGAGGTACTTCAAAGTCGTGTTGAGGTACTTCAAAGTCGTGTTGAAGTACTTCAAAGTCGTGTTGAGGTACTCCAAAGTCGTGTTGAGGTACTTCAAAGTCGTGTTGAGGTACTCCAAAGTCGTTTTGAGGTACTTCAAAGTCGTTTTGAGGTTGAACTGTATTGCTCTAAAGCGAACTGAGTAGATGATTCTAGTACGCCACGGCGGAAATAGAGCAACCATTTAAAACCCCTAAAGAGCTTATTCCATAATACTTTTGACTTTTGACTTCCGCCTTGCGGTACTAGTCCACTCAAGTGGACTTAAGCTATCAGCCTGGAACTTTATTTCCAGGCGGGATGTCTGTAAACATGACTATTTAACTTTAACTACTTCCTAGACTCAATTGCCTTAATTAAGTCATAAAAAGGTTGCCAATTATCTTCCTGAGCAATTGGTTCCCAAATAGATTCAATCACAGGTCTTAATAATGCCGTTTTCGGATTATTAACAGCTAGAGTTTGAGCAATTACATCAATACAATCGCTTTCCAAATCATTCAAAATCTTATGATACAGTATGCACCAATCATCAAAAACCCCTGACGCACCCGGTACTGGCACAATATCTGAACTATTTAGCACAAAACCTGGATCATCTCGCCATTTCGATGAAAAAGTCCGAGCCATCTCATAAAAAAACTGATGATAACCAACTTGGCTATCTTTCAAAAATTCAACCGTTAGATTCAACAGTTCCCCAGCTTCTGGATGTGGCAAATCCTCAAAACCTAACTTTTTCAACATCAAAGAACTGTATTCAGCTTGATAATACTCATCAAACATTGCTAATCCAGCTTCCATTTCCTCTTTATCGATAATCGCCTTTAAAGGTTCCTGGAGCATTTGTAAATTCAACTGACAAATACTTGGTTGATTACCGTAACAGTAGCGTCCATAATAGTCAAAATATGCAGCTATAAAGGATGGGTTATAAGTTGGGATAAACGCGTAAGGGCCATAGTCAAAACTCTCTCCCGTAATCGACATATTGTCAGTATTTAGAACTGCATGACAAAAGCCAGCCGCCATCCACTGCGCTACTAGTTTTGCAACTCGTTTCACTAATTCGGCGTAAAACAAGGCATATTTATTTTGTTCAGCACTTAAATGTCGATAATACTGCTCAATTACGTGGTCTAATAACTTCTTAGTTAAATCTGGACGCTGGAAAAAATGCAGTCGCTCAAAAGTGCCAAACCGAATATGAGAACTGCTCATTCTAATCATCACACAAGAGCGGGTAGGCGAAGGTTCATCGCCCCGCCAGAGGGGTAAACCTGTTTCAATCATGCTCAGACAGCGCGAGGTACGTACACCCAAGTGGTGTAGTGCTTCCGCAGCTAGAACTTCCCGCACCCCACCTTTGAGCGTCAGCATACCATCGCCACCACGGGAGTAAGGCGTTCTTCCAGAGCCTTTCGTGCCAAAATCGTACAATTCGCCATCAGTGGCGCGTACTTGCCCGTAGAGGAAGCCTCTACCATCACCCAACTGTCTGTTATATTCACCAAATTGATAGCCGTGGTAACGCAGCGCCAACAAGGGTTTACGCCCCTGAAATTTGCCAAAAGCTGTGACAAAATCTTCGTCTTTGACTAATTGGGGTTCTAAACCCAAGCGCGGTAGTAGTGCATCGTTACGCCAACGCAGGATGTGTTGAGGAAATTCCTCTGCTGCAACCTCGTCGTAGTAGTCGTCGCCTAGAGATTCCAAGGCGCTTTCGTAGTTGAGGGAGAGAAAAGGATTGCTAGAATTTTTGTAGTTTGGAGTTTCAGCCAGAGTCATTACGAGCAAAGCTTAATTCATTCTTCCCTTAATACTAGCTCTGGCTTTGGCATCAGCATAGACGCAAAAAGCGACCCATATCTAAAATATGGCAGCGCCCCCATCAAAATCTAGAGCGCATAATGGATAAAGTTTTGCAATTAAAGAAAAACTTAACTCAATTAGCTATTTTAGACGCTACATTTGAGGTTTTTGGCTCCGAATCACACCAATATCAATTTAAACCTTGCTTAAGTAACAAGGATATTCAAATGTTTGAATCTAGATATAATATTACGCTACCAAGTGAATATCGAAACTTTCTCTTAGAAATTGGTAATGGTGGTGCAGGGCCAGGATACGGCTTATCTGGACTTTCGGGAATTGAATCTGAAAATGTCATCTCAGAAAAACTATACCCTGAAAACTACGAAATTCTCTCTAGACCATTTCCTTTGAGAGAAGCATGGAATGATTTGGATTTAATTGCCAAGAATAATTCAGATTTTGTTACCAACAATAATGACTACTTCGACAATAAATTTATTCAGGGTACTCTCACTATTACAAATTATGGTTGTGGAATTTATGCGATCTTAGTCGTTACTGGCGAACAGTCAGGGAAAATCTGGATAGATGATCGTACTAATGATAATGGGATATATCCTGCTTCTTTGAGTTTTTGTCGTGCTTTCCATGACATCAACCCTGATGATTCTTATCCAAATAGCAATGAGGAGCAGCCTTTAAGTTTTTATGATTGGTATGAAGACTGGCTCAACCGAAGCTTGGATCAAATCCGCCAGTCTTCGTAATTCGTAATGGGCTACGCTCCGCTACGCTAACGTAATTCGTAATTCGTAATTTTAGCGAAACACTAAACCATATTGAAAAATATATGAGCTAGAGGTAGTTCGGGATTTAAAAATATAATAATTCAATTAAGAATTATTTTAAGATTTAGCTGCTTGCCAATTAGGATTGATCAGACTTGTCATAATATGATCTTCCCATTGCCCATTAATCAATAAATAGTCTCTAGCATATCCTTCAATAACAAAACCGAGTCTTTTGAGTACATTACCACTGCGCCGATTGTGAGGCATATAATTAGCCATGACTCGGTGAAAATTTAACTCTTCAAAAAGATATTGAATGGCGGCTTTTAGCCCTTCTGTCATATATCCTTTACCTTGTTTACTTTCAGCAAGGCTATAGCCCACATAGCAAAAATGAGCGACTCCTCGAACAAAATTACTAAAATTTACAGTTCCAATAATTACGGTAGGATTTTTTTTAGTAAAGATAAATAGCTTTAACGATTGACCATTAATAAATTCTAGAAAATTGTTCTCTATCTGATACTGCCAATACTCTTGGGTGAAAAAACCATCAGCCCAAACAGGGTAAAATGGAGTGAGATAGGTTTTGTTATAAATGAAGTATTTGAGAATTTGGGGTATATCTTCATGGATAGCCGCTCGTAAGAACAGGCGATCGCTTGTAATTAGTGGCAGTTCGGATATCATAAATTACTTAATCGGCAAAATCTCTTCTTGAAACATTCTCTAGATTTTAAATTCTCTCATAACCCACGGTTTAACAGCAGCTAGGGCAAATAGAATTTGCACGCCAGTTGCATTGCCCAATCCCCAATGCCGAATCCATAAGTATTTTTACTGGTAATCTGCCATTCAACCAAAATCTTGATAAGCTGATGTCTAATATCTAGAGCGGAAGGATTGAGAGCCAATGGGTGATAAAGCACAGTAAGCGGCATAACTTCGATAAAATCGCTTTGCCCAAACGCTGTACCGCAGGAAATTCAACCAAAAGACAGCTCAAGATTTAACCCAGTCTACAAGAAGGATAGTGATGTGGTGGGAATACGCTACGATTGGCAGGAATTAGAAATTCGGGCGATATACAACACGCCATTGCTAGAGCTGATTTATCAAGCTGCTAGCGTGCATCGCCAATATCATGACCCAACAAAAATACAAGTTTGTAAGCTTATATCTATTAAAACGGGAGGTTGCCCAGAAGATTGCAGTTACTGTGCCCAATCTTCCCGCTATAAAACAGAGGTAAAGCCGGAAGCACTCCTAGAAAAGGAAACGGTAGTTAACATTGCTCAGAAAGCGAAAGAAACTGGTGTTAGTCGCATCTGCATGGGTGCTGCTTGGCGCGAAGTGCGGGATAACTCACAATTTGAGGAAGTCCTGGAAATGGTCAAGGATGTAACCGCAATGGGTTTAGAAGTATGCTGCACTCTAGGTATGTTGACAGCAAATCAAGCCAGGAAATTGTCAGAAGCGGGACTTTACGCCTACAACCACAACTTAGATACCTCGCAGGAATATTACAGCACAATTATTACCACGAGGACATATAGCGATCGCTTGAACACAATTGAAAATGTCCGTCAGACAAATGTTACTGTATGTTCTGGCGGTATCCTGGGTTTGGGCGAAACTGTTGATGACCGGGTTGGGATGTTACAAACTCTGGCAAACTTACATCCGCATCCAGAGTCTGTGCCAATTAATATTCTTTCACAAGTACCAGGCACACCCTTAGAAAATCAGCCTGATGTCCCCATTTGGGATATTGTGCGGATGATTGCCACAGCCAGAATTTTAATGCCAGCTTCCGATGTGCGTCTTAGTGCAGGTAGAGCCAGACTTTCTCAAGTTGAACAAGCTTTCTGCTTTATGGCAGGAGCCAATTCTATCTTTTCTAGCGACGACAACAAAATGTTGACAGTGACAACTCCTTGTCCAGATTATGATAGCGATAAAGAAATGCTGAATTTACTTGGTTTGGGGATGCGATCGCCTTCCCAAAGACAAGAGAAAGTGGCAACTCCGGCTGTTGTAGGATAAATATCTTCCTGTGGGATGGGCGTCTCGCCCGTCCCTTAGTAAACTGAGGGCAGACAAGATGCCCGCCCCACAAGAGTCTTGATTAAATTATCTTGGCAGTCCGCAGACCGAATAGCAGACCGACAGCCAAACCAAAGAACAAAGCTAAAAAGCCGATATAAGCTGCAATCGCAAACATTTATTTTTCTCCACAATACTTCCTAAATCTATTGAATCATTAGTCATTGGTCATTGGTCATTTGTCATTTGTCATTTGTCATTAGGCATGGGGCATGGGGCATTGGGAAAGAGGAGGCAGAAGGCAGAAGTTCTTTAATTTTGAATTTTGAATTTTGAATTTATTTCTCCCCCTGCTCCCTCATCCCCCTCATCTTCCCACTCCCCACTCCCAGATTGCGATACAATACAGCCCACGGGCGCTTGTTTAGGGGTTGGGCAATGACTTCTGTAATTAATGTAAATTTACCAGAGCAGTCTTATGAGATTGCGATACCTCCGGTGAGCTACGCTAACGCACCTTCGAGTTTAGATCAACTAGGTCAACAGATGGCGAGTCTCAAGCTAGGCAAGAAGGTATTGCTGGTTTCTAATCCTACTATTTTTAAGCATTTTGGGGAAAGAGCGATCGCATCCCTAACATCTGCTGGATTTGATGTAGCTAGCTGCACCCTACCACCAGGGGAACGCTACAAAACCCTCAATTCCATCCAAAAACTTTACGATATCGCCTTAGAAAACCGCCTGGAACGTTCTTCTACTATGGTAGCTTTGGGCGGAGGTGTAATTGGCGATATGACTGGCTTTGCAGCCGCAACTTGGCTGCGCGGCATTAATGTTGTCCAAGTTCCTACCACTCTCTTAGCGATGGTAGATTCGGCAATTGGTGGCAAAACTGGCGTGAATCATCCCCACGGCAAAAACTTGATTGGGGCATTCCATCAACCGCGCTTAGTTTTGATTGACCCAGATGTGTTAAAAACTCTTCCTATGCGCGAGTTTCGCGCCGGAATGGCAGAAGTTATTAAATATGGTGTAATTTGGGATGCTGAATTGTTTGCCCAGTTGGAAGCAAGTAAACGCCTCGATCAACTCCGCTATGTAAAACCTGATCTGATACATACCATCTTAGTGCGGTCTTGTCAAGCTAAAGCTGATGTTGTTAGCAAAGATGAGAAAGAAGGCGGATTGCGGGCGATTCTCAACTATGGACATACTATCGGTCATGCAGTGGAAAGTTTGACTGGTTATCGTCTAGTAAATCATGGTGAAGCGGTGGCCATTGGCATGGTAGCAGCCGGTCAAATTGCTGTGGAATTGGGAATGTGGCAAAATGTTGACACAGAACGTCAAAATGCTTTAATTCAAAAAGCAGGTTTACCAACTCAGTTACCAACTGGGGTAGATATTGAAGCAATTATCGACGCATTGCAGTTAGATAAGAAAGTTAAAGCGGGGAAAGTACGGTTCGTTTTACCAACAGAGATTGGTGTAGTAACAGTTACCGATGAAGTGCCATCGGATATTATTCGGCAAGTTTTGCGGGGAATGTGAAGAATTTGAAGAAGAATTCAAGAGTCAGAATTCAGAAGTCAGAATAAAAGTTACTTGCTCTGTTCTTCAATTACGAATTACGAATTAATCAGCTATGATACTCCAAGCCAAAAATCAATTAACCTTGCAAGAGTTCTTAAACCTTTCACCAGGTGAGGGAGATATAACTTATGAACTTGTTGATGGTCAAGCAATTCCTAAAATGTCACCAAAATTTTTTCACGCAAAACTTACCCGCGTCCTTTTAAATTTGATTGAGCAGTGGTGTGAGGGGAAAGGAGAAGTTTGCCCGGAATGGGCTGTTGCATTAACCCGTCGGGGGCGACATTGGATGCCAATTCCAGATATTTTATACATCTCTAATGAACGTTTACCTGCCAACTGGGACGAAGACGAAGCTTGTCCTGTTCCTCCTGATTTGGTGATTGAGATTATTTCACCAGGACAAACCTTTGGACAAATGGCAGCTAAAGCCAAAGACTATTTAGATGCTAAGGTGCTACGGGTGTGGGTGGTAGATAGTAAAGCCAGAAGCATTACTGTTTTTTATCCAGATGCAGCCCCACAAACTTATATGGGAGAAGAATTATTTAAAGATTCTTTGTTTGAGGGATTGGAATTTACTGTTGAGCAGGTGTTTCAAAAGGCGAAAATACCATTAGATACCGAATAGTAAACTTTTTATATAGGATTACTATTTGATTTTTGAACAAAATTAGGTATTGTAGAGTGTGTTAGAACGGAGTTCGTAACGCACTATAATCACGGGTTTGATGCGTTACGCTGTCGCTAACACATCCTACGTATATTTTCAGAAATCAAACCAGATTCCTATATCTAGCATAATTCTCTTCATCTCAACGTCCATCGAAATTTCAATCGGCGGTTGCTACTCAAACTTTTTATATCTTTAGTCAGCAACGCCCTATTTTTGAAACTGTGGTTCTTTCTGTCGTTGCTGCTGGCTATTTGTTGGTTGCAGTTTGTAAAATAAAGCTGGTGGCGTAGCTTTGCGGAATGCACCGCAGTCGTGCATAGTCATAACCGCTTTAAAAGCCCAATGGTCTGATGGCACATCAGTAAAGGGATTCGGTAAAGTTTCTGCTTGATTCTGAACACAAGCATTCAAAACTTGATTCGATTTTGCTGGAGTGTCGGTACTAGGTTCTTGAGATTTAACAGGAGTAATAAAGCTAGTAGTAGCTAGCACTACGACTGTTGCCAGAAGTTTGCAGTTCATAATTTAAGCTTTCTAGGGATAGAAGTCTACCCTATGTTAGTTCCCAGGCTGTTGCCCAGGAACTAGAATAAACTTGCTGAGATTAAGCGTTAGAAAACATGGTAAGCATTACTAACATAACAACTAATGCACTGATCCAAAGAGCTAACGATCCCCAACTAACTGAATCTTTTTGTACTCTTTGCCAGAAATTGGTAACTAAGTTATTCCGAATTGCCATTTTATAACCTCCAATTTTTATTAAACTTGCACTGACTCAATGCATTAAGCCTGTATTGAGTAAATAAAAGTTAATCTTTAGGGGTATCAGCCTTTATTTACTGAATCCCAGAGATTAACCTACAGAGATTGAAATTAATTAATGCAGCCAGTGCCAATGGATGATCTCAACGCATTACTGAAATCTCAAAAACGAACAAAAATTTACAAAAAGACATTTTTTGATGCTTAATTTAATTGTCCCATACGTAAGTGTTTACACCCCAAAATTTGGCGATTTTGAGAAAATTCTTAACGTTGTCTTAATTATGTATAAAAGTTAGTGTTCTTAAATCACAAACTACTTAAATATTGACGATGTTTCACTTTTACTCATGATTTATCTAGACTTGAAAATAGACACAATTAAAACAATTCGTAATTGGCAATGAGCTTTGCGCCGCTCCGTTCGCAAAGCGTCTCGTAGAGAAGAGAGCAATTTGCAATTATGTTTTGTGACGGGGATTTAAACCCCCAAAGTTGGTTAACAGTAAAAAAGCAGGTAAATAATGGTGCAACAAATAAGACATAATGAACCCCAATATATCTGTATCATTCCAGTTGAGAAAATTACAGCCAACCAAGACGAAGAAATCATGACCTTTGGTGCATCAGCCGACGATGCAAAAAAACAAGGTGAGGAATTGTTAGTATCTACCTAATGATTGATTTTTGAGCCAGGTAATGCTGACGAGCAAGAATACACAACTATGATGTTATAAGTGCAAAATTTAAATTTGTAGGAACTGTAATCAAAATTAGCTTAGTAAATCAGGATTTTCAAGTCAATATTATGGAGCAAAGTCAGCCACAACAGCGCCGTGTCGCCGATCAAGTATTTCAAGAATCCCTCGATCAGTTGGAGGATATCTTACAAGAAAATTCAACTGAGGATGAAGAAATCCCCCAAGCACAACTGGATACTAGTAGTCTCAGTGAAGTCGAACTCGATCAAGAATTGACAAATATTGATTTAGCCGCTCTTGAAGATGCAGTTGCTGATATTGAACAATATCTCGAAGAAAAAACAAAAACTAAAGAAAATTTATGAGTTCTAAGGTTTAACTACTAACTCCTAACTCTTGACTCATTTGACGCCGAGCTTCGTACAACATTAAAGCAGCTGCGATCGCTACATTCAATGATTCCACCCCAGGACTCAAAGGAATTTTTACTTGCCTGTCTGCGATCGCTGCTAATTCTGCCGACAATCCAGCACCCTCATTTCCCAGTAAAATCAGACTGGGTTTGCGCCAGTCCACCTCCCAATAAGTTAAAGTCGCACTGGGTAAGGTTGCCACTACCTGCATTCCTGCCTGCTGACTTTGTTGTACTGTGGCTTTTAAATCTTCGCTTACAGCCGTTGGTAGGCGAAACCATTGCCCTGCTGAAGCCCGGAGAACTTTGGGGCTGTCTAAATCTACACTATCTGCACTTACCCACAATCCTGATGCTCCAGCAGCAGCAGCAGCGCGGATCATCGTACCCAGGTTGCCGGGATCTTGCACTGTTTCTAAAGCCAGAATTATACCAGTAAATGGTAGTTGAGTTTGGTATTCGCTTCGTTTTGCCGTTGCAACTACACCATCCGGTTGGACTGTGGTAGCGATCGCATCCAAGATTTCTTTACTGACGATTTCGGAGCGATCGCATCGGCTACAAGCTTCTTCCCAGAGTGAGGAGTGATTTGCTTGCCAATCTGGAGTACAACACACTGTTTCAAGTGGGTAATTCACCGCACAAGCTTCTTCTAATAGGTGTGTCCCTTCTAGTAAAAATAACTGCTGTTTGTGCCGCTCCTTGGTGGAGTGGAGTTTGCGGATTTGCTTGACTAGGGAATTTTGTAAACTGGTCAACACGATTTTAAATTTTGGATTTTGGATTAATCTAAAATCCAAAATTAATATGCGGAACCCGGGACTTGAACCCGGAAGCCTTGCGGCACTAGAACCTGAATCTAGCGCGTCTGCCAATTCCGCCAGTTCCGCTGGCAGTTTTCCATTATTGCGTATTTTCTTACGTTTGTCAAGTTAAAGCGTAACGCCTCCTTTAAGAGGCTCAGACTGGAAACAAGTTTTTCCGGGCATTAGGTCAAATCAAAATATTAACTCAACAGTACAGCATTGATTTTTAGAGAACACTTAAGTTATTTTACTGAGTATTTAATTTAGCTTAAAACTACTACTTGTTCGTTCATCTTTGCTAATTTTTTAAAATTCTCAAAATGCTTGCTGTTGCTGACTTACAGCGTGTATTTTTCACAAAAAAACAATTTTTTTATGCAATATGCTGCTCTAAAATGTGGACATTTTGAATCTTTACTGTAGAATCAAAACCAACTTCAAACATATAAAATACGTATTACTTTTGGAGGTAGGCTTATCAATCCTTCTACCAGCTTACCAGATGTCAAAATTGCTCCAGAAGCAGACTCCTCAGTCTTGCAAATTTGGGGTGGGCATCCTTTGCGAGGTCATGTGAAAATTAGCGGGGCAAAAAATGCAGCACTGGTAATCATGGCTGGAGCCTTGCTGTGTCCGGGCGATTGTCGTATCCGCAATGTCCCCTTATTGGCGGATGTAGAGCGGATGGGTCAGGTATTATCGGCTTTGGGTGTAACTTTAACGCGGCAAGGCGATATTTTAGACATTAACGCCAGCGAAATTAAAACATCAAAAGCTCCCTACGAACTAGTTACCCAACTGAGGGCGAGTTTCTTCGCCATTGGTGCCATTCTGGCAAGATTGGGAGTAGCGCAGATGCCGTTACCTGGTGGTTGCGCTATTGGGGCAAGACCAGTTGACTTGCATGTTCGAGGATTGCAAGCAATGGGAGCGGAAGTACAAATTGAGCATGGCATTTGTAATGCCTACGTCCCTGGCAACAGCCGGAGATTAAAAGGTGCGAAGATTTACTTAGATATCGCCAGTGTCGGAGCTACGGAAAATTTGATGATGGCGGCTACCCTAGCAGAGGGCGAAACGATCATCGAAAATGCTGCCAGAGAACCAGAAGTAGTTGATTTAGCTAACTTCTGTAACGCGATGGGAGCGAAGATTAAGGGCGCGGGGACTAGCAGAATTATTATCGAAGGAGTCCCTAAGTTGCATTCTGTTGACTACAGTATCATTCCCGATCGCATTGAGGCCGGGACGTTTTTGCTAGCAGCAGCAATTACCCGTTCCGAACTTCTGCTCTCGCCAGTGGCTCCAGAACACCTTATACCAGTGATTGCCAAGCTGCGGGATATTGGGGTAACGATAATTGAGGACAAGCCTGAACACTTACGTATTCTACCGGCGGAAACTCTCAAGGCAACGGATATTGAAACTCAATATCATCCAGGTTTTCCCACAGATATGCAAGCGCCGTTCATGTCTTTGCTGACATTGGCCGAAGGCGACAGCGTAATTAACGAATCTGTCTTTGAAAATCGCTTGCGTCATGCCTCAGAGTTAAATCGCTTGGGAGCAGATATTCGTGTCAAAGGCAACGCTGCATTCGTTCGGGGAGTACCGAAATTGTCTGGCGCACCAGTATTAGGTACAGACTTACGAGCATCGGCAGCGTTAGTCATAGCAGGGCTAGCGGCAGAAGGAAAAACCACAATTCAAGGATTACAGCACCTCGATCGCGGCTATGATCGACTTGATGTGAAGTTGCAGCAATTGGGCGCTAAAATCCTCCGCGTGGGCGAACCATCAGCAGATTCAGAAATCGCTCCCATTATCAGTAGCCTTTCAAGTTGAAGAAGAGGCAAGAGAGCAGGGAGCAGGGGGAAGAGGAATTCAGGACAGGGAGAATTGGGGACAAGGGGAAAGACTTGTTGCAAATTCTTACCTCTTGTCACCTTGTCTCCCTTGCCTCCTGCCTCTTAGTTGAGACTGAGGCGGTAACAAGGGGAATGAGGGAGACAAGGTAAAATTTTCTCCCCCTGTTCCACCTGGTCAGCTTAGTTAAATCGTTATACTAACTGTGTATGGCTGTTTATCTACAGCCAGATTCTATAGTTGTGTTTTTTTATAGCTTGTTGCACTATGTCCTTCTTTAAAACCCCGCTAATTGGTTTAAAAGCTGACTCATTTCGTCATCCATTAGACCTGGAAGCTACCAAAACGCTCAAGCAAATACCAGGCATAGATATGTTGGTGCGAAATTGGCTTGGGCCAATGGCAGAGCAGGTTTTTTATGTGGAAAATATTGCCTCCAGCATTCTGGTGGGTGAAAAGCAACTGCCCGATTTATACAAGCTGTTGTTAGATGCCTGTAAAATCCTGGATATAGAGCCTCCCCAGTTGTACGTCCGGCAACATCCGGCTCCCAACGCCTATACTTTTGCTGTGCGGGGTAAGCAGCCGTTTGTTGTATTACACACATCCCTGATTGATATCCTCACACCAGAGGAAATACAGGCAGTAATTGCCCATGAGTTGGGGCATCTCAAGTGTGACCATAGCGTTTACTTAACCCCTGTAAATTTATTAATATTAGCTGCGGCGATTGTGCCCAATGTCGGAACCTTCGTTGCTCAAGCGATACAGGCACAACTTTTAGAATGGGTACGCTGTGCTGAGTTTACCTGCGATCGCGCCGCATTACTAGCAACCCAAGACCCCAAAGTTGTCATGTCAGTATTGATGAAGCTGGCAGGTGGTTCCCCCACCTTAGCGCCACAACTTAATCTTGATGCCTTTGTTGACCAAGCCCGCGCTTACGATGATATTAGCAAGACCGAACTAGGTGAAATGGTCAAAGCTGCCCGCACAGCCCAATTAACCCATCCAGTGCCAGTGCTACGGGCGCGAGAAATTGACCGTTGGGCAAGCAGTACAGAATACCAATCTTTAATCCAAAATCATGGACTGAAGTCTACAAGTAATGAAGTTGCACCCAAAGGTGGATGGCGAAACTGGTAGAGCGACTAATGAAATTTGGTTATCTAAATTAGATGTGTTTTAGCTTACAATACTCCAGATGATTCGCTCATGCGTTGGCGCAGCCCGTCGTAGACATCGCACTTACTAAAGTTTTTAGGCAAGCTGTGGGCGATTCGCTGTAATGTAAAATGCTGGTACAGCCAAAAAATCAGCTAATGACTAGGTTTCCTTACGACCAGTTCGCCAAAGACTATCTTAAAGAATTGTTACAACCATTGGGAGAAGTGGAAACAAGTCGGAAAGTTCCAGCCCAAATCCGAGAGATTGATGTTTATTTTGTACCTTCGCCCCAATCGACAAATACAATAGAATTAGGGCTGTTAGGAAAATTTGCGGCTGAACCTGCATTAGTTGAACCATTTAGAAATGCAGCTACAATTGCGGAGATCCGCAGTTGCTTAAATAAATTGTTTGATATCTTTGCTGAAGTAAAGCGTCAAGCTAAAGGCGATAAAACTCGGTTTGTAGAATTAGAATTACCACGTTTGTGGATTTTATCACCCACGGCTTCTGAATCTATATTGGATGGTTTTAGAACTAACCTAGATGAAGAGAATTGGGGAATAGGAGTAAATTTTTTAGGCGATTATTTTAGAACAGCAATTGTGGTAATTCACCAATTACCGTGTACCGAAGAAACACTATGGTTGAGAATTTTAGGTAAGGGAAGAGTTCAACAACAAGCAATAGACGAACTAGAAGCACTTCCCCAAAATAATCCCTTACGTTCCAAAGCAATTGATTTATTATTGAATTTAAAGACTACCTTAGAATTCAATCAGAATATAGACGAGGAGGATAGAGATTTAATTATGCGTTTATCACCTATTTACGAGCAAAAATTAGCAGAAGTTAAACAAGAAGGAATCCAAGAAGGAATCCAAGAAGGAATCCAAGAAGGAATCCAAGAAGGAATCCAAGAAGGAATTAAAACAGAACGTCGTAATGTTATAGAAAATTTTTTGCGAGTTCGCTTTGGTTCTTTAGATGCAGAACTAAGAGGAATTACTGAAGCTTTATTGGCATTATCTCCAGAGGAATTTACTCCTTTATTACTGCAACTATCTAAAGAAGAATTATTAAATAGATTCCTTTAGAAGAACTCAATCGGAGATACTGGGTTTTACAGCTTTACTAATCGGATTAAAAAACATCCCATTGCTTAACCCACAGCCTCTACCATGACAGTTGTACCCAACGACCATCGTTTTCTTCAACCCATAAATCTGTTTGAGTACGAAAAGCTAGCAAAAGAGCATCTATCTCAAATCACGCTTGATTACTATAACAGTGGTGCTTGGGATGAAATCACACTACGGGATAATCGTGCTGCCTTTGAGAGATTAAAGTTGCGACCTCGTGTATTAGTCAATGTAAGCGATCGCAATCTAACCACCTCCATTTTAGGACAACCCCTGCAACTACCTTTATTAATTGCGCCGATGGCTTTTCAATGTCTAGCTCATCCAGATGGAGAAATTGCCACGGCTCTAGCTGCGGCATCAGCTGGTGTGGGTATGGTGTTAAGTACAATGGCCACAAAGAGTATTGAAGAAGTAGCCAGTGCATGTGATAATTTCTCGGATTCTCTGCGATGGTTCCAGCTTTACATCCATAAAGATCGGGGATTAACTCGTGGTTTAGTAGAAAAAGCTTATAAAGCAGGCTACAAAGCACTTTGTCTAACTGTAGATGCACCTGTTCTCGGACAGCGAGAAAGAGATAGACGTAACGAGTTTGCCCTACCCCCAGACTTACATCTGGCTAATCTCGCCACCATATCAGGGCTAGATATTTCCCATGAAAAAGGCGAATCTGGATTATTTACCTATTTTGCTCAACAGCTAAACCCAGCAGTAACTTGGGACGATTTGGAATGGTTACAATCTTTATCTCCACTACCTTTAGTCATCAAAGGAATTTTACGGGGAGATGATGCTGTTCGGGCTGTAGAATATGGAGCCAAAGCAATTGTTGTTTCCAATCATGGTGGCAGACAACTCGATGGTGCGATCGCTTCTTTAAACGCTCTAGCTGAAATAGTAGCAGCAGTGGATGGTAAAATAGAAGTACTGTTGGATGGAGGCATCCGTAGAGGCACAGACATTCTCAAAGCCCTGGCATTAGGAGCAAAAGCAGTACTGATCGGACGACCCATTTTGTGGGGACTAGCAGTAGCAGGACAAGTTGGTGTATCTCATGTCATATCACTGCTACAAGATGAGTTAAATCTGGCAATGGCACTTAGCGGCTGCGCCAAACTACAGGATATTGACCCTAGTTTATTGATCCTGCCACGCCTGTAAGCCAAAAAATTCTTAGACCTAAATTATTCCAGCAAAACTTTGAAAATAAATTTTCAGACTTGTTACAAAATCACTTAATTAGAGTATACTAGTTAAGGTTAGATATATGGGCGGGTGGCGAAATTGGTAGACGCACCACACTCAAAATGTGGCGGCCTTGCGGTCATAGGAGTTCGATTCTCCTCCTGCCCACTACCAAAACAAGTAGGATAGATAAAAAATTATGCGGCTGAAAAGATGGGAGTCTCCCCGTAAAGAAGGCAGGAATGACAAAGGTAGAGGTGGTTCTGCAAGAAAGAGGCAACTCAAAAAACAAAGGCAAATGTTACGACAAAGACTCAAAGAAGCTAACAAGCCAGAGAATAACAAAAACAATAGAGCAGGGGAAGATAAGTTTATCTTCCCCTTATTTTTTGGGCTTTTATTTCAGAAAAAAAGAAAATTTAGGGATTTTTCAATATATAGACTAAGGAAACTCCAACAAATAAATTATCTAATCTTGTGGGGTGAGCCGAAAAGCTCGCCTATATTATATGGCGATCGTGTCGCCCACCCCACAATAAATTAATTGAATATTTTTTATTTGTCAGTCCTTAAATTAAATTTGTAATAAGTTTGGAAAGTCATAATAAAAAACTATTAGCCATTCTTTAAAATATACTAATTAGAATTAGACCTCTTAAGCGCATATTTACGTATCAAAATCGGCAAGCTGAGTGTCTGGTATTTAACCTTATGTAGTTAAAGCAAGTATAAAGTACTACGAATGTTTGTAGGAATTTATCGCAATTGTAATGCTTGCATGAACAAACCAAAAATTAATTATGAAGGAAGTATGAATTTTGTCAGGCAGCGTCTGAAATCCCTAGCTTAAAACAGTAAACTAAGACACAGCAGCAAAATAATTCTAATATTAACGGTTAAGTCAAAAGTATACTAAGAAAGCAATTGCATCTCCATGTGTTAACTTCCAACGATCACACAAGGCTACAAAAAGCCAGGAGTCATTTCATCTGAATTATTGAATATTCGGAATGGTCTAGGTAATCTATGGATTTTTTTCTTGGACACAGGAGTTATTGATGGTGGCAAGAGTGCTTCTACCTACTAAAAAAGTACTGGATTTTCCCATTACTGCTTTACGCTTTGACGATCAAGTACAAACAATGCTGAAGTGGGCGAGGAGACGTGAAAGTAAAACTGTATATGTAGCCAATGTACACATGCTCATTGAAGCTCATTGGAATCCAGCGTTTGCTAGCGTATTACGAAATGCAGACATAGTTACTCCTGATGGTATGCCTCTGGTATGGATGATGCGAAAGATGGGAGTGCTTTATCAAGACCGTGTGGCAGGAATGGATATTTTCCTAGCATTGTGTCACCTAACTCAAACACAAAATCTTAGTATTTTCTTTGTAGGTTCCCAAACAGAAGTTCTTTCTCGGATGCGAAAAAGGTTAGAGCGGGAATTTCCGCAGATGAAAATTGCGGCGATGGAACCTCTACCCTTTCGCCCTCTGACTGAAACTGAAGACGAAGCTTTGGTTCAAAAGATTAACTCTAGTGGTGCTAGCACCGTATTAGTATCTCTGGGATGTCCTAAGCAAGAAAATTGGATAGCTCAACATAAGGGTAAGATACAAGCTGTAATGATTGGACTAGGTGGAGTTTTCCCAGTCTATGCAGGAATTCACAAGCGGGCACCCCGCATAGTTCGAGACTTAGGGCTTGAATGGCTATATCGATGGATTCAAGAACCACGCCGACTTTGCGGCCGCTACGCTAAAACTATTCCACTATTTATATGGCTAGCTACGAAGCAACTACTATCATCAAGTCGTATTGCAGCAGTCTTCCTTCACGAGACTGGGGATTAAGAAAAAACAAAGGGAACATGTATTCTGTGGAACACAACATTATTGAGACACATATCAACTCAGTAACCAAAAAATCAAAAATTTTATGTTGTCTTAACAATTGATTAGCAAACTTAGATACCACTCAAAACCACAAATTATAAGTAACAGGGCCTTTTATACTTTTATAAAAATTCAATAGCCTGGCTCATCAGTAAATTTTATGCTAATACTTTGTTGAATTGCTGCCAATTTACAAGAAGATTGTGGTAAACTCTTCTATGAAGAATTACTTAAGCTAAAAATATTTTCTTTTTTCACGGTAATTATTACCTTACGTACTTTTATATTATTTTCGGAGTAAAAAACTTTGATTATAACTGAAAGCTAAATAAAGTAAGGTGTAACCGATTGGCGTGAAAAGAGATAATCCAGATGCTCATAGCTAGCAATATCAAAGCTATATACTCTATCTAGGTTCTTTCATCGGTAAATTATGTAATGGAATCACCTAAAGATTCATCAAACTTACGGCAAAAAGCTGTTAAGAGTGTAATTTGGACTGTTATAGAAAGTTTGGGACGCCAAGTAGTCATTTTAGTTGTTTTCTTTATTCTAGCTCGTTTACTTAATCCAGAAACTTTTGGTTTAATTGCTTTAGCATCTATATTTATTGAATTTGTACAAATTTTTGTTGATCAAGGATTCTCTGTAGCAATTATCCAACGTCAAGAGATAAATTCAGAGCATTTAGACACTGCATTCTGGACAACTTTAGGAATTAGTATACTTTTAACTATATTAAGTGTTGGTGGTGCTGGATTAGCAGCTGATTTCTTTAAACAGGCGCAGTTAGTACCAATTATTCAATGCTTATCTATAAGCTTTATATTTTATGGATTGAGCAGCGTGCAGCAAGCAGTTCTTGAACGTAAGTTTGCCTTTAAAAGTTTAGCAATACGCTCACTATTAGCAGTTATATTCGGTGGAATAGTTGGCATTTGGATGGCTTTTTTAGGCTTTGGCGTTTGGAGTCTCGTAGGTCAACAGCTATCAACTAGTTTTATACAAGTTTTAGTCTTGTGGCGAGTTAGCGATTGGCGACCGGGATTTCAATTTTCCATGATACATGTTAAAGAACTTTTTAACTTTGGAATTAATATATCTGCGTTTAACATAATTAACTTTTTCAATCGCCGAGCCGATGACTTACTAATTGGCTATTATCTAGGACTAGTTGCATTAGGTTATTACTCAATTGCCTATAAATTGCTGCTAGTAATGATGCAAATTCTAATTAGTACTACAACTAAAATTGCACTACCAATATTTTCTAGATTACAGGCAGAACCGGAACGATTATTAAACGCTTTCTATACTGCTACTCAGTTCACAAGTATTATTGCTTTTCCAATATTTCTTTGTGTACCAGTATTAGCAACTGAGTTTATAAAAGTATTCTTAGGTGAACAGTGGATTCAGAGCATTCCAGTATTGCAAATACTATCTCTTATTGGCCCAGTTCATCTAATTTTCTTTTATAACAATTCTGTAATTCTGGCGCTAGGCAAACCTTCGTGGAGACTATGGATACAAGTGATAAATACAGTTACTAATGTCATTGGTTTTGCTCTGGTAGTAAGATTAGGTATTGTAGCGGTTGCTTCTGCTTATGTAGTTCGAGGTTATTTCATATTACCTATTTCGTTATTAGCTATTAATAAACTTATTAAGATAAATTTAAATAATTATCTGCGTTTATACATAGTACCTTTAGTAGCTTCTGGAGCAATGGTTATAACTATATTAACTACTAAATATTTTTTAGGAAAATTTCTTGAAGCATGGATGTTACTAGCTATTTCAGGGATATTCGGAATCTCTATTTATATTCTTACTCTCTCAATAATATCGCCCAAGCTTTTCAGACAGATACTTGAGTTAGGAGAAAGTTTGAATATCAAAATTAAAACAAAAGTATAACTTTGTTATGTAGAAATAATAGCAAGTTTCAATATAAATATATTTTTATAAATTAATTTAATATACATCAAGCTATGATAGTTTAACAAAAAAATCAAATCTATCTAATCTCATAAAACTAATTAGTTAAGACAAAATTTATAGTTTATCAAAGGGAGCAAAGATGAAAATCGGAATTCTAACTTTTCACCATGTAGACAATTACGGAGCAACACTCCAAACTTGCGCTCTTTGGAGTTTTCTTAACAGTCAAGGCTATGATGTTGAAATAATAGACTATCGACCTCTTAAAATAGCATGGATATATTTCAGACCTTTACTTCCGATTAAAAGGGTAAAATCTAGCACTAGCCAAACTAAGAAAATTCGGATTAATGAAAAATCTTTGATTTATATTTCAAGATATTGGAAAATGAGACGCTTCCTGCTTTCTCATGTTAAGTTAAGCAATAAAAAAATTTATGATAAAAAAGGCTTGAAATACTATCAAGATAAATATGATGTAGTAATATGTGGCAGTGACCAAATATGGTGTATAGATTCCTTTAGAGGGTATAATTCTTCTTTCTTTTTAGATTTTGTTAGCAATAAAACTACTCGTAAGATAAGTTATGCAGCAAGTTTTGGTAATACAACAAAATTAGAACCTTATGAAAAAGAAATATATACATTGATTAATCAGTTTCAAACTATTTTAGTGCGTGATTCTAATAGTTTAGAAATTATTGCTAATAAATGCAATAAAAAAGCAATAAAAGTTTTAGATCCTACTTTTCTAATTAAGTATGATACACTTAAAACCCCACCAAAAATAACAAATAAATATCTTTTATTGTATGTTCAAGCTGACATACAACCAGAGGAAGAAGAGTTTATCAAATTTCTGGCAGAAGAACAAAATTTAACCATAGTTTCAGTCGGTAGAAATGAACCGTTAGCACAAATAAATTTAGAAGCTGCTAGTCCGAAAGAGTGGATTGGATTACATAGTGAAGCATCTTATATTGTGACTAATACTTTTCACGGCACTGTATTTTCTATTATTTTTCATAAACCTTTTACAGTATTTCTTCCTAGTGATAAATCGAATAAGGTAAGAGATTTGCTTAATGATTTTGGCTTAACAAACCGTATATTTTCGGAGAAATTAAAATCTCAGTTATTCAGCAAGGAAATCTTTGATATTGACTATGAATCAGTATCTACGATATTAGAATCAAAAATTATGGAATCAAAAAAGCATTTAATTGAAGCTATTTTACAAGGGAGCGACCACTAGTAAAAGTAATGTTGAATGAAAGCAGGAATAAAAAATAATTAATGTTTTAAAATAGCGTATTTATGGCTGTACTGTGTTTGCTAAATGCCAACTGTTTATCTTTATCAAAAATCTAAAAGGAGTAGAAAGAATTAAGATGTCTAATTTAAAGATTGAGTCTTTAACATCAAACAGTCTTTCGCACTATAGAACACAACATTACTTTGAGCGAGTAGGAGAGATAAATAGTGTAGATGACCTTCAGGAATACTGTAATTGGGCCAAAGAAAATAAAGTAAAAATTTATATAATTGGAAATGGCTCTAACACGCTGTTTGTTAAAAAAAATATCCAATCATTGATACTGAAAAACAAACTACCTAAGTACACAAATCCTTTACCTAATAACAGACTTGAAGTATCTTCTTCTGCTTCAGTGATGGAAGTATTAAAGTATTGTTATCAAAACTCTATGAATTCTTTCTATTATCTTGCATCTGTACCAGCAACTATTGGTGGTGCATTAGCAATGAACGCTGGTAGAGGAAGACAACATGGATGTACAATATACGACTTTGTTGAAAGTGTAACCTTCTTTGAGGATGGATGTGTAAAAACACTTGAAAATAGTCAAATTGTACGAGATTATCGAGAAACTATGTTTACTGGTATACACTCAAAACTGATATTGAGTGCAATTTTCAAGTTTGAACCAACAGAATTCACCGAAAATCCTCTAACTTCAAGGCAAATTTGGGCAAAAGAACATCAAGATAATACAGCACCTAACTGCGGCTCGGTATTCAAAGCTGCAAACTATGCAATACTTGAAAAGCTCAAAGGTCTATCTATAGGGAAATCGATGTTTTCAGCTAAAACTAGTAACTGGATACTCGCTAAATCACAAAGTAGCTATTCAATAATTATGCTAATTAAAATAGCTAAAATTTTGCATTTTATAACTCGACAAAAAATTGCTCTTGAACTAATTACCATTGATTAATTAGTTACTGCCGAAATACTACATAATGCCTAAAGTTTGAGTTTTTTGCGAAAATAGTTGCAAATAGAACTTTAACTATTGCTGAAGCTTTTGCCTGTGGTCTAGCTGTATTGATGTACAGATTAGGTAACATCGTAGAAATTGTAGAGGATGGAGTAACTGATTTACCTTTTGAAGCAAAGGTAGGGAAGCAGGGGGAGAAAAGAATTTCTGAACAATAACCCTCTTTCTTTCCTCAATAACCTTTCCTGCCTCCCCGATTGATTATCCTTAGTATCAAGATATACTCTAATTACTTTCCTAAAGCCATTCATACTTAAAAGAGCAGAAGCAAATGTAGATGCGAAGGCATTACAGGTATCATCCTCGTTAAACTTTCAGCCTTTGCCTGTTTGCGTAAACTTAACTTGAACTGTAGGAATTTAAATCAATCCATTTTCTGCTGGAAAAACCCTTTGTCTGAAATTAACTATAAAAGTACTTGACAATAACCTAGGTCTAACTGTTATATTAACTAGAGTAAAGTTGTTGGGGCGTAGCCAAGTGGTAAGGCAGCGGGTTTTGGTCCCGCCATCCCTAGGTTCGAATCCTAGCGCCCCAGTAAACCAAAAGACAGGATGTTATGCCTGTCTTTTTAAGTGTTTAATTAAATTTTTAAGACACATCTCAATGCATCTAAGTCTGTAAATGTTACTTGTCAGGCGATTTGAGAGCTTGATCCAGAGTCTGCCGAGCCTGCTCTGCTTTAGATCGTGCTTCTTGGTAACGCACATTAGCTTGGGCAAAATTTTTGAGAACTTTAAAACCTTCCTTGAGTCGAGTAATTTCCTCTTCTGTTACCGATTCGTCGGTGAATAGAACATCAACCGCTTTGCGAATTTCCAAAGCTTCAGCTCGTGATTCTTGAACTTTCAGCTTAAGTGTGGCCAGGTTACTTAGAACCTGGACAGCTTGTGTAATACTATCTTCACCGCTAGCACTATCAATAGTTGACTCTTTAACCTCAATTAATTGTTGAGGGCCAAATCCTTCTTCTAGTTCCGTGGGTAGCTTTCCTGAATCCATTAATTCCATCAGCTGATCCATTGCTTTATCACGGGCTTTTGCCGAATCTTTTCCAGAAACAGTAAGGATAATTTCTGGACTTTGAGCGAGAGTATACTGAACCATATTTGAGCAGAAAATTTGCTGATTAACCAAGCTGAGGCAAATAATTATAACATACTGTGTGTGCGTTTATTTATTAGTAAATAGACTTGTCGGTTTGCCTAATTTATGTATTTTCTATATTTAATAATTCATGCTTCATCCCTGCTCCTGCCAAGTCGCTTCAAATAAAACTTTATACTTAAGAAAGGTAATTAAGTTTCAACAGGAGGGAGAGCAATGGCTCCTAGTCCCACCATCATGCAAGCTGTAGAAAAACTTGGCTACCGTGTCACTGTTGGTGATGTGGCAACCGAGGCAGGATTGAATGTCGGTGAAGCTAATCAAAGCTTGTTAGCCTTGGCATCTGATGCTGGGGGACATTTGCAAGTAGCAGATTCAGGTGATATCGTTTACCTTTTTCCACAAAATTTTCGAGCAATTTTGCGTAATAAATACTTCCGATTACGATTGCAGGAATGGTGGAAAAAAGTCTGGAGTGTTCTATTTTACCTGATTCGCATTTCTTTTCTAATTTTCTTAATTGTTTCTATCACCCTGATAACTATAGCCATCTACATTATCATTACCTCTATCAATTCAGACCGTAACGGGGACAATCGGGGCAGTAATTACGGTGGTGGGGGTTTCTTCTATTTTCCAAATTTATTTTGGTATTTTAGCCCAAATTATGACACTCACTATCAGGAACGGCGACGTGAAAGGCGAGAAGAAAGCAATCTAAATTTCTTTGAAGCTGTATTTTCGTTTTTGTTTGGCGATGGTAATCCTAACGCCAACTTAGAAGAACGTCGGTGGCAAGAAATTGCTACGGTGATTAGGAATAACCGTGGTGCAGTGGTAGCGGAACAAATTGCCCCATATTTGGACGATATTGGCGAGGGATATACAAGAGAGTATGAAGATTATATGCTGCCTGTTCTGACGCGATTTAATGGGCAACCATCGGTAAGTCCAGAAGGGCAAATTGTTTATTATTTTCCAGAGTTGCAGGTGAGTGCAGTTAAAAAGCCCCGTTATGCAATATCAGATCACTTGGAGGAATTTCCCTGGCGTTTTAGTGCTGCAAGTTCAGGGCAAATTATGCTCAGTGCTGGGTTGGGTGTACTAAATTTTGTTCTTGCTTTAGTACTAAAAAGTTTGTTGGGAGATGGCTCTGTTGCCGTCAAATTAGGTGGACTGGTAGCCTTTGTGCAAGGAATTTATTGGCTGCTATTGGCTTACGGAGCAGGTTTCTTAGTTATACCGTTATTGCGTTATTTTTGGATTCAGTGGCGTAATCGCAAAATTGGCGATCGCAATCGCGATCGCTTTTCCAGATCAAGGCTATTAGCAAGTCCTGATCCACCTTTGCAACAAAAAATCGACTATGCTCAACAATTTGCCAAAGAAAAAGTTATTAGCAAGGAAGATTTAGTGTATTCTAGCGAAACTGACTTACTTGACCAAGAAGTTGAGCGTTCCGCAAAAATTGATGCTGAATGGCAAAAACGCTTGGAACGCGGGAGTGGAGAATAGAGTGAAGAGTTGAGAGGGAGGAGTGAATAATTAAGATTTATTTAAACTCCTAACTCTTGTACAGACGCGATTAATCGCGTCTGTACTCCTAACTTTCTCCTTACTTCGCCTGAATTGGTGTTAAAGCTACACCTTGATAATAATGTCCCAAAATTTGCAGGTGGTTCACTCCTTGCCGAGCCAGATTGTACGCGCCCCACTGACTCATACCCAAAGCATGACCGAAGCCAAGCCCTTGAAGTACAAAACTACCATCTGCTCCTTTAGTGACGCTAAAGCGGGTACTTTTTAACTTGAGAGCTGTCCGCACTTCCTCGCCCTGTAACACCTTCGTACCTTTGTTGCCGACAATTTTCAAAACTTTAACACTGCGAAAAGGTGAGAATGTTTCTGGAATCATCGCCGTCACACTGCCCACTTCAGGGAATTTAGCGCTAATCTCACTGGGGGAGAAAGTTTTTATCCAATTACACTCGCGGATATTTTGATCATAGTCTTGAACAGCACGCAGGTACGGCAGGGTGTTTCCCCAAACGTCTTCAACATTTTCGGTATGCCCCCCAGAACAAGCGTGGAAAACTGAGAGAATAATCCGGTTTTTGTAAGTTAATACCTGTCCTGCTGTTTCATCAACTGCTTTGTAAGTTGCAGGAGCTTCACTGATAACGCCTTTGTAAATTTGCCAACGATCTGGGCTATTACCTAAATCGTAAACGGGATTATTCCGTTGTTTTTCTCGCTCATAGAGGGCATAGGTACGAGCTGCGATCGCCTGGGCTTTTAAAGCTTCTTGGGGCCAGCTAGCATCCATTTCGCCGCCAAGAACGCTGTAAAGATACTCTTGATCATCAACCCAGTTAACAGCCGTTAAGCCTTTGTCTGTGGGGACAACCAGAGTTCTACCCCGATACCAGCGATCGCCAATATAAACGAATCCTTTACCTGTTGGCTCAATCCAAAATAAACCAGACTGCCACTTATCTAAAGCCACTCCACCAGGAACAGCTTGGGCATAATATGCACTCATCGCTGGCAACTGTCCAAGAGTCCGGCCAGTACTATCCTTAACAATCCCAGTGGTGGAACTACCCACTTTTACCTGATTAACACCCCTCTCAATTGCCACGCGTAGAATTACAGACGCTTGAGCTGGGGCAACCAAAGCAATCCACAAGAGGACACTTACCCACCAATGACGTACTTTAACCTGGGAAAATAAAAAGCCTAAGTAAAGTTGGAATTTCATGCTGATCATCTAATCACATTAGTATCTAATTGACGCTCCGAACTATGGCGTCTACTACTTTAAGATGAGACAGTTCTCCAACGCAGGAGGTTGCCACCTCTTACTAATTATGCATTCTGCTTTAGCTATAGGGTAATTTTGTTCCACAAATAAATTTGCTTGCCCTCAGACCTTATTTAGATTTTGAATCTTCAATCCAAAACTTAAAATTCGCTAAAGGACTCAGTGATTTTACCCTTGAGCAACTGTTGTCAGCAGTAATATAACTGACAACTTTTAACCTTTTTACCTCAAACTTACATCTGTCAATGTGTCAATGTTTGCTTAGTGGACTACTAGTTTATCCCTAGTTTTCTAACCTTTTAACAAAAAAGTACACCCGAATTTATAAAGTAAATATCTAAAGGAGAAAATAGTCTCGCCCAACAAACCAGTATTTTGGAGGCTTATAAGGCTCAAAATGTCCGCGTTTTGAATATTCATCTGCCTTGTGTTACCAAGGCAGATAGTAGGATTTTTTGAAATGCAGGTAATTAAAATGGATGCGATACGCAAAGAAATTCAGTTTCCCGTGTCTTCTTCAGTTTACGATGCCAATACATTTTTAGACTTGCTCACTTCATTAGCGATAATTCCAATTAAATTCAACTTACTCAAAATTTCTGTTGCTTGAGTCAGTTCAGTTCGGCTCACTTTCCCCATGCGCTCTACCATTACGATCCCATTGCAAAAAGCTGCCACGATTCTAGCATCAACTGTACCTAAAATAGGTGAAGCATCTATCAGTACTAGGTCATAACTTTGCTCAAACAACTCAATTAGTTCTTTCATCCGTTTAGAACTGAGCAACTTCACCGTGTCTTCTGCTTCAGGCCCAGCAGTCAAAATATCAATGCAGGGATGAATAGGCTGAATGTAATCTTGAAAATGAGTTGTCGTCTCATCAAGTAATAACAGAGATAGTCCCCAGTCATTGGATAATTCCAGGATTTTGTGCAGGCTAGGATTATGTAAATTAGCATCAATAACTAATACCCGTCGGTGCATTCGGGTAGCGCTAGCTACAAGCCCTAATACTAAAGTTGTTTTCCCTTCCCCTGGTAGTGCTGAAGTCAACATCAATGACTTAAAGGGTAAGGGATATTTTAATATTTGAATATTTTGGTAGATCATGTCCAGAGTTTCATGGACAGGTAATCTAGTACTAGCTTCTATTATAGAGTAATCTGAGCTTCGTCGCCCATTCCAAGGCAGGGCCAGCCGCCGCTTTTTGACATTACATGATGGTAGTTTTGGTACTGATCCCAATAGACGTAGATTCGTCAGTTTCTTTAAATCTCCGACACAATAAATAACGTCATTAAACTTTTCCAAAATCAGGGCTGCTAAGATACCTAGAATCGGCCCGATTACTGCCCCTCCAACCAAAAATAATAATCTGTTGCTCCCCATATAAGTACCCAGAGCAGGTTCTGTCAAAACTTGCCAGTTATATCCTTCCTGAGCAATTTTCAAACCCAAAGCCTGTTGCGCTTGGAGTAATTGTTCAAGAGTTTTACGACTAGTTTCCACTTTTGGCAACAGACGGTTATACTCTGCTATTAAGCTTGGGTATTTGTTTAACTCAGAGCGAAGTTGCTGCTCTGACTCGGCTAGATTCTTTTCATTAGCAGTTAGTCCTAAAACAGTTGTCTGTAGCAAAATTAACTCGTCTACTAGCTTTGGCTCAAGCCCTAGCATTTGCTCTTTTAAAAGCGATCCTTCCTTACTGCTAGTAGTAATAGTTTTCACCTCTTCTCGTAATAAGGACAGTTGACTTTGGCGTTGCTGCTTTAGTTTTTGTACCGATGGGTAATCGTCTGTATAGCGTAGTCGTTCCTTAGCTAACGCTAGTTCAGTTTTTTGAATTTCACTCAATAGTGTTTGATAACGACTTGACTGATTTAAACGAGAAGAAATTAGTGCATTCTGCTGAGACGAGGAGGCTATTTGTTGCTCTAGATTCTCGTAGCGAACATTTACATCTTGAAGGTGGGCACGAGTACTTTGTAGCTGTTTTTGAATATCAGCTAGAGATTCTAGCAGGATTTTACTTTGGACTTCGGGATCGAGTAATTTATGTTTCTTGCGAAACTGTTCCAAATTTTTCTCAGCTTTACTCACCTCTTTTTTTATTTCAGGTAGGCGAACATTTACAAAAGCCAGTCCTTGATTGAGACGTTCTTTTTGTTGTTCTTTATTATAGTTTTGATAGACTTTTTGTAGAGCTTGAAGTACTCTTTGCGTTTTGACTGGATCGTCATCATTGAAGGAAACCTTAAATAATTGACTAAAAACTTTATTAGCTCCTATACCTCCCTCTTCTGGAGTCACTTCTAAAGGTGCTTTTTTGTTCTGTTCTATTTGACCATTGATATCCTTTAAGCTAATATCAGGATAATCATAATGAAGTAAATCTACGGCTTTCTGAAGCAACTTAGAACTCAGCATGAGTTTCATCTGAGTAGTGGAATCAACAACTTGAGAATTTGGTTTAGTAACCTTGGTGTCTGCGCTCTCTGGGATATTATTTGACTGTGTGCCTTCAGATAAATTGGAATTCACCAATATCCGCATATTGCTCTGGTAAGTAGGTTTGGCAATGAAAGCTAGGAGGCTAGCAGTTGACATCACTACACAGGAAACTCCCAGAATCAGCAAACGTCGGCGAAGCAAAATAATAGATATTTGTCTGATGTCAACTGCGCCTTGTGCTGAAGTAGTAATCTGTTGCTCTTGATTCAGACTAGTCTTAGCCACTATCAAACTCCTCTAATATCGAAACACTATATTTATATGGAAGATTTATGAAAAATGCGAATTTTTTTACACCTATAGCCGCAATAGCATACTTAATTATTCTTCCAATAATGACAAGCTCAATTTGCGCTTTCATGTTCATCAATTCATGTATATAAATTATTAATCAGTGTTGGAAGAATAAACTTTTAATAAATATTTTATGTCAGGAAGAAAAATCTTGACAATACAATAAATTAATTATTTCTCTTAAAAATTAAAGTATAAAATTCTCTGCTTTAAATAGTGCTGTCCTATTAAAGTTATTTAAATAACTTGTAATATAATAAATACATTGATAAAAATATCTAACTCATAGTAGTTCTAGATTATTAATATACTTAGGGAAACGTAAATTCTTAGGTAACTATTTGACTTACTCCTCAAGCTAAACTGCTGTCTATTTGCTAGACATTATGAATTAGACTACTAAACTCCAAAATAGAGCCTGGTTAATTTTAGATTAGAAAGGTTCAATAGGAAATCTAAAATCCAAAATTTAAAGGCTTACCTTGGTTAACTCTACTTCCCGCCGCCTGGGTACTTCATGAATCATGAAATCATAAGCCATGTCAGTACGGGGAAAAATAATACGGGCTTCCTGAAGAAGATCCTTCAATTCTAAGGTATTGCCAGGAGCATAGCGGGGACTGAAATGACTCATAATCAGTCGATGTGCCCCAGCAGCTAAAGCTGTTTGCGCTGCCATTGTAGTTGTGGAATGCAACCGTTGAAAAGCCATGTCTGCATCTTGATGAGCAAAGGTTGCTTCGTGAATTAAGACATCTGCATCTTTTGCCAATTTCACTGCACCATCACAATAAATTGTGTCTGTACAATAAGCAATTTTTCGACCAATTTCTGTAGGACCGCATAATTGAGTGCCATCAATCACCCGTCCGTCCGCAAGCGTCACTGTTTCACCGCGCTTAAGTTGACCATAAACCCGACCAGGAGGAATTTGCAACGCCTTAGCTTTTTCGATATCAAAACGTCCTGATCGGTCTTTTTCGGCTACGCGGTAGCCAAAAGCTGTAATGCGATGATGCAAATTACCGCAGGTTACGGTGAAGTCATTGTCTTCATAAATTACCCCTGGACGGATGGCATGGACTTTAATGGGATAGGAAAAGTGTGTATAAGAATAACGGGAGGCGGCTTGAATGTAATCATTTAATCCAGGTGGCCCATATATATCAATTCGTTCCACATTGCCAGCCAAGCCGCAAGTAGCAAGAAGTCCCATCAAGCCAAAGATGTGGTCGCCGTGCATGTGAGTGATAAAAATTCGCGAGAGTTGGCTAATTTTCAGTTCACTCCGGATGATTTGATGCTGGGTGCCTTCGCCACAGTCGAATAACCACAGTTCTGCCCTCTGAGGTAATCTCAGGGCGACACTCGAAACATTGCGCGATCGCGTGGGTACACCGGAACTCGTACCTAAAAATGTTATCTGCACAGGTTCTTTAATCTTCCTATTGCTCAATTTACTGCTCTATTTTCTATAGTGACACGCTTAATAAGCAAAATACTTTTGAGAGGAAGTTGCTTTTTTAAACCCAACACCCAATAAAGATTATAGGGCTTATACCAAATCACGAAAAATCTGATACAAATAAAGCATCAAGAATAAAACCCTAACCTGTAATAGAAGCAACAATTGATGTGTTTTATTTCTCAAGAC
>NZ_BDUD01000001.1:900415-1105415 GCF_003113895.1 Nostoc commune NIES-4072 | reverse complement strand
CCTTGGTATTCTCAACCTCCCTACCTGTGTCGGTTTCGGGTACAGGTAACTGTAAGTTAACGTGTTTAGAGCTTTTCTTGGAAGCTAGACTATGCCACTTCCCCACCGTAGTGGGTCGTACTCACGCCTCAACTCGAAACGTTTTCGCCGTTTCTCAACATCTCGACGCTTGAACCGGTAACCAACATCCGGCTGACAATTATCTTCTCCGTCCCTCTGCACAACCTACAATCAGTACGGGAATTTTAACCCGTTGTCCATCGACTACGCCGTTCGGCCTCGCCTTAGGTCCTGACTAACCCTCCGGGGACGAACCTGGCGGAGGAAACCTTAGGGTTTCGGGGCATTGGATTCTCACCAATGTTTGCGCTACTCAAGCCGACATTCTCACTTCCGTTTCGTCCACAGCTGCTTGCCGCTACTGCTTCTTTCTACGACGGAACGCTCCCCTACCGATTAACGTTAGTTAATCCCACAGCTTCGGTACATCGCTTAGCCCCGTTCATTTTCGGCGCGAGAGCGCTTGACTAGTGAGCTATTACGCACTCTTTCAAGGGTGGCTGCTTCTAGGCAAACCTCCTAGTTGTCTGTGCACTCTCACCTCCTTTATCACTTAGCGATGATTTGGGGACCTTAGCTGGTGGTCTGGGCTGTTTCCCTCTTGACAATGAAGCTTATCCCCCACTGTCTCACTGGCAATGTGTGCTCTGGGTATTCAGAGTTTGTCTCGATTTGGTACCGGTCTCCCAGCCCGCACCGAAACAGTGCTTTACCCCCCAGATATAATCATTACCGCTGCGCCTAAACACATTTCGGGGAGAACCAGCTAGCTCCTGGTTCGATTGGCATTTCACCCCTAACCACAGCTCATCCGCTGATTTTTCAACATCAGTCGGTGCGGACCTCCACTTGGTGTTACCCAAGCTTCATCCTGGCCATGGTTAGATCACCAGGGTTCGGGTCTATAAACACTGATTATCGCCCTTTTCAGACTCGGTTTCCCTTTGGCTCCAGCATTCTCGCTTTAACCTACCAGTGCCTATAAGTCGCCGGCTCATTCTTCAACAGGCACGCGGTCAGACTTTTAAATAGTCCTCCCACTGCTTGTAAGCTAACGGTTTCATGTTCTATTTCACTCCCCTTCCGGGGTTCTTTTCACCTTTCCCTCGCGGTACTGGTTCACTATCGGTCACACAGTAGTATTTAGCCTTACGAGGTGGTCCTCGCTGATTCACATGGGATTCCTCGTGCCCCATGCTACTCGGGATTGAGCTACTATCCTTTGACTTTCGACTACAGGACTTTCACCTTCTTTGGTGCAGTATTTAGCTGCTTCGTCTAGCCTCCAGATTCGATATCGCTCTCCCACTACCCCAAAAGATAAATCTTTTGGTTTAGGCTCTTCCCCTTTCGCTCACCACTACTGAGGGAATCTCTTTATTGATTTCTCTTCCTCCAGCTACTAAGATGTTTCAATTCGCTGGGTTGGCTCTTTCCTGCCTATATATTCAGCAGGTAGTATATAGGGTTGCCCCATTCGGAAATCTCCGGCTCAATGTTTGCTTCCAACTCCCCGGAGCATATCGTCGGTAACCACGTCCTTCGTCGCCTCTGTGTGCCTAGGTATCCACCGTTAGCCCTTATTAGCTTGACCACTCAAATATTTGGTCTTTTAATGACTTGCATTCACAAATAGTTAGTTCTGCTTACCTCGTCACTTCCTACTGATTTTACTCAGTACTCAGCACTCAGTACTCAGCACTCTCAATGTCTGTGTCTGCCTGCTATTTTCGCGTTACTATGCAGTTTTCAAGGTTCTGGCTGAGATACAACTCAGCAGTCTGACTCCAGTTAAGTCATGTTGCTGATTTCTCACTCTATTTTATCAATGGCAACCGCCACAGGTGGAGGTTAGCGGACTCGAACCGCTGACATCCTGCTTGCAAAGCAGGCGCTCTACCAACTGAGCTAAACCCCCAATACAGTGTTGAGTTATGAGGGCTGAGTGCTGAGTTTTTTGTTCTCATCACGCGCTTTCTCTAATTTACTCCCACTATGGTAGTTCTGAATTCCTACTTCTCAATACTAAGTTTTTTACTCAGCACTCAGCACTCGGTACTCAGCACTCCTTTAGGTGGGCCATCCTGGACTCGAACCAGGGACCTCACCCTTATCAGGGGTGCGCTCTAACCACCTGAGCTAATAGCCCATAAAGAACCTTCATCATAGTTTGAAAGCGTTCATCTTGCAAATATCTGCGACCGACCTAGGTATAGACCAACTTACTATCTATAAAACTAGTGTGTTTTTCGATATGTAAGGGGTGTAGGTCTCCCTAAAAAGGAGGTGATCCAGCCACACCTTCCGGTACGGCTACCTTGTTACGACTTCACCCCAGTCACCAGTCCTGCCTTAGGCATCCTCCTCTTTTGACAGTTGGAGTAATGACTTCGGGCACTACCAGCTTCCATGGTGTGACGGGCGGTGTGTACAAGGCCCGGGAACGAATTCACTGCAGTATGCTGACCTGCAATTACTAGCGATTCCTCCTTCACGCAGGCGAGTTGCAGCCTGCGATCTGAACTGAGCTCCGGTTTCCGGGATTTGCTTGCGGTCGCCCGCTTGCTGCCCTCTGTCCGGAGCATTGTAGTACGTGTGTAGCCCAAGGCGTAAGGGGCATGCTGACTTGACGTCATCCCCACCTTCCTCCGGTTTGTCACCGGCAGTCTCTCTAGAGTGCCCAACTTAATGCTGGCAACTAAAAACGAGGGTTGCGCTCGTTGCGGGACTTAACCCAACATCTCACGACACGAGCTGACGACAGCCATGCACCACCTGTGTTCGCGCTCCCGAAGGCACTCTTCCCTTTCGAGAAGATTCGCGACATGTCAAGCCTTGGTAAGGTTCTTCGCGTTGCATCGAATTAAACCACATACTCCACCGCTTGTGCGGGCCCCCGTCAATTCCTTTGAGTTTCACCGTTGCCGGCGTACTCCCCAGGCGGGATACTTAACGCGTTAGCTACGGCACGGCTCGGGTCGATACAAGCCACGCCTAGTATCCATCGTTTACGGCTAGGACTACTGGGGTATCTAATCCCATTCGCTCCCCTAGCTTTCGTCCCTCAGTGTCAGTTACGGCCTAGCAGAGCGCCTTCGCCACCGGTGTTCTTCCTGATCTCTACGCATTTCACCGCTACACCAGGAATTCCCTCTGCCCCGAACGTACTCTAGCCGTGTAGTTTCCACTGCTCTTATCTAGTTGAGCTAGACTCTTTAACAGCAGACTTACACAGCCACCTGCGGACGCTTTACGCCCAATCATTCCGGATAACGCTTGCATCCTCCGTATTACCGCGGCTGCTGGCACGGAGTTAGCCGATGCTTATTCCTCAGGTACCGTCATTTTTTTCTTCCCTGAGAAAAGAGGTTTACGACCCAAGAGCCTTCCTCCCTCACGCGGTATTGCTCCGTCAGGCTTTCGCCCATTGCGGAAAATTCCCCACTGCTGCCTCCCGTAGGAGTCTGGGCCGTGTCTCAGTCCCAGTGTGGCTGATCGTCCTCTCAGACCAGCTACTGATCGTCGCCTAGGTGCGCCTTTACCACACCTACTAGCTAATCAGACGCGAGCTCATCTCCAGGCAATTAATCTTTCACCTTTCGGCACATCCGGTATTAGCCACCGTTTCCAGTGGTTGTCCCAGACCTGAAGCCAGATTCTCACGCGTTACTCACCCGTCCGCCACTGTGCCCTAAAGCACCGTTCGACTTGCATGTGTTAAGCATACCGCCAGCGTTCATCCTGAGCCAGGATCAAACTCTCCGTTTTGAAATGGAAAGCTTTTGAACTCAATACATTTAGCTGCTCTTTTTTAACTTCAGCTTAGTTATCATTTTCTTGAGGCAAACTACTTGCTGTCTTTTCGCTTTCAAACTATAATATTTTCAAGGTTCGGTTCCCTGAATAACGTCGCTCTTTTGCGCTCCGCTTCAGGCACTTATTCAATATAGCGAACCCAACTCTTTGTGTCAACTATTTTTCCAAAATATTTTTGGAACCATTTTTTATTCCCCCTGAAAGCCTTAGAGAACAAGGGTTATAGGCTATAGTATTCCTGGAAGTCACTAAGGAAGCAATAAAGTTGTGAGTAATTCTGGTGTTTTACCGCCAAGGCTGGTTTTAGATCCTCTGTTACATGGCTGGTTGTTGGAGGATATTGGCAGGGGCGATCGCACTACTAATTCGTTACTTGTACAAGATGTGACGCTCGGCTCGGCTAGATGGATTGCAAAAGCTTCTGGGATTATTGCTGGCTTACCAGTTGCTGCTAGGGTATTTCAGATTTTGAATGAAAAAGTCAGTTTTATGGCGGTTACGGCTGAAGGTGCATGGTGTGAGCCGGGACAGGTTGTAGCTGAAATTCATGGTTCGCTGGATGCCCTACTCATGGGGGAACGGGTCGCGCTCAACTTGGCTATGCGCTTGAGTGGGATTGCTACCTTGACTAATATATATGTAGAGAAAATTGCCGATTTAAATGCTCAGTTGGTGGATACGCGTAAAACGACACCAGGGCTGAGACTGTTGGAAAAGTACGCGACTGCTTTGGGTGGGGCGATTAATCACCGTATGGGGTTGGATGATGCGGTAATGATTAAGGATAATCACATTGCGGCGGCTGGGGGAATTGGAGAAGCTGTTACCCGTATTCGTTCTCAGATTCCTTATCCCTTGACTATAGAGGTAGAGACGGAAAGTTTAAAGCAGGTAAAAGAAGCTTTGCAGCACAACGTTGACATTATCATGTTAGACAATATGCCTGTAGATATGATGCATGACGCAGTGCAGTTGATTCGCCAGCAGGATAGCCGGGTGAAAATTGAAGCTTCTGGGAATGTGACTTTGGAAACTATTCGCGGTGTAGCAGAGATGGGTGTTGACTATATTTCTAGCAGTGCGCCGATTACTCAATCGAAGTGGTTGGATTTAAGTATGAAGATTCTACTCTAAATAAACCGAATAATCCCACTGCAAAATCGGTGTAATGTCGAATTTTTGGAGGATCAAAGTCTAAAAAAATGCAAGTAAAGTTGTCAGAGTTTTTGTGTGAGGCTTGTTAATCCTATTTAAATTGGAATTTCAATCCAGAATTCTGTGCCTTTTCCTAGTTCTGATAGACAATTCAAAATTCCACCATGTTTTTCTACAACAATTTGGTAGCTAATTGACAGTCCTAGCCCTGTTCCCTTACCCACCTGTTTTGTGGTAAAAAAAGGATCAAATAAGCGTTTTTTAACGTCTTCTTTCATCCCTAATCCATTGTCAGCAATTCGGATTACAACAAATTTACTATCTAAAATTTCAGTCCGAATTATAATTTGCGGTTTATGAGTTGTTTTTAAAGTGACTATTGACTCTTCTAAAGCATCGATCGCATTAGTCAAAACATTCATAAATACTTGATTAAGCTGCCCAGGATAGCAATCAACCAAGGGCAAGTTACCATATTCTTTAACAATAGATATATCTAGTCCAATGCCATTATTTTTCCAGCGATGATGCAAAATCAATAGTGTATTTTCAATTCCTTCATGAATGTCAACTAGTTTCTTATCTGCTTCATCGTGACGAGAAAAGTTCCGCAATCCTAAAACAATTTCACGGATACGATTAGTACCCATATTCATTGAAGATAAGAGTTTAGAAAGGTCATCGGTAATAAATCCTAAATCAATTTTTTCAGCAAAATCTTGAATTTCTGTCTGGGGATTGGGGTAGTATTGCTGATAAAGGTGCAATAGAGTTAACATCTCTTGAAAGTATTCGTTAGCATAGGTTAAGTTACCATGAATAAAGTTAACTGGATTGTTGATTTCATGGGCAACTCCAGCTACTAACTGTCCCAAGCTAGACATTTTTTCATTCTGGATCAGTTGAGATTGAGTTTGCTGCAATTTATGTAAGGTTTCAGTGAGTTTTTCGGCTTGAGTTTGAGCAGCTAAAGTAGCAGAACGACTTTGGGTATAAAGTTGTGCATGATCGATGGCGATCGCTAGTTGATCGCAAACAGCTTGTAGCAGGCTAATTTCACTATTAGTCCAAATGCGATCGCCACTGCAATGACTACACACAATTGCCCCAATCTCCCCAGAATTACTCTTAACTGGTAGCATTAGTTGAGATGTGATGCCAAATTCAGTTAAAAATTCTTGCAAATCATAATCAAGATGTGACTGACTCTTAATATCATCAATGCAAATTAGCTCTTGAGAGAGAAGTATTTTTTTTAAAAAAGTACTTTTTTGCAGAGGAATACTGCCTAACATGGTTGCTAAGTTAGGGTTTCGCGCTTCATAGGTAATAATCAGGCTTGGTTGGGATGGGTGCGGTAAGTAACAAAGAAAGTAGCAACGGTCAATTTGTAATAAGCTGCGAATTTCATTGACCGCAGTTTCTAGGATCATATCTAGGTCAAGAGAGCTGCGGATTTGGCTAGCTAGACGCAGTAATAAGGCTTCCCGACGACTGAGTAATTCTTCTCGCGCCCATATCCGGTCAATAGCCACAGCAATATTATTAGCGATCCAATTTAATAAGTTATGGGTTGGTTCGGTAAACAGTTGCTTGCTAAATAAAACCATTATGCCGATTAATTGCTGCTCTACTATTAAGGGATAAGCAGAAAATCGAAAAATTGAAAATGTTGGGCTGAAAAATTGGTCGGAATTATTAATTGATACCTCTTCGTTAAAAATAGCTTGATGATTTTGAGCCATTAAGCCAATAATGTTATTAGCTATAAGCATGTGATTTGGAAAATTTTGTGTATCGCTTAAAGCACTACAAGTAACATCTGTACAATCAACACCAGCCTGTAATTGTAGCTGGTTTGTTTGTCGTTCAAATGTCCAGATACAAACAAAGGCGATATCAAGGTATTGGGAAATTGTATTTGTACAGTTTTGCAGAATTTCTGGAAGTGTGCCACTTTGAGATAAGGCTAAACTGACTTCTGCACTCAAAACTGACAAGCGCGATCGCTCCAATAAAGCTAACTCTGAGAGCTTGCGCTGCGTAATATCTGTACGAATGGATACATATTGATAGGGTTTTTCATCTGGGTTCAACATTGGAGCGATCAAGGTATCTACCCAATAAAAACTGCCATCCTTGGCTTTATTTTTGATTTCTCCTTTCCATATTTTTCCTTGGGCAATAGTTTTCCATAAATTTGCAAAAAATTCCTTTGTATGATAACCAGAATTAATAATACGATGATCTTGCTCTAGAAGTTCTTCTCTAGAATATTTAGAAATTTTACAAAATTGATCATTAACATAGGTTATTCTTCCGGTTTTATCAGTAATAGCTACAAGTGAATGGGCGTTTAAAGCATATTTAAAAGCTTCTAGCTCTCGGATAGAGTTTTGTAACTCTATCTCATTATGTTTATTAAGGGTAATGTCACGAGCTACTGCATAAATCAAGTTTTCTTCACTGAAGCCAGTCGCATTCCATGACAGCCATTTGTAAGAACCATCCCGACAAAGATAGCGGTTTTCAAAGCTGATTGCATCTACAGATTGTGTAATGTTTTGGGCTGCGGCAATAGTGGATTCACGGTCTTCAGGGTGAACAAATTCGATAAAGGGTTTGCTAATAAGTTCTTGTTCAGACCAACCTAGCGTTTGTGTCCATTTGGGGTTTAAATACTTAAAATAACCATCAAAATTAGCAATACACAATAAATCTATAGAAAGTGAGAAAAATCGAGAGTATTTTTCTTCAGATTGGTTGTACCCAGATTTCACTAGTTTCATAAATTGT
The DNA here is from genome assembly GCF_003113895.1 of Nostoc commune NIES-4072. Lineage (NCBI taxonomy): Bacteria > Bacillati > Cyanobacteriota > Cyanophyceae > Nostocales > Nostocaceae > Nostoc > Nostoc commune. Next base: position 1,097,588 of record NZ_BDUD01000001.1, on the reverse strand, counting down.
TTAGGTATGAATCTTTTTATAAGTACAATAAGTTAATACATTGTTCACAAATTTAATAATGATTTTAACGAACTTTGGGGGTTTAAGTCCCCAGCAAGATAGGCAGCACGTTTTGTGTCGGGGTCTAAATCCCCGTCACAAAACGTAATTGCGAATTGCGTTAGCGGAGCGGGGCGTTAGCCCATTGCGAATTGCGAATTGGTTTAATGGGATGTTATCGAGTTAGACACTACCTAACATGAGTTCCCATAAAAACTGTTTGCTTTCCGAATAAATACGTAATCATCGTCAAAGCAAACGCAATATAACCTACTAGTTTTTACTGAAAAAGCTAACTATTTATTTGACTTTATTGACTACTAAATAAAGGTTTCCCCAAAAAGGTGTAAAGTAAACATTTATATTTTGAATTAAAGATAAGAAGTGTTAAGTAAGGGCAGCACCTTTTGCTTAACACTAGACTTTAGACTCAAGAAGTGAACTCGTTGGGAAATAGCCGTGCAAAAAAAAGAAAGGAATGCCTGTAATCAGAAGCACCCCAGTAACGGAAGAAGAAAGCACAACCATTTTCATCTACCGCTATGGATGTTTTTGTATGGAGTGAGGAAGCAACTGGTACACCTTAAATATAGCGGACAAGATTTTGTCCATCAAATTAAATGCTGCATCTGCTTTGATGCCCAACAGAGCGATCGCCTTACAGAAAATCTTAAAGACAAAGCCTAGATCCTGATAGTTTGCGTCTTTTTGTCTGTTGCGATCGCTGATTGTATGATGCCATTTTAAGCGATCGCCTTGCATCAAACCTCAAAAATAAAGCGATCGCTTATTGTAAAAAAGTGAGCGATGTCTACGACGGGCTACGCCTACGCCTTGCAGAAAACTTCAAAAATAAGGCGATCGCTCTTGTGGAAGCGTGAGTGCAAGCGTCTTGTAGAAAACTTCAAAAACAAAGCGACCGCCTTGCAGAAAACCTCAAAAACTAAGCGATGGCATGTTGTGGAAGAGTAAGCGATCACACTTCATAAAGACAATAGCTAAAATATATGGATTTTCAGCTATTACTGATCATGATACTAGAGATGGAATTGATTTACTATCAATCAAAAAAAATAGAAATGATTTAGCTCATGGCTTTTTGTCTTTTAAGGAAGTTGGCAAAATACATCTGCGGAAAATCTGGTTGAAATAAGTGAAAGAGTTATAAAATATCTAAGACAAATTTTAGAAAATATTGATGAATATTTAGTTAATCAGCAATATTTAGATTCTAAATAGTATAATAGGAGGTATAATAATCTTAAGTTATAATTAATCTTTAAGGTGCTGCTGCATGTAAATTTGTTATTACTCTTGTTTTGTTATTAAGTTACCAAATCGCTTCAAGGTTTAAAATAAACTCCTGTAAAACATCTTCTCCTGACAAAGTAACAGGCGATTCCAACACCTCAACCTCTTGGTCTTGCCGATAAATCTCCACTTGCCGCGATTTCCGATTAATTAACCAACCCAAATGCACACCATTATTTATGTATTCCCTCATTTTTTCCTGAGCAACTTTCAAACTATCACTTGGCGAAAGTAACTCAATTACAAAATCAGGAGAAATGGGAGGAAACTTTTGTTTTTCTTCTTCAGTTAAAGCATCCCATCGTTCTAACTTTATCCAAGAAGCATCAGGTGAACGATCTGCACCATTAGGTAATTTAAAACAAGTAGAAGAATCAAAAGCGATGCCAGTACCATCGGTATCTGACCAATTAAATAATTGTTGATTTAGTCTACCATTACGATTTCCGGTTTCTCCCCCGGTTGGTGGCATGATAATTAATTCTCCGGTTGCAGTCCGTTCAAACCTCAAGTCACGGTTTGCCTGACATAGATTAAAAAACTGCTCATCTGTCAGTTCCAATACTGATTGAAGGTTGACCGTTAAAGCATTCATAGTCATATCTCGGATTGAAAAGTTAAGGCAGGCATTATGCCTGCCCATTAATCCTAGTCTATCCCTTCAATCCGGTCTTCAACCTCTTGGTACAACTCGCGCAGACGATCTAAATTCTCCTCGCTAGTCTCCCAATAACCGCGTCCATTGACTTCCAACAAAGTTGATACAATCTTGCGGAAAGAATGGGGATTAAGGTTTAGCAACCGTTTCTGCATTTCTTCATCTTTGATGAAGGTTTCGTTAGTATCCTCATAAATCCAGTTATCCACAGCGCCGGCTGTCGCACTCCAACCTGTGGTATTCACCAACCGCTTGGAGAGTTCGCGCACACCTTCGTAACCGTGAGACAGCATCCCTTCGTACCATTTGGGATTTAATAATTTGGTACGCGCATCCAAGCGCACAGTTTCTGATAATGTCCGCACTTGGGCGTTAGCTGTGGTTGTATCTGCAATATAAGATGCTGGTTTTTTACCATCACCCCGCAGACTTGCCACCAGCTTTGTGGGATCTGAATCGAAGTAGTGAGAAACGTCCGTTAAGCTAATCTCGGAAGAATCCAGATTTTGGAAAGTTGCGTCAGCAGTTTTCAATGTACTTTCAAAAATCTGCCGGGATTCGTCCATGATTCCGGGGTTATCGGAATTGAAAGAGAAGGATTTCCGGTTGAGATACATTTCTTGCAACTCGGCTTCGCTGTCCCAAGTGCTGTTTTCTACCGCCAAGTTGATATTTGAGGAGTAGGAACCAGAAGCGTTGGAGAAAACGCGCGTCGCTGCTTGACGCAGATTAATCCCCATATCCTCAGCTTGTTGCAAAGCGTGTTTGCGAACAAAGTTCATTTCTAAGGGTTCATCTGCCTCGGCTGCCATCTTCACCCCTTGGTCTAGCAGGTTCATTTGGTTGATGAACAAGTCGCGGAATACACCAGAACAGTTGATTACTACATCAATTCTGGGGCGTCCCAACTCTTCTAGAGATATCAATTCCAACTTGTTCACCCGTCCCAAGGCATCTGGAACTGGACGCACGCCCACCATCCACATAATTTGCGCTAGGGATTCACCGTAAGTTTTGATGTTATCGGTTCCCCAAAGGACGCAGGCGATGGTTTCTGGCCATTTTCCATCGTTTTCAGCTTTGTTACGTGCTAAAAGCCTGTCTACAACGATTTTGGCTGATTGTACTGCTGCTGTTGTTGGGATGGATTGCGGATCGAGTGCATGAATATTCTTACCCGTGGGCAAGACATCCGGGTTGCGGATGGGATCGCCACCAGGGCCAGGTAGAACGTACTCACCTTCTAAACCTTTGAGTAATGCTCCCAGTTCGTTGTCGGCACAAACTTGCTGGAGGCAGAATTCCAAATACTCAAATAATGGTTTTAGGGCTGCGGTATCAACTTTGGGATAACCTGCTTTATGCAATGATTCTACCCAAGGTTCTTTTTTGCCCATGTTGAAGAAATTCAAGCGGGAAACTAGAGAAACTCGCCCTTCTGCGTCGGTTTGCTCTTGGACAAGGGCGGTTACTGCTGCGCGGGTTGCCAAGGTGATATCTTGCAGTAATTGGACATCTTGTAAAATGCCCCGATCGCTATTTTGGTAAATATCGTCAATATTACGCCCTATGCTATTGGCGATAATACCGGGTAAGCCTTGAAGTCCTTCTTCTTGACGATCTAGACTAGCAATGTTAACCAGAGTTGCGATCGCTTCTTCTGCACTTGGCGGTTTCCCAATAACGTGTAAACCACAAGGCAACAACCGCGACTCGATTTCCATCAACTTGCGGTAGACGTTGCCAACAATATTATCCCGCTCATCGGTACTCATGTCTCTGGCATCGGTTTCTGGCAGGTTAATATCCTTATCCAGATTCACGATCCGGCATTTATCCATGATGCTGTTGACAATGGAAACACCGCGTCCACTATCTTTCAAGGTTTGGTAGGAAGCAATTAATTCGCTGAGTTCCTTCAAACCTTTATACAAACCGGCATTTTCTGCTGGCGGTGTCAAGTAAGAAATTGTTTCGGCATAACTCCGACGTTTGGCTATTGTCGCTTCACTCGGATTATTCGCTGCGTAGTAATACAGGTTGGGAATTGAACCAATCAAGTTATCTGGATAACAATCACCAGACATCCCCATCTGTTTACCTGGCATGAATTCCAAGGAACCGTGTGTACCAAAATGTAGTACAGCATCAGCTTTCCAAACTTGCTCTAGGTAAGTGTAGTAAGCAGCAAAACCGTGGTGAGGACTTGCTGAACGGGAGAACAACAGCCGCATCGGATCGCCTTCGTAACCAAATGTAGGTTGTACACCGATGAAGACATTACCGAATTGCTTACCATAAATCAGCAGGTTTTGCCCATCGCTGTTGAGATGTCCGGGAGGTGGGCCCCAGTTTTCTTCTAGGCGTTGAGAATATGGGGTCAGCGCCTCATACTCAGGAACCGACATTCTGTAAGCAATGTTCAGTTCTGGGCTGTTGTACTGCGCTTGAGCGTCATGGATGACTTCTTGCATCAACGCTTCGGCTGATTCTGGCAATTCTGGTAAGTCGTAGCCGTTATTTTTAAGAGCTTTCATCACCTCGTAGATGGAGCCGAAAACATCCAAGTACGCTGCGGTTCCCACGTTGCCTTTATCTGGCGGGAAACTGAAAACGGTGATGGCGACTTTTTTATCAAGCTTCGGCTTGCGGCGCAGATTTGCCCATTTTAAGGCGCGTTCGGCTACCGCTTCAACCCGATCGCGCAGTGCGATCGCTTTCCCTGTAGCCCCATCTCTACCTGATAAAATTATCGGCTCAATTGCGCCATCCAATTCAGGAATCGCAATTTGCAAAGCTACTTGAATTGGATGTAACCCTAAATCGCTATCCATCCACTCTTCTGTGGTTTGGAATACTAAGGGTAAAGCCACCATATAAGGACGGTTTAAGCGTTTGAGTGCCTCAATTGCTTTGGGATGGTCTTGTCTGGCTGGGCCACCCACTAAAGCAAAACCAGTTAGCGATATTACTGCATCTACTAACTGTGTGTTGGTATTTGGTTCATAGAAGTAAGCATCCACAGGCTTGGAGAAATCCAAACCACCAGCAAATACAGGTAGTACCCGTGCGCCTAGTGCTTCCAACTCTTGCACCATTGCTACATAATGGGCATCATCCCCAGTAACTAGGTGAGTGCGTTGCAATACTAATCCGACACAAGGAGCTAAGGGATCTTTGAGATCGTTAGAAATATCCTTACGAGCTGTGTACCAATTGAGGTACTCTCTGACATCTTCAAACATACTGGGAGCCAAAGGATGCCAAATCCCTAAATCGGGATAAACAACTGGCTGTTGATATGTCGAAGGTGCAATTTGTTTCTCTAAACCTTTAAATACGTATTTATCAGCTAGCATCAGCAAGAAGTTTTCCAGATTTTCTGGAGAACCACCTAGCCAATACTGAAAACTGAGCATGAAATTTCGAGCGTCCTGTGCCTTGTCCATCGGTAGAAACTTCAGTACTTGCGGCAGCGTTCGCAAAAGCTTCAGCATCCCATCTTGGAATCCCGCACCGGATTTTTCTTTGCGTTTCCGCATGAATTGGGCGATCGCACTTTTTGACTGACCCAATTGTGCCAAGGAAAAGCTGCCCATTTTACTCAGGCGCATTACCTCTGGCATCGAGGGAAAGACAACGGAAACGTCTAGATGATCGCGGTGTGGTTCTACTGCTGCTACTACTTTCTGTGCTAAGTCTTCGATGAAAATGAGGGAAGCGATGAAGATATTCGCACTCTCAATTTCTCGTTTGAACTCCTCATAGTTCTCTGGGTCGCGGAGTTCCTCAATCAAGTACCCACTGATTTCAATCGCCAAGTTGGGATTGTTCGCGTTAATCGTGCGAACCGCTTGCGACAAAGCACTCTGGTACTGGGACTCAAGCACGACATAGACCACCTTGATTAAATTACGTCCGCGTAAGTTATCTGGCGCAATGTGTCTAATGGTGGACTTGACGTGTGTGAACATGCTTCTTCGGCTCCTTTGATGCGTGTTCTCTGAAGGAAGTTCCTAGCGGCATCATCAGCCACAGGTAACTTTGTGATCTTTAGGCAATATGTGTTTTTTATCAGAAAACGCTTGCCCAGTGGGCATTTTATCGTGTATCTGACACAAATCGATATAAAAAACGAAATATTTCTTTGTAATTGTTGACTGTGTTTAAAAGTATCTACTCACTTATTTGTAAATTTTTATTTACATCAATAATTAACCATTTAGTTATTAATACTAGAAAATATATTCTCAGAGAACAGAGATTTTAAATTTCTGTTAACAAAATTATCGAGTAACAGTCCTAACGTGGATATCATATATCCGGTTTTTTTATACACATAAAATAATAACTGCTCAGGAGTTATACCCAAACTCTTGGCAGCAGAAAGCGTCAGGAGATTAGCGCGAGAATCCTGGCAGTTTTCAAAATCAATACTCGTATTTAAATTATCCTAGAGATTAATGCTTTCTCGCCCAAAGTGTTTCTTTCCAAATAGTAATAAACAAAACCGCAGATATTAAATTCATGAAATCTTCATGTTACATTGTTGTTTACACAATGCGATCGCTCTTAAATTTAGTACTTTACAAGAGCGATCGCTTTTACAGTCTAATATTACTTGTCACCTTTAGCACTCGATTCAAATTAATCGACTTCCCTGAATTTTCCAGTAATTGATTCTGAATTATGCATTTTTGTTCAACCTTCCTGCACCATCAAAACCAACATTCCTAATAGTATTTCTGCTGGAGGAATGGGATAATCATTCAAATCGATACGACTCGGCTAAAAACTTGCAGATATTATCGAACATAGCCTGCAATTATATTTTGTGATGTTGTGCCTATAAAAATTAGGAACGAATTGGGTAATATTCCCCTCTTGACTAATGACCCCTAACTCTTGAACATTAACTAATGACTCAAGTAGATATTCTCATCTTATCCAATGGCCCTGGAGAGGTAACAACCTGGGTGCGCCCAGTAGTAAAGGCATTACGGCAAAAATTCGGCGATGACCGAAATCAAGTGAGAATCAGTGTAGTCCTATCGCCTTGCTCAAATGCTAGTGGTAAAGAAGGTGCGATCGCTCTTTCTTACCCAGAAGTAGATAGAGTACAGCCAGCAGAGCATTTTTGGCCATTTTTGCTTTGGGGTAAAACTTTTGAGAATTGGGATTGGAGAAGTCACGGTGTAGTTGTTTTTCTCGGTGGCGATCAAATTTTCCCCGTAGTTATAGGCAAAAAGCTGGGATATCGCACAGTGGTTTACGCTGAATGGTCAGCTCGTTGGCATAATTGGATTGATCGCTTTGGCGTGATGAAACCTGAAGTTGCTGCGGGTGTCCCCCAGAAATATGCTCACAAATTCACTGTTGTTGGTGATTTGATGGTAGAAGCTAGTAGTCAAGAGTCATTAGTCATTAGTCATTTGTCCTTAGCAAATGAGAAAGGACAAATGACTAATGACACAGACGCATCAACAGCTTCCCACAAGGTAGGACAAGAGATTGAATTGATTGGTTTACTCCCTGGATCAAAAGCAGCAAAATTAGCCCAAGGAGTGCCATTAAGTTTAGGCATTGCTGAATACGTTCATGCAAAAAGACCTCAAACTAAATTTGTGATTCCTTTAGCCCCAACTTTAGATTTACAAACTTTAGCTAGTTTTGCCGATCTCCAAAGGAACTCTATTGCTGAAATCTTTGGCTTTGGCGGTGCTTCCTTAATTGTCCCAAAGGACGCTAAAAGCAAGGCATTGCTCAAAACAACAACGGGTTTAACTGTGGAACTATGGCAAGAAAATCCTGCATATCAGTTATTATCCCAGTGCTGCATCTGTTTAACTACAGTGGGGGCAAACACTGCCGAACTCGGTGCTTTAGGAGTGCCAATGATTGTTTTGCTGCCAACCCAGCAACTTGACGCTATGCGTGCTTGGGATGGTTTACCTGGGTTGTTGGCAAATCTGCCGGGAGTAGGTACGCCCTTTACTAAGGTGATTAATTGGTTGTTCCTAAGATTTGTAAGACGTAAAGGTTTATTAGCATGGCCAAATATCTGGGCACAGGAAGAGATAGTGCCAGAACTTATGGGTAAACTTCAACCTCAAGAAATTGGCAAAATGGTCTTAGACTTATTAGCCCATCCAGAAAAATTGGCTGATATCCGCGCTAAACTCCGTAAAATTCGTGGTGAAAGCGGTGCAGCCCAAAAGATAGCACAGATTGTTGGTGAGGAAATTGGGAAGTAAAGGAAGTGGGAAACAATTCAAAATTCAAAATTATTCCTTCACTTTTTTCTCTACTTAATCAGAAGATTCTCCATCCCTGCGTCCAAGTTCATAAATGCCAGCGCCCATACAAGCTAATATACCTGTACTAATTCCCCAACTTTCACCTAAACTAATTTCCAGAACCCAGTTACATAAAGCACCAACTACCAAAAAAGGCACAATGCTAAATAATGAAGCGTAGAAAGAATTTTGGGATTCTCTGGCTTTACGAGTCTTTTCAAATTCTGACTGGCTGGTATAAAGCGATCGCTCGGCAAAGTTAAACCAACGATTGAGTTGTTCGATTACCCATTCATTAACTTGGGAAAAACCTAGATATAGCGCCAATGACCACAAACTCGCTCCGGCGATCGCGATCGTGTCTAACTCAAAGCGGAAAGGCAAAATTTCAGTCAGCATTGCTTATGGGCGTCCTGCAAAGGGTTGACTTTAGCTTTTAGTAGATGCTAAATAAACCTCTTGTGCAATTTTAAGCATAAAGGTTAACCAGATTTCAACTACTTGGCAAATTTCCTGCTCTTTTAATCATCCGTTATCTCACAATCTTTCAATAACTCGTCTAAACTATCTGGAAATGTCCCTCGCTCAACCATCTTAGTAAACACCTGGTAACAGTCATTTTTCGCCCCCTCTTTACGTGGAAACCCTAACCACAAAATTACAATTACTTTCAACTGTTCCGTATCAAACGCTTTAAAAAACAGCCGATACCGTTCCGGCAAACCCATCTTTTTCATCCGTCCATAGCGTTTTAACGCCCCTGTCAACGCAAAATGACTTGCAAACGGATCAGAGGAAATCTTTGTTTCAATTGCAACAGTAATTGCTGCAAACAATTTTACCGTTGCATGGGTTTTATATTCAGCCTCTGGTAATTGCTCCCGTAAATGGGAAACGCGCTCAAACAATTCTTGATACTGAGTACCAAATAGTTGTGGGTGAAAGTAAACTTCCCATCCATTGCTGACAAACTTAGCCATCTTCTAATAACTCATCGTCTAATTGCACACCTGCAATCAGTTCGCCGGCAGCCTCAGACATTTCAGTTGTATAAGGTTGCAGTGTATTATTTTTGAGCGCTTCTGTCATAGCAAAATCGAGAAACAGCCGCATCATTACTGAATCTTCTGCGTCTTCATCATCACCAGATTGAGGTGAAATCCGCAAAATTGCAGTATCCGGCGACAATACCTCTATCCAACCATCTGCATTGGCAAACTGAGGATATTCTCGATAAAACTCAGCCGGTAGCCTAAACCCCGCACTGTTACCAATTTTGGTACTACGAATGCTGTAGGAGTTGCTCATCTTTAAGAGTATGTACATCACGTACTTACATAATAGCAATTTATGAACTGTTATCGATTTTGGTACTATTTTGCTACATCAACACGCAATGTATAGGTCTACATTGTTAAAGAAATGCGGTAAGATATCAATCCAGATTTTGCAACCCCATCGCAATCTTACTGTGTTTCTCAATTTGCCCCATTACTTGTTTTGCTCGTTGAATAACTACGGCTGGTAAACCCGCCAATCTTCCCGCCTCAATTCCATAAGACTTATCAGCACCTCCGGGTTGGACTTGATGCAAAAAGATAATTTGGTCGGGTAATTCCTTCACTGTTACTTGATAGTTAGCCACATTCGGTAGAATGCTAGCCAGTTCATTCAACTCATGATAATGAGTAGCAAAAATTGTCCGCGCCCGAATATCTACTGCTATGTATTCCGCCACCGCCCAAGCGATGGAAAGACCATCAAAAGTTGCTGTCCCACGACCAATTTCATCTAACAATACCAGCGACCTAGATGTGGCATGGTTGAGAATATTTGCCGTTTCATTCATTTCTACCATGAACGTAGATTGACCAGTTGCAAGATCATCTACTGCACCTACACGCGTGAAAATGCGATCGCATATTCCCAATCTAGCAAACCTAGCTGGTACAAAACTACCAATCTGCGCCATTAACTGAATCAATCCCACCTGACGCAAATAACAACTTTTGCCACTTGCATTCGGCCCGGTAAGGATGATTAAGTCAGGGAATTGGGAGTTGGGAGTGGGGAGTGGGGAAATTTCTTCTTCACTACTCCCTACTCCCGATTCCCTACTCCCCAATTGAGTCGAATTCGGCACAAAGAAACCCGCAGGTAAAGACTGTTCCACCACTGGATGACGCCCATCGACAATATTGATCTCCCTTCCTGACAACATTTCTGGACGACAGTAACCTTGATGCACCGCTAACTCAGCCAAACCACACAACACATCTGCCGCCGCGACTGCACGAGACAGATTACGAATTACTTCCGCCTCTTGTGCTACCTCTTCGCGCAACGCCGTAAAAATCTCATATTCTAATTGATTTAAATCATCCCGTGCTGTGAGAATTCGGGCTTCCCGTTCCTTCAAATCTGGGGTGATGTAACGTTCCTCATTGGTCAGAGTTTGCTTGCGGATGTAATTAGCGGGTACTTGGTCAGCTTTGCTGCGGGAAATACTTATATAATAACCAAAGGTTTTGTTAAATCCTACCTTCAAACTCGGAATTCCCGTCTTAGCCCTTTCATCAACTTCTAAATTAGCAATCCATTGCTGGTCTGCTTCTACAGTTGCCTTTCTCTCATCTAATAGGGGATTTACACTAGGGCGAATCAATCCGCCTTCTTTGATTAGTATGGGTGGCGACTCCACAAGATGTGCGTGTAATTTGTGTGCTAATTCTTCCAACACAGTTGGGACTTTCTGTAAAGCTTTGAGAAATGGAGAACGCGCTTCAGTTACCAAGCTGGATAATTCTGGTAAGCGTGAGAGGGAATCTGCCAAAGCTACTAAATCTCTAGCATTAGCTGTACCAGAACCCGCCCTGCCTGTGAGGCGTTCCAAATCATAAATTTGGCGTAACAGTTGCCGCAAATCTTGACGCAGGGGCGTATTTTCCATCAATTCTTCGATGGTATCAAGACGTGCCCGAATGCCTTTAATATCGATTAGCGGTTGCAACAACCACCGCCGCAAAGCCCGCCCGCCCATCGCTGTATTAGTTCTATCTAATGCCCAGAGTAGGGAACCGTGAAAAGTGCCATCCCGGACGGTTTGAGTAATTTCCAGGTTACGGCGGGTTTGATTGTCAACAATTAAATAGTCAGTGACAGTGTAGGTGCGGAGTCTTTGAAGGGTAACTGGGTTTTCTTTTTGAGTATCTTCCAAGTATTCCAGAAGACCACCAGCCGCACGAACGGCAAGCGGAAGATGATCGCAACCGAGTCCTTCGAGCGATCGCACCTTAAATTTCTGCAATAATCTAGGTCTAGCTTCGCCTTGGGAAAATGGTACTTGCGATCGCAAACTATAACAAAATGATGGTGGCAAACACTGGGGAAGATGTGGCGAAGTTTCTCCCGGACGCAGCAAACTACCTAAATCGGGCGCATTTGTCGGAACTAACACCTCTGAAGGTTGCAAGCGCATTAATTCCTGTGTTAAATGTTCTAAATCACTGCCTTGAGTTGTGAGAAATTCGCCTGTGGAGATGTCTGCATAAGCTAAACCCCAATGATTAGCGGCAATTACTACTGCTGCAAGGTAGTTATTGCGACTTGATTTGAGCATTCCTTCTTCCAGCAAAGTACCAGGAGTCAGGATGCGCGTTACTTCTCGTCGCACCAATCTACCAGCAGCTTCAGAAGCATCTTCTACTTGGTCGCAAATTACCACTGCATAGCCTTTTTCTACCAGTAGCGTTGCGTAGCGTTCCCAAGCGTGGTGCGGAACACCAGACATCGCCACTCGTCCCTGTTCCCCTGCTTGCTTACTGGTGAGAACTAATTCCAATTCTTGCGCTAGTTTTACAGCATCTTGGAAATAGCATTCAAAGAAATCTCCTACCCGATACAGCAATACCGCGTGAGGATATTTATCCTTCGTCTCGACATAATGCAAGTACATTTGACTTAGCTTACTGCGATCCACCTGTTGATGGTCAGAAATAAAAGTACTTGCATCCGGTTTGGGAGATGGAGTTTCAGAGTGAAAGGCAGTCATAGATGCTATCGAGTTACGCACGGAAATTCCACAATATCCGATGATAACGTGATGTTATAGGCAAAGGGCGATCGCTCAAGGATATTTTACCTTTTTGTTCGACTGCTACGACGCGTAGGTGCTGGGGTAGCTGGTTCATAAGCCTTGAGTCCCCCATCGCCCGTAAAAATTTCTACTTGAAATGTACTACTGGTTTTGGCGTAATATTCAGCCACAGTCTTAATTGTCGCATCTCCGATAGAAATTTTTCTACATGCTAGAGTAGGCCATTCAGTAGCCAACTGTTTCAATTGCTCTGAATTCCAAAGTTCACCCACTTGAGTTTCAAAAACTCCCCAAGGTATAACTCCATCTGCTACTTTCACTAAAATATTACCGAAAGCTTGAGCAATTTCATATCGCTTAGAGTTAGCTTGTGCAATGTGATTACCAGTTTCTATAATTGTTGCTATTGGTAGTATAAACTTTGCACCTTGTTTTTCTTCTTCCAGAAAACGGGTTTCAACTCTTTTTTTATCCCATTTATCATTATCAGAACCACAAGTCTCTTTACCAGGGACACCCAAGTATACACAAAGTATGGATGTGTCAATAATCAAAACCTTTCTCATATTTAATTTTACTTATTATCAGAAAGGCTCTTTTCAATTGCACCTTTAGTTGCTAGTTTGCCTAAAGTACCTGATGCTAACAAAAGAGGAAGATTTTCAATATCTTCTAAAAGTGTAAGCTTGCTTTCTCCAGTTTCTTTATTGCGGTGTGCGACAACCACAAAAGGAACTATCTCTGGGCCTAAAGCATCAAGTAAGGCTGGGTTATGAGTAGTAATTAAAATATCAATTTTTCTTTTGCTGCCAACCTCCCGCAGTATTCTTACCAGTAATTCTGCACGTGAGGGATGAAGCCCATTATCTATTTCTTCAATTACTAGTTGACTTCCTTCTGGTCTAGTAAGTAATGCTGTGAGGATTGCTAGAAAGCGTAAAGTTCCATCTGACATACTTCTAGCATCTATTAATGTCATCTCTCCAGGTTTCCATTCTTCTTCACAGTAAAGCATCGCATCAGTTTTAAGTCTACCAATTGGTTCTGCAAATACTGTTTTAATATCTCCTTCAGGGAAATCTTTGATGTAGGCTGATAGAGTTGATTCGACTTCGGCTTTTTGTTCGTTATCCAATGCTGCTAGTACACCAGCAATATTAGAACCATCGCTTTCTAAGATGTCAGATAAGCGTGAATAATCGCGCATCGTAGAAGGAATAGGATTTAATATAAAAATACTACTAATTTTATTAATTATGATATTCATTACCTTAAGATAATTACTAAGTAAATCAAAATTATTATCATTTTCATAAATTATTTCAATCATTTTATTCGTTTGATTCTTGACATTTTTTATTTCTTCAATAATTATTTCAGCTTTTGCCTCATTATTAGTTAGATTTTCTTTTAATGCATTAAAATTTTTTAATAACTCTTGGTTATCATTATTTAATTTATTAATTGCCAGCTTCAACTTATCATGTTTCTTTTTTCCTTGTGCAAATAAGTGATTAACTTCTGACAAATATGATTTATTACTTAATAAAATATTATTAATTAATGTTTCATTATTACTCTGAAAATTTGATGATATTTTTTGTATCTCAAGAGATTCTTGGACAATATGAACATCTGGTTTAGTCTGTACTGTAATACTATAAAAATAATCTGTCTTATCATCTTCACCTTGAACTATTAGTTTTAATATAAATTGATTTTCTGGTTTAAGAGCAGCCCATTCAACACCGCCCCGAATAGAAGAAAGAGTTTTATTTCCTTCTAAAGCTACTTCAATATCCTCACCTCTGACGATTCTTTTGAGCAACTCTAACGCTTCAGCTACATTAGATTTACCACTTGCGTTTGTACCAATCAGAACAGTCAATGGGTCAAGTGGAAGCTGCGCATAACGGAAACTTTTCCAGTTCTCTAAGATGAGTTGTTTAAGCATGATAAACCCCAAAACTCTACCTATCTAAATTTAGCTCGTACCAGTGACGATCGCTCAAGCATTTTTACCCTTTTAGTGCGATCGCTCCATTGCATAAATTATCCAAAAAACTCTAAACACTATAAATAGCCATCTGCGATCGGTTACCCAAATTGAGGCGGTTTAAAAGGTGAGCGCCCAAGTGATTCAAATAAAAAGCAACTGCGAATCACCACAATCAGATACAGCGTCGGTAAGATTGCGATCGCAGTATAAAGCACTTTCACCCAGGTATGACCGCTTGGTAATCTCAGACCCATAAAACCAAGCACCATCAAGATCAGCACATGTTGAACAGGTATACTTCGGTGTTTTAGACCTTCAATTACAGCGAGTGAACCGCAACAGGTGAGCATCACCCATTCGGTGTAGAGCAAAAAGCGAATCAGATTGCTATATATTCTTTCAGTAAAAACAGCAAAGCCAGTAGACAGAGTAAAAAATTGTGTAATTACTCTATCTAACTGGCTATTTTTCGCTAAGTTTTTGAGGATTTATTTTTCTGGCGGTAAATCTACACTGTAAACAATTTTTCCTACCAAGTTACGCAGTGTTACCGTCATCACTTTTGTATTTCCATTAATTTTAACTCCTCCAAAGAATTGCAAACCTTCACTTGGGGGTCGATTTGCTTTCGTACCTGGAGGAAGACTTTGAAATATTAATTGTGGCCCAAAGGTATTTTCCAATTCATTAGGGCCAAATGTACCAGAGTTAAGAGGCCCAGCGACAAACTCCCAAAAAGGCTTAAAGTCGGTAAACTGTGCTTTAGCGGGGTTGTAATAGTGGGCAGCTGCATAATGTACATCAGCAGTTAACCAAACAACATTCTGGATATTTTTATTTTTGATAAATCGTAGTAAATCGGCAAGTTCTAATTCTCTTCCTAAAGCTGGGCCATCTCCATTAGCCCAAGCTTCAAAATCAGTGCTACCGTCTTTAACTATCAGTCCCAAAGGCATATCACTCGCAATCACTTTCCATGTTGCTTTTGATGAGAGCAATTGTCTTTTCAACCATTCCACTTGTTTTTTACTCAAAAAGTCTGTTTTTTTACTCGGTACTGGCTGATTATTGGGAGAGTTGGGCCCCCGGTAAGTACGCTCATCCAGCATGAAAATGTCTAATAATGGGCCATAGTTAAAGGAGCGATAAATTTTCGTTTTATCTGGATCATTTGTTTCATACCCAATAGGTAGATATTCCAAAAATGCTTGTCTTGCCCTTTGGGCTAGTAAGTTAACATCCTTAACTGTGTAGCGGTCATCGTTAAGGAGAACTTCTCCAGGATACCAATTATTTGTGGTTTCGTGGTCGTCCCACTGTGCTAATATGGGAACTTCAGCGTTGAAACGCTTGATGTTTTCATCCAGCAAATTGTAGATATAGTTGCCACGAAATTCTGTGAGAGTTTCTGCTACTTTGGATTTTTCTGGTGTAGTGATGTTTTTCCAAATAGTGCCGTCGTCTAAAGTTACTTCTGATTGAATCGGGCCATCAGCATAAATATTATCGCCAGAATGAATGAAAAAGTCGGGGTGAAGTTGGCGCATAGTTTCGTAAATTTTCATCCCACCGAAATCAGGATTAATCCCCCATCCTTGACCAGCAGTGTCACCACCCCACACAAAGAATATATCTCGCCCAGATTTGGGGGGAGTGCGGAAAGTGCCTTTGACAGGAGCGCTGTAAGTGCCTTTATAATCTAAATCTTGGAAAATCACTCGATAAAATAATTTTTGGTCTGGGGGTAAGTTCCTCAGATAAAGTCGTGCTGTAAAGTCGCTATTTTTTAAAGCATTGGGCCCCACAACTCGCCGGACATTTTTAAAAGATTCGCTGGTAGAGTATTCTACGATCATTTTGGCGGGGCGATCGCTACGGCTCCAAATAACAATGCTATCTTTGGAAATATCTCCGCTAGCTACACCATAAGGTATAGCAGGACGCATTTTGTCAGAGGTGATAATTGCAGGCGCTTGGGCAAAAACTTGTGATTTCGATACAAGATTTGTGGCAATAATTCCACCTGCTGTGATAGTTGAACGGAGTAAAAACTGGCGACGGTTTAGTTGCGATGGGCGATTAGATTCCATGATAAATAATGCCAAGCTTAAGAAGTATTACAGAATAAGTGTTTAGCACATTCTCTTATCCCAACAAGTAAAGCTTGGGTTATCCAAGGGTTAATAGACCTCTTGCATAAATTAAAAATAAGAACCCCACCCCTTATATCTAGGACTTACGCACACTCTACGAATTCTCGGCGCTCTTGGCGTCTTGGCGGTTCGAGAAATTAAGCTTTTTAGCAATTTTTGCGTAAGTCCTAATGGAGAAGAAAAAAAATGTATAACGAGTGGCATAGCGCATATTTCCTACGTCAGTTAACTCAAGCCCCTAAATTTATTTATGGGGTTCAAAACTTTTGACTTTTGACTTCCCCGAAGGGGCTGACCCCTTTTTCAGCACTAAACCTGTTGGCAAATGAACTAGATTAGGTCTATCTATTAGCTATCAAATTATTGTAGAAAAACACGGTGGTCAACTACAATGCATATCTGCTTTTAGCCAAGGGACTGAGTTTCTTTGAATTCTTAACAAATTTAGGAAAGCTTACCGTAAAACTTGAGGGCAAAAAACAAGTAATAAGCAAAGAATAGACATTTTGATAAATAGTCAACATTGTCCATTTCTCTTAACTTAGAAATTGAATTTTAACTATAAGATTCTTGCTGTCTCACTTGTAATCTTTATCGGCTCTGTCACGATATCATCTATCTTGTTAAACTCGCCAGCTCGCCAGCTATCTGTTATATCCTTGATAAAACTGGCAATAGGAATCGCAATTAACAAACCCAGAACTCCTCCCAACTTTGCCCCCAAAAGCAAAGAAATTACTACCCACACGGGATTTAGCCCAGTCAAATTGCCAAGAATTCTCGGTGCTATAAAATTAGAATTAACTTGGTCGATCGCAACAGCTACACCTAAGACTTCAACTCCTAACCAAAAGTTTTGCAGCGCTACCAACAAACTTACTATAGCGATACCTACTCCTGTACCAAAGGGGAAGAGAGAAAATAAACCAATACCGATGCCAAAAAGTAGAGCTAAGGGAACTTGCAGGGCTAAAAACGCCAGTGTAATTGTTACTCCTAACACAGCTCCCAATGTTGCTTGACCGATAAAGTAATTGTGGAAATCCTCTCGAAGTAATTCCCGGACTCTTAACCCAATATTACGGGGAAGCCACTGAAAAACTCCGTCCCAAAGACGTTCACCGTTTAATATTAGGTAGATAGTTAGCACTACCGCCAGCAGCACGTTCAGCACAATACCAATGGTATCGACAGCAAAACCAAGAATTCTACCAGTGAAAGACTGAAGCTGGTTAGATAATCGTTCAAGAACTTGGGTAAATAAACCACTTAAATTAATCGGAAGTTGTTGTTGACTTAATGCCCAATCTTGGAAATTTTGCAACTGTTGAGTACCAGAATCAATCCAACTGGGCAATATATTAGCTAGCTCAACAAGCTGTTGGATAATCCGGGGAACCAAGGTGATACCTAAAGCCACTAAAACCACTAGAGTCAAAAGTAACACTCCGGCGATCGCTACGTTGCGTTTTACCCCTTGTTCTTGAAGAAACTGGATTGGATAGTTCAAGACAAAAGCTAGCAGGATGGCGGCGGCGATAACGCTAACTAAAGGTTGAAAGTATTGTATAACTTGGAGCAATAGCCAGCCGTTGAGAATAATAATCGGAAATGCCAATCCTAGAGTTAACCATCGCGGTAGTTTATTTGCTGATTGCATTAGTGATGACTCCACAAGAGTTCTAACTCTATTTTGGCTTTGATTTCGATTCATGAAAAATCATATAACCTATTTAAGAGATCGTGCTGCAATTACAATATACGCAAGCAAGGATAAACTAGTACGCCACGGCGTAAATAGAGCAACCATTTAAAATCCCTTAAGAGCTTATTTCATAATACTTTTGACTTTTACTTTACGGCACTAGGTTTGTTGCTTTGTCTGAATAAAATTCAACATGATTTTTTGATGCACATTCCCCAAAGGTCTCACCTCACCAGCGTTTTGTGAATAACAGCTACCTTGGTAAATATTTTCTACGGTCAATAATCCCATATCCCAGCCTTCATTCAAAACCAGTTGATTTAATTCCACCGAGAGTGGTGCATGAAAGACATGACGAACAACTCTTTCGTCGGTATAACAGCCAAATTCACCAAAGGGTGGTAAGGTATAGCCGATTTCTTCTAAAATTTCTCGCTTCACTGCTACCTCTGGTGTTTCACCAGGTTCGATATGACCACCAAATAGCCCCCAGTAACCAGGGTAGAGAATACCGGGGATGTTATCTCGCAGTTGCATGAGAAACTTATTTTTTTGGTAGAGAATTGCGATCGCTAC
Source organism: Nostoc commune NIES-4072 (assembly GCF_003113895.1). NCBI lineage: Bacteria > Bacillati > Cyanobacteriota > Cyanophyceae > Nostocales > Nostocaceae > Nostoc > Nostoc commune. The sequence goes on along the minus strand of NZ_BDUD01000001.1, from coordinate 1,078,755 downwards.
ATGTATCGGTTGATTATTCATGTCTTATTTTTAATTGCTAATTACTCTTCTTCTAAATAAACTTCCCCCAATTCTTTCCCAGCTAAAGGGATACTTCGGTAGCGAATTTTACCTTTAATCACCACTTGTGCCCCTTCGTTTAGATTTTTTTGATTGGTGATAACCCAAATTTTGCCAGTTGAGTCATTAATTTGATAAGCCCACTGCTTTATCAAAGGAGCTTTCTTCTCCACCTTACCTTGGATGTAAACTGTAGCCTTATTGTCTTGTTCTGGTTTAATTTCTCGAATTGGGGTGACATTAGTACCAATTGTAAAATTAGTCCCATTCAAGCCAGACGAGGTTAAACTACCACAACTACAAAGTCCTACCACTAATAAAAAAATCAACCCCAGGCGGTAGGAAACAATACTGTGTCCGTACAAGAACGGAAGAGACATTCTCGTTTGTTGCATGAAAGCCACCGATTGAGCAAATTTTTGCTTCACTGCTTGTGTCGCCAGTTTCATCAGGTCTGTTCCCATCTATACTATTCTCTGCACTTTCAGAAACCCACTCTTAACTGAGCAAAAAATGTTCTGAATTTCATCCTTAACTCTTTATTCTTCAGATAACGCCATTGATCTGAGAAAATAAAGATTATGGATTCACTGTGAGAAAAACGCTACGACACCAATTAAGAGGCAGGGAGCAGGGGGCAGGGGGCAGGGGAAAAATAGTTACTTCTGACTGCGAACTTTAAACTTTTAACTCCTAACTCAGCACTCAGCACTAAAAAAGGGGGCAGGGGGAAAGAAAGACTTGTTGCATCGGTGAGAGGTTAAGGTTATAGAGCTTTTGTCAATAAGCAATAGTACTTAAAAATTTGGGAAAAATGAGGCTAATCAACAGAATTTTTGGGCTAGCGATCGCGTCATATTTAAAAGGATCACTCGTTCTTGCATCAAAATTCAGTATCAAGCTTTATTTTATACTCACTTTTTTAGAAAATTTTCAGCAGAGTTACTAATTGACAAAAATGAGTTTGTCTTAACCTCTCACGAATGGACTTGTTGCAAGTATTTTGACAAAAGGCGAATATAGCTGGGAATTCTCATGGAAACAAAAACTGCCAAACTCCTTGATGGTAAAGCAATAGCAGCAAAAATTCAGCAAGAACTTTCTGTTGCCATTACACAATTACAACCAAAAATTGGGCGATCGCCTGGTTTAGCAGTACTAATGGTTGGCGATAATCCAGCTTCAGCTGCTTATGTTCGTAATAAAGAAAAAGCTTGCGCTAAAGTTGGGATCGCTTCTTTTGGTAAGCATTTTCCTGCCCAAACTACCTTTGAGGAGTTAGAAGAGGTCATCGCTGCACTAAACCACGATGAACGGGTGGATGGCATTCTTGTGCAGCTGCCCTTACCTAACCACTTGGATGCTGTAGCTCTGCTACATCAAATTGATCCCGATAAAGACGCTGATGGACTGCACCCAGTTAACTTGGGGCGACTAGTCCGGGGAGAAGCCGGTTTACGTAGCTGCACCCCGGCTGGTGTAATGCGGCTTTTAGAAGAATATGAGATTTCTTTGCAGGGAAAACAGGCAGTAGTAGTGGGACGCAGTATTTTGGTGGGTAAACCAATGGCACTGATGCTACTAGAAGCTGATGCCACAGTCACGATCGCTCACTCGCGATCGCATGACCTCAAAACCATCACCCAAAATGCTGATATTCTAATTGCAGCAGTAGGCCGTCCCGGACTAATCACTGCTGATATGGTAAAACCGGGCGCTGTTGTGGTAGATGTGGGAATGAATCGCGTCACCGATGCTAGTGGCAAAAGCCGTTTAATTGGCGATGTCCACTTTGAATCAACATCTGCTGTAGCAGAATTTATCACCCCCGTTCCTGGTGGTGTTGGCCCTATGACTGTCGCCATATTGTTGCAAAATACATTTGCCAGCTATTCCAGGCGGCAAGAGAAAAAAGTGAGGAGTGATAAGTCAAAAGTTAAGAGTTATTAATCCTAACTCCTGTACAGAGGCGATTAATCGCGTCTCTACTTCTAATTCTTCATTTTTTCAGCGCCACAGCACCTTAAAATTGTGACGTATAAGACAAAAATCCCAAAATGTCAGGAATTTAAGAATGGTAGCAACTGATAACGTTCAAAAGACACCACCAGAGGAAGCCACATTTAACTTAGCAGCTTATCTGAAAGAACGACAAAAGCTTTGTGATACTGCTTTAGATCAGGCTATCCCCATCATTTATCCAGAAAAGATTTATGAGGCGATGCGCTACTCGTTATTAGCTGGAGGCAAGCGTGTACGTCCTATTCTTTGCCTTGCTACCTGTGAAATGATGGGTGGCACTATCGAAATGGCTATGCCAACGGCTTGTGCTGTGGAGATGATCCACACAATGTCTTTGATTCATGACGATCTGCCAGCGATGGATAATGACGATTACCGTCGTGGAAAGCTGACAAATCATAAAGTCTATGGCGAAGATGTGGCGATTTTGGCTGGGGACGGCTTATTAGCACTCGCTTTTGAGATTGTTGCCCTTAAAACCCCCCAAAGCGTTAACAGAGAGCTAACCTTGCAGGTAATTGTTCGTCTTGGTCGGGCGCTGGGCGCAGCTGGTTTGGTCGGCGGTCAAGTTGTCGATTTAGAGTGTGAGGGGAAATCAGATATTTCTCTAGAAACCCTAAATTTCATTCATAGACACAAAACATCCGCCCTTCTGGAAGCTTGCGTAGTTTGTGGCGGCATTATCGCTGGAGCATCAACTGAAGATGTGCAACGACTAACCCGTTATGCTGAAAATATTGGGCTAGCATTCCAAATCATAGATGATATTCTGGATATCACTTCTACAAAAGAGCAGTTAGGTAAAACGGCTGGTAAAGACCAACAAGCGAAGAAAGTGACCTATCCTAGCCTTTGGGGACTTGAAGAGTCTCGCTCAAAAGCCCAAGAGTTAGTTAAAGCAGCTTGTGCAGAACTAGAACCATTTGGAGAGAAAGCTAAATCACTCCAAGCGATCGCTCATTTTATCATCAGCCGCAATAACTAGTGACGCTTTGGATAATTCCTAATTCCTAAGCGTTTTATTGATTTGGAGTGGGTGGTTGATTGATGCCATGCTATACTACACCGTCTAGCGAAATTCAAAATTCACTCATATCAAAATCCAAAAAGTTTATCAGGTAAGCTTTTAGGTGAATTTGAATAATTGGTCTGTTTCCACCGTAATGTACTAGGTTAATTTTGGATTTTGGGTTGAATCTAGATGTTTCCTCAACCAACAACTGCTGCTAATATTTACTAACCTAACCAAAATACCATGCAGGACATAGGCAACATTTTAGACAACCGGGTGCTGCTGGTTGCTCTAATAGCTTGTTTAATTGCTCAAGCCCTAAAGCTCGTAGTCGAGATCGTCAAACATCGCAAACTGAATATACGTGTTTTGGTGACAACCGGAGGTATGCCCAGTGCCCATTCAGCTTTAGTTACAGCTCTTGCCGCAGGTGTAGGGCAAACACTCGGTTGGGCATCTCCTGATTTTGCCGTTGCGATGATTTTTGCCATCATCGTCATGTATGATGCAGCCGGAGTTCGCCAAGCGGCTGGTAAGCAAGCTCGTATCCTCAATCAAATGATTGATGAATTATTTCATGAAAAACCAGACTTTAGCCAAGACCGTCTCAAGGAATTACTCGGACATACACCAGTTCAGGTAATAGCTGGGTCGGCTTTGGGCATAACCATCTATTGGTTAGCTAGGTCTGCTTATTAGTCAATAGTCCACAGTCTACTGTTTATTAACCAATGACTAATGACTAATGACTAATGATTAATGACTACAACCGTACAGTTGAACGCAGCAGAATTACCTTACGACTATCTACTATACTGGCAACAAAACCGCCATTGTTCAGCTTCTGCAAGGTGTTGTATGCTTCAGTTTGGTTAGTTGTATAAACTGCCAACAAGTAAGGGCGTTGTCCATAAGAAACAAAACCTACGTTCCCTCCCACTACTTGTTGCACACTATTTACTAGTTCTGGACGGTTGTAATAATCTACTAGCACTGCATAACCTTCTCCTAATGCTTGAGGATTATAAACTGTCTGCTGAGGCTGCTGTAGCTGTGCCTGTGGCTGTAGTTGTGCCTGTTGCTGTGGCTGCACGTCTGGCGTTGTTGGTCGCGTGGTAATGATGGCAGACAAGCCAACAATATTGCTGACATACCTTGCCCATCGATTAGCATCATCAATTTTGTTAAAGCCCCCTATCCGTGTCACAGTTTCGTTGAGATATTTACAGGTAATCGTTTTCAGTTCCGGTGGTAAAGCACTACGCAACTGCTTTTGATTATCTGCTGTTGGGCTGACTACTAATAAAAGATACTCACCCGCAGTTGGTGGTTGACAAGGAGGAATGGTTTGTTGGGCAAAAACAGTACTCATGCCATCAATCAACCCTGCGTAAGCGAAGCTCATCGTAGACATCGCTAATCCTAAAACACTTGGTAAAATCTGAAATCTATGCACAAAAGTTAGATTATGTAAATTAAGGTGTCTTAGAAGATTTTATAAAAAAATATTTTGTTTCCCCAAAATAATATAGCACTTGTCTCTACGTAGTAATTGATTGACCATCGCCCTTTTGGTATTTTGCGACTAGGGAATTGGTGCGGCTGTTTTATTTTTGGTGAGGGTATGGTGAATTTGCTTCTTGAGATAATCTGTGGTAGCTTTATGAAAAATAAATTACGGTTTTTCGACGGTAAAACCGTAATTAATGTCACTACCCTAGAGAAAAAGGCTTTTATAGCTAGGTAGTCTCGATATTTTCCATAGGTTAAAAAGCTAAATCAGCAATCGGACAAAGAGTTCTGCTAAGACTTAAACCATTGCTATATAAGCTTTTTGTCAATATATTTTTAATTTTTAACTACCAATTAACTTATACTTCTGACTGTAATGCTATTCTTTAATCCTATGCTTAATAACAGCCCATAAGAGTAGATAAATCAGTCGTATGTTGAACAAATACCTTAAACTAGTTCTTTCGTCTGCCTTACTCGTTACTATCGTAATTACTTTTAGTGAAAAGGCTAAAGCTCAAGTTTTCGTGAACGATACTTATACCGACGGTGGCCGTACTAATGGTGTTGATCCGTTAGATATTTCCTGGTTTGAAATTTCATCAAATTTTTATCAAACAGTTTCAACTCCTCCTCAAATTCAATTAGACGTAGTTAACGATCCAATTCTTGGGACTGGAAACGCTTTGAACCTTGACACTCCCTCTTTTGTTAGCTTTAACTCTTCTTTTCTTCCTGCTCACTTTGCGCTTGGAACTTTTGCTCCCGTTAGTTTGGGGAATAATATAGGCGATGCCCTTGATTTAAGCTTTGATTTTCGCTTCACTACTGAGCCTAGTCTTTCTAGCACTTCTGCTGAGTTTCCGCAAATTCGTGGTAGTGGTTTGCGTTTTGGTTTATACAACTCTGGTGATACACCTGTCACGACTGATATTTTAAATTCACTTGTTGGCAGTAGCACTCCCATCGAAGATGACGGTGGTTATTGGGTGTTGTCTGGTCTAGCTGTTACCAAATCACTGGGAATTAATAAAGAAAACTTCGACTCTGGGGATAGCATTACTGGTGGTGATGGAAATGTTCCGTTAGCATTAACTACCTCTGTACCTACTATTAACGACACAGCACCTCATACTGCAAACCTCCTTCTCGAACGCTTAACTCCGCAATTAGTTCGACTAACTGCATCAGTTGATGGTTTTTCTATAGAAGCATCTGATTCTGGTTCTGGGATCATTAGCTCTTTTAACGAAATTGCAGTCAGGAGTGTTTTCAGTAACCTTGATGTCAACATCGACAACGTGGTACTCCAAACGCATACAAATACCTCAGTTCCAGAACCGTCTACTAATATTGCAATTTTCGGCTTCGGTCTAGGTTGGCTATTAAAGCGGAAGCTCAATCGCTTCATCAATTGAAGACATTACATTCATTGCACGTCTATCCATGAGGGGTTATCCGGGCATCCTCACCCCTAAACAGTATGCAGCAATTACTCTTGATGCTGTCAGCAAGAAACTGCATTTATCAACTCAATCAAGCGAATGGGTGATGAGGAAGGCAAAGGGACAATGAGATAACGAGAATAACCCAATGCCCCATACCCAGATTAGGAAACAGTAGCAAGCGATGCCAATGCATCGGGTATTGTCTCAGAAGGAGCTTGGAATTCACCAGTGATGACGTACTCTAAACGCAGTTTTAACCAAGTAATAAATTGGGGATTAGTAGAAATAATTGCTACTGCTGGTTGAGGACACTTCGCTTTTAGCTCTGTAAACTGCGGTGTTTCTAAGAAAGCTGGTTGTTGAACCAACCAAAAATCTATTTGTTTTTCTTGTTCGTGGTAGTGGCGGGTGCGTTCTTTGAGAACTTCGTGTGTTGGTTCTTCATCGAGAAGAAATTTTTTACTAGCCAAAACGTAATAATATGTTTGCATTTTCATCCTCTGGTTACTATGTGAATAATTTAAGGGCACAGTACTGCACTCTGTACCCCTAAAAACTAACTCTTGTGCTTCTTGAACCAAGAACTGAACGGACAAGCACTTCCCTGCTTTTGGGGATTTATCTGTTTGCCACCAGATGTTAGCTTTTCCAAGAACAAATTATTGTCGAAGTAATGTTCCAAAGAAATAACCTTCAAGTCATCGGTAACTTTTGCAATGCTCATGCCGATAATTTCTACTGTCTCTCCAGTAGGTGCATGGCCTTTGTATTCTCCTTTAAAATGTCCCCAATGCCGCCATTTGAATGTGACATTTGGTGGCCCTGAGAAAACTTCCAGCACTTCCCAAGGAAATCCTTGGGGAAATGTTGTGTGGAAGACTTTTGCGGATGATTCAAAGCTTTCTTCTGAAGCCTTGTAGTGTTCTGAATCAGCCATAAATAAATTGTAAGTACCTTGGGCTGATAAATCTGCTGCTGTGTACTCGACTCCGCCATTGGTACTTACACGAAACTTGTCATTCACAATAGATAACCACTGTTGCGGGTTAGCTTTAAAGGATACCTCCATCTCGAAGGTTCGTACCAAGTTTTGCACGATCGCTTCCAGTGTACCTTCAAGGTGATTATAAGTACTTTCTTGAGCGAGATTCTCTTTGGAACGTGAATAATCAGGCGGTGTCTGATAGCGCCACTCGACATCAGTGCTTTCTGCTATCACCTTATCCCGATCCTGTACCCAAAGCGGCAGGTTGTTAGACTGTGTTGCGCTCATAGAAGTTTTTGTTGAAGGTTTGCTCTCAATTTCTAGATTTCGCAGTAGACAACCCTCTTTTAAGATGTGGGAGTGGGGAGATGAGGGAGTGAGGGAAAAGAATTAATAATCAATGCCCAATGCCCGATGCCCAATGCCCAATGCCCAATGCCCAATGCCCTATTCCCTATTCCCTACTCCCTCTTATAGCTTGTTTCATCTCGCGGACTGCCCTTTCTATACCTACTAATGCTGCCCGACTGATGATGGTATGACCAATATTCAGTTCTTCCATACCTGGAAGCGCAGCTACCGGATAGACGTTCCAGTAGGTGAGTCCATGACCAGCGTTGACTCGCAATCCAGCTTGAATCGCTTGTTCACACCCCTTAGCTAATATGGCTAATTCTCGCTGGCGATTGGTTTCATCTTTAGCCTCAGCATATTGTCCGGTGTGCAATTCAATAAATCGCGCCTGCACCTTGACAGATGCTTCGATTTGTGATGGCTCGGCGTCAATAAATAAACTAACCGGAATATTAGCGCTTTGCAATTTATCGACTATCTCACCTATTCTAGCAATTTGCAGGGTAATATCTAATCCGCCTTCTGTTGTGACTTCTTCGCGCTTTTCGGGGACTAAAGTTACATAATCTGGTTTGATATCGAGAGCGATCGCTAGCATTTCATTTGTAGCGGCCATTTCTAAATTAAGATGCGATCGCACTGTTTCTCGCAATATACGCACATCTCTATCTTGGATATGCCGCCGATCTTCCCGTAGATGCACCGTAATTCCATCTGCACCCCCTAATTCTGCCAGCACCGCCGCCGCCACAGGGTCAGGTTCCACTGTCCGCCGTGCTTGCCGGATGGTGGCGATGTGGTCAATGTTAACGCCAAGTGTAGGCACCCCAAATTTCTCCCAAATCCACAGTCCTCAGAATTTGATTTTACCGGAAATACTGGTCTTACATCGCGAAGTAGTCAAGATAATTGATTATTTGGTCAAAGCAAAGACTAAAAGCAGAAAGCACAGCAGTGAAGTTATGCTCTGCTTTGGTAAAGTATCAAAGATTCATTAATGAAGTTCTAATAGGATTTAAACACAACTTAAAACAATGTCTGCAACAGTATAATTCTGGGGCGATCGCACTTCTAGAATGCACAAGTTTGCCCAATTTACTGTTAATTATTAGTACATATTATTACTAGATTCTTTTTTTACTTTGTACACTGTATAAATGCTAGAATCCTCAAGTAGACAGTTAGGATACTTAGATGCCAGTTGTAGCTAACTCAATCAAGTTTGGTACAGACGGCTGGCGGGGCATCATTGGTGACGAGTTCACCTTTGAACGCCTAGCCCTGGTCGCGCCAGTTGCCGCAAAAGTATTATATGATACATATTTTCCTACGGTGGGTAGCCGGACAATAATTGTCGGTTATGATCGCCGATTCATGGCCGAAGATTTTGCTCGTGCTGTTGCAGATACTGTCACCTCTGTCGGATTTGATGTGCTATTGAGCGAAAACTTTGCCCCAACCCCAGCTTATAGTTGGGCAGCAAAACAACTCAATGCTTTAGGGGCGCTGGTGATTACAGCTAGCCATAATCCTGGTAAATATTTGGGGTTAAAAGTCAAGGGTTGTTTTGGTGGTTCGGTGCCGCCAGAAGTCACAAAAGAGATCGAAGCGCAGTTGTCGGTTGGAGTCCCATTAGCAGCTACTCCAGGGAAGCAAGAGAAATTTGATCCTTGGCCCAGTTATACCCAAGCATTAGAGGGTAAAGTTGATATTGCCAAAATTCGAGAAGCGATCGCATCAGGCAAATTGACTTTATTTGCCGATGTTATGCATGGCGCGGCGGCTGGCGGATTGGCGAGACTACTAGGCAATCAAGTCAAAGAAATCAACTCAGAACGCGATCCCCTATTTGGTGGTGGTGCGCCGGAACCGTTGCCTAAATACCTTTCAAAATTATTTGAAGTCATCAAAACTCACCGAGAAACAGATAAATCAGGTTTAACGGTGGGGTTGGTATTTGATGGAGACTGCGATCGCATTGCGGCTGTAGACGGGGAAGCCAACTTCTTGAGTTCTCAAGTCTTAATCCCAATATTAATCGACCATTTAACCTTGCGGCGCGGCTTTAAGGGTGAAATAGTCAAAACTGTTAGTGGTTCCGACTTAATGCCCCTAGTAGCAGCACTACATAACCTGTCAGTATTTGAAACAGCAGTTGGTTATAAATACATCGCTGACAGAATGTTAGTTGCAAAAGTGTTACTGGGCGGCGAAGAGTCGGGAGGCATTGGCTATGGCAGCCATATACCCGAACGTGATGCACTGCTGTCAGCATTATACGTTTTAGAGGCGATTGTAGAATCTGGTTTAGATTTAGGTGAGTATTACCGCTACTTGCAGAAACAAACAGGGTTTATTTCTGCTTACGATCGCATTGATTTACCCTTAGCAAGTATGGAAGTGCGATCGCGTCTTTTGCAACAACTGCAAACTCAACCCTTAACAGAAATTGCCGGGTTAGCAGTGATTGATTGCCAGACAATTGACGGCTATAAGTATCGCCTCGCTGATAAAAGCTGGTTAATGATTCGATTTAGCGGTACTGAGCCAGTTTTACGCCTCTACTGCGAAGCCCCGACAATTGAGCAAGTACATCAAACTCTTGCTTGGGCAAAACACTGGGCAGAGTAAAATTAGTGAGGAGTTGAGAGTTAAGAGTTAGGAATTAATTAACTTATAACTTATCACTCCTAACTCCTAACTAATAATTTGTAATTCATGACATTACTCGTAGTAGCTACAGGAAATCCAGGTAAGTTGCGGGAAATGCAAGCTTATCTGGAAAATTCTGATTGGGAATTAACCCTCAAACCTGAAGATTTGGAAATTGAAGAGACAGGCGAAACCTTTGCCGCCAATGCTTGTTTGAAAGCATCACAAATTGCTCAAGCTACAGGAAACTGGGCAATTGCTGATGATTCTGGTTTGCAAGTAGATGCTCTAAATGGCGCACCAGGGGTATATTCTGCACGTTACGCCAAAACCGACTCAGAACGCATTGCTAGGCTATTGAGAGAATTAGACAACGAGGTAAATCGACAAGCTCAATTTGTTTGTGCAGTAGCGATCGCTCGTCCTGATGGTGCGATCGTATTAGAATCTGAAGGTATTTGTCGCGGCGAAATTCTCTATGCACCGCGTGGTGATGGTGGTTTCGGCTACGACCCAATTTTTTATGTGCAAGAGTTGCAATTGACCTTTGCTGAGATGACACGGGAGCTGAAAGGGTCAATTAGCCATAGAGGCAAGGCTTTTACAGCTTTACTTCCACAGCTAGAGAAAATTAAGAGTTAGGAATTGGGAGTTTAGATTTATGAATTTTACTAAATCATTACTCATTTAGTCTTGATTCACAAATCATAACTCCTGTACAGACGCGATTAATCGCGTCTCTTATAACTTTTTTAAACTGCTTCTGTGTTCTTTTCGCCGGTGCGAATCCGAATCACTTGCTCAACAGGCGAGATGAAAATTTTACCATCGCCGATTTCACCAGTGCGGGCAGCAGCAATAATTTTATCCACCACCATATCAACTTGATTGTCATCAACAACGATTTCCACTTTGAGTTTCTGTAAAAACTCAACAGTGTACTCAGAACCGCGATAACGTTCAGTTTGGCCTTTCTGCCGTCCGAATCCCCGGACTTCAGAAACAGTCATGCCGACAATACCAGCATTAACCAAGGCAATTTTTACCTCATCTAGCTTAAATGGGCGGATAATAGCTTCTACTTTTTTCATCTTTTTGACTCCTGACTTTTACTAGCTTCGTTTATATATCTAACCAGATCCTTTGTCTGAAGCTGTAACTAGCAGTGCTTTTCCTAAAATATATGTAATAATTACCACTTTTTGAAAGTGTAGATGCTTTGCTTGAGGGTTTGGGATATGAAAAGCGGCAAGGATTTATTAATTAGATAATCTTTAAAGTTGTAACATAAAGAAGTTGCTGTCAATTTAGCATTTTATGTAGCTTTTATAACCTAAAAATAAATAAATTCCGCCATTTAGCAGATATGCTCAGATATTTTAGAGAATGATTGCAGAGAAATTGCTCGGTAGCTTGAAAGCTTGGTGCTGCTGACTGTGGGAGTGCCAACTAACGTTTCTGATGTTCAAACAAGGGACGCACAACGAAATATCCAGCACTAAAGGCAGTAAGCATGATTAACAATATGGTGATAATTAACCACCAGCCATTAAGTTCCTTGGCATCTGGCTCAGTAGTGGGATAATAACTTACTTGTTGCTCTTCTATATAAACTGGTTCTGCTATCGGAAAATTCATTTCCATTACAGGTGGAGAAAAGTCTTGGCGGCTTTTTTTGGGTGGTGTTTTGGGAGTTACGGGTGGATGCGACCAATACTGCTGAGGTGGACGCGCTTGTGTTACTGGCACTTTAGCGGCATTTTTAAAATCACTAGAAGTTTGAGGAACTTGCTGATAACCAGGCGCAGTATGGGAATCCACAAACTTTTGCAAATGAGAAAAAGACTCAACAACTTTGGTAATTTCTTGGCGTAATAGTTGATTTTCTTGTACTAATTGCTGATTTTTGGTGGTAAGTGCATGTAGCTTCGCCTGTGTTGCTTGCAACTCTGTTGATAATTCCCTATATACAAAAAGTGGTACAGAGGGAGGGGAGGCTTGAGTAGTCGGTGTTGGCGAATTCCTGTGAACTGAACCTATGGTTGTTCGCATCGGGGACTTGGTATTAAAAATCAAAGTAAGTAGGTCGTACAGAGATGCTAACAAAGATAGTCAGCCCTGAAACTATGCCCAAGAATAATAGAAAAATGCCGAAAGAGCAAAGATTTATTGGGAATTGGGAATTGGGGATTGGGGATTGGGGATTGGGGATTGGGTACTAAGAAAACTTTTCTCTAGTCCCTAGTCCCTAGTCTCTAGTCCCTAGTCCCCAGTCCCTAGTCCCTAGTCCCTAGTCCCTAGTCCCCAGTCCCCAGTCCCCACAATGGGAAGAAATGTCCTACAGGGCCTTGCCCTTCGCCAATATCTAAGGCGTAAGTGAGTGCAGTAGTTACATACTTCTTTGCCTCTTGCACTGCCTGCCACAAGCCTTGTCCCTTGGCCAGATTAGCAGCGATCGCAGCCGATAGTGTACAACCAGTACCGTGGGTATTTTTTGTCTCTACCTGCTGGCAAGTCAAAACTTCCAACTTGTCCCCATCAAACCAGATATCAACACCACGTAAATCTCCCTGCATACCTCCGCCCTTGACTAAAACAGCCTTCGTCCCTAAAGTCTTGTGAATAGTTTCAGCAGCAGCTTGCATATCTTCCAAAGAATTAATTTGTAAACCGCTTAAAATCTGGGCTTCGTAGCGATTCGGCGTGATTATAAGCGCCTTGGGAATCAGGGCATGGCATAGAGTCTTCACAGCATCATCATCAATCAATTGTGCCCCTGTACGTGAAACCATTACCGGATCAACTACTAAATTATTGATTTGTAAAGCTTCCACCTGCTGGGCAACAGCAAAGATAATTTCCTGATTCAGCAACATTCCCGTTTTGGCAGCTTGTACGCCAATATCCTCAACTACTGCCTGAATTTGCGCCACAACAGCCTCTGTTGGCATGGCATCAACCCTTTTCACCCCTAAAGTGTTTTGTGCCGTGATGCAGGTTATAGCGCTAGTACCGTGGACACAGTGAAAAGCAAAGGTACGTAAATCGGCTTGAATTCCTGCACCGCCACCGCTATCTGAACCAGCAATAGTCAAAGCAACGGGTATTCTGGAGTTTATTTGAGTGTTCATATTATGAAGATTAAGTAGGTTGGCATTATCAAACCAAACTATCTCAAAGAAAGATTGATGAACTAGGCCAAAACCTTCTTCTTTCCAGCTTCTTTTGCGATCGCAACCACAAAGATTTACGATAACCTGACTTAAAAGTGCTGTTAGGGGTAGCGGGACGTTTAGTAAAGAAGGTATCTCTTCTTCAAAAATTTTTCGAGAAACTTCATCAAAACCTTGCACAAAGCGCTCTCCACTGCCATATCACTCTGAAAATTAACAGGACTCCAGCACGACATCTCCATAAAAGTTTTGGCTTTGTTGTAAAAAAAATAACTATATTCCGAATATTCACTGATTCTGATCTTCTATGTAAAGGTTAATTTTAATACATGAGTTCACAACCCTTAGTTACACCGCTTACAACAAGTTCGACCAAGTTGTTACATTAGTTCCCTTTAAGTTAAGGGGTAAACCTACTAAAGTTTCAACCAATTCAACTTTGACCACTGAATAAAACGCAGAGATGACAGGAAACGTCTTTGGCTTTGCGCTGCCTTGTCTGCGTGCAAATTGCCCGATTACCCTCAATAAAACACTGACGATTGACGGTATTGACATACCTACTTTAACCATCAACGGTTAGTAGGATAAAAATTTTCAGTTTTATAACAGTTTTGCTAAAAAAAACGCGATTTCAAGTTGCGATCGCCTACGCCATCGCACAACTGCGACTGCCTTGAAAAAGCCAGATAAATGACCCATTCAAATAACTACTTAGCAACATAGTTTGTTGCTGAAAACGTACTACCAATTCCCCTTATAAATATTAGGAGTTAAGTCTCATGGCTGGCAAAACATATTACGTTTCTGGAACAGGCGATGATAAGAATGATGGCTTGAAACAAGGAGAGGCATTTCGCACCCTCCAAAAAGCTGCGGACTTAGTGCAGGCAGGTGATACTGTCTACGTCATGAATGGTACTTACACAAACATTTACCCTAATATCCTGAGTATTTCAGATAAGCACGGTACTGCTAGTGCGCCGATTACATTTACTGCTTATCCAGGACACACACCTGTTTTAGAAGCACACACAAACAATTGGAATGCTATCTCAATTACAGGCTCTTCTTATATAGTCATTAATGGGCTGAAGCTCGTGGGAGCACGAGATGAAACTACATTAGAATATGCGCTCGAGCATAAAGATAATTTGAGTAATCCAGCAACATCTGGGAATGGTATTCACATTACATTCATTGATGATGACCAAAAGATACGTTCACATCACATCACAATTAGCAATAACAACGTTTCTAAGTTTCCAGGAAACGGGATTGCAACAGAAGAAGTAGACTACATTACAGTAAAAAACAATATTGTTTCTGGAAATGCTTGGTACTCACCTTTTGGAAACCAAGGGATTACAATGCTTCACCTTTGGAATTCCGATAACAACGTAACAGATTATAAAGTAGTTATTGAAGGTAACACCTCTTTTGATAATAAACAATTAGTTCCTTGGGTTAATGCAGGAAAAGTAACAGAGGGTCATGGAATAATGCTTGACACTGCTTCTGTTGAAAATGTTGCATACCAGGGCAAAGCCTTAATCAGTAATAACGTAGTTTACAACAATGGTGGCGCAGGTATTCAGATTTTCAAAGGAGAAAACCCTGTAGACATCGTGAATAATACAACTTACCAAAATTCCCTTGAACTCTCAGCCGGAGAAATTTTCATTAACAGCGCTAAAAATGTTCGGGTTGTTAACAATATTATGTATGCGTCTGGAGAGTCTGCCAGTTCTATTGCTAATTCTAGTAATTATTCATTTGACAATAACCTTGCTTACAACGGAGTTCTTAAAGGTACAGGATCAGGAAATATATTAAACAAAGACCCGTTGTTTGTTAATGCAGCGAATGGTGACTTTAGGCTCAAACCTGGAAGTCCAGCAATCGACGGTGGTTCCAATGCTTTCAATAGCATCACAAAGAACACTCCCCTAGATGGCAATGGCGACGGCAGTGTATTGATTGATATTGGCGCATACGAAGCCCCTACCAATAAGACTCCTAGCCCCGAAATTGAAGTTCTTGATGGCACAGTTGACATTGCAGATAACAGCACTACCCCCATTAACTTTGGCGAGGTGATTGCTGGCAGCACCGTGACCAAAACTTTTACCATTAAGAATACAGGTATAGCTGCACTCAACCTGAGTAATCTCAGACTCCCCGACGGCTTTAGTTTGGTAGGAACTCTTCCATCTACTGTGGCTGCCAAAACTTCGGCGAATATAACAGTGGCACTAAATACCACCACTGGCGCAACCTACACTGGCAGCTTCAGTTTAACCAACAACGATAGTAACGAAAGCCCTTTTAACTTTGTTATTAGTGGTAAAGTTAATGCTCCCGAAATTGAAGTTGTCAATAACAAAGTTGATATTGTAGATGGCAGCACTACTCCCATTGACTTTGGCGACGCCGATTTCGGCAGCACTGTATTTCAAACTTTTACCATTAAGAACACAGGTAAAGCTCCACTCAACCTAACTAATCTCGAACTCCCCGACGGCTTTAGTTTAGTAGGAACTCTTCCAGCTACCTTGGCAGTTAATAATTGGGCGAGTCTAACGGTGGCACTCAATACAAAAACACCTGGAACATACGGTGGCAGGTTCATTTTGAGTAATAACGATCCTAACGAAAGCTCCTTTGATTTTGCCATTAAGGGTAAAGTTCAGCCCGCTCCTGCCCCCGAAATTCAAGTTCTCAACGGTACAGTTGACATTGCAGATGGCAGCACTACTCCCATTGACTTTGGCAACGTCACTTTCGGCAGCACCGCTACCAAAACTTTCACCATCAAAAACATCGGTACAGCTACGCTCAATCTAGGTAATCTTACACTTCCCGACGGCTTTAGTTTGGTAGGAACTCGTCCATATAGCTTGGCTGCCAAGGATTCGACGAATATAACAGTGGCACTCAATACAAATATACCTACACCTGGAACATATTCTGGCAGTTTCAGTTTGACCAACAACGATAGTGAGGAAAGCTCCTTTAACTTTGCCATCAAAGGCACAGTTAAACCCCCTCTTGCTACTGAAATTTATCTTCTCAATGGCACTGATAGTTCTGAGTACTTAAAAGGCTATGCCCCATCTAACAAGATTTATGGGTTTGGCGGTAACGACAACATTGTAGGTAATCTAGGAAATGACCAACTATTCGGAGGCGACGGAAACGATACTCTCTGGGGAAATGAAGGTAATGACCTGCTCTATGGCGATAGCAGCAATGACAGGCTTTTGGGTGATAACGGTAACGATACACTATTTGGTGGTATCGGCGATGACCAAATATTCGGTGGCGCAGGCAATGACTGGCTTTATGGGGGCTATGGTAAAGATGTACTTACAGGGGGCTATGGCGCTGACACCTTTGTATTGGCTTTAGATGAGGGCACGGACTCCATTACTGACTTTGAAATAGGTAAGGACAAACTTGCATTGTCAGGTAGTCTCCAGTTTGGTCAATTGTTGATACAGCAACAAGGAAGTCAAACCTTCATTATGAATAGTTCTGATAATCAAGTGTTGGCGAAGTTGGATAATGTCACTGCAAGTATACTTTCGGCTCAACCTTCTACTTTTATCACGATTTAGTTTGTGTCTTTTGATAACCAAGCTAGACAAAGAAGATTTAATATTCAGCAACTAAATTGTTTGCTAGGCTACCCTACACCCTATCTTTGTAAAGGGTTGCGTTTAAAAACTGGCATTAGTCTGTTGAAGTTCTCCCTGACCTTTTGGTACAGGGATTTTAATTATCACTAATTAGGTTTTCTCTTTCATTGAGTTCCTTGCAAGTGTGAGTTCTAGACGAAGTACCCAAAGGGGTACTGTTGAGAAGCAAAAGGTCGAGGTGCTTTGGAGTCATGAATACAATGAAAAGTTACTCGGTTGGGAGTGCTAAAGCGATCGCCTGTAATCATCCAGACTATTTTTTCTGCCTACAGTTGTGATACAACAAATCATTGCTAGTTCAGTTAAGCTGGCAACAGCAGTTTCATCCTCAAAACAATGGTAGCAAGTAGTCCCACAATTTTAGCCCTAGACTTTGATGGAGTCATATGCGACGGACTAATTGAATATTTTGAGGTAGCATGGCGTACCTACTGTGAAATTTGGTCTTTTGCTAACGACACACCACCAGATGATTTAGCTTTAAGATTCTATCGCCTACGACCTGTAATAGAAACAGGTTGGGAAATGCCCGTTTTAATCAAAGCCTTGGTAGATGGAATTCTTGATGATAAAATTCTTCATGAATGGGCAAGCATCGCCCCAAAACTTTTGTTAAACGACAAGCTGCAAGCAAAAGAAATTGGCGCGAAACTAGATAAGCAACGAGATGAATGGATTACCACAGATTTAGATGGTTGGCTAAGTCTACATAGATTTTATCCAAGTGTAATAGAAAAAATCAAATTAACTATTGACAGTGGAGTTGATCTATACATTGTGACAACTAAAGAAGGGCGTTTTGTCCAACAATTGTTACAACAAGAAGGAGTGAATTTACCAGCAAAATCAATTATTGGCAAAGAAGTCAAGCGTCCTAAATATGAAATTTTGCGAAATTTAAAGCAGGAAGCAGAAAATAAGGCAATTAGTCTCTGGTTTGTAGAAGATAGACTCAAGACTTTGCAGTTAGTCCAACAACAAGCAGACCTTAAAGAGGTGAAACTCTTCCTCGCAGACTGGGGTTATAATACCCAAGCAGAAAGAGAAGCCGCCCAAAATGATCCGCGAATTCATCTGTTATCACTGTCTCACTTTTCCAAAGATTTCTCTGCTTGGCTTTAAATACATGAAATACGTTGCAATAATCTCTTGATACCTTTACCTTAAAAGGGCTTGTCATTGTCTAGATTTCTGTAATAGTCAAATTGTTTGTTGCCTTTTTCGATATCCCGCCAGGAACTTAAGTTCCTGGCTGATAACCTAAGTCCACTCAAGTGGACTGAAATCATTTATTTAGTCGTTTGAAGAGAACTTTAGTTATTAGCTTCGGAATTTATTCTGAGGTCAAATGGTAACGAAATGGGATAGATAGCAAAGATTAGAAACCAGAAGCTTACGTTTTTCGATTTAGGTGAAATAATAACTCATAACGATTCACTCCTCACTTAGCACTTACTTTTATGCTTGACCTTACAAAACTAGCGCGACAAATGCAGGGTTTAAGTCAGCATCTTACTTTAGAAGCTGTTGCCAGTCGTCAGCGTTTAGAATTGGCGCAACAACATCTAAAAAATGCTTACGAGTCTCAACAAGATTTAATTGATCGCCAGGAAAAATGGCGCGATCGCATTCTCTTTGCTAATGCTACCCCAATTGAGCCGTTAGAAACCTGCATTGATATCCCAGTTCCCCCCAAGATACATACTGTCATCGCTACCGATGGTTCCCAAATTGCCCCCAACCATCACGAAATTGCTTATTGTTATCTCCTAAATATCGGCAGAGTCGTATTACACTACGGGCAAAATCGCCATCCATTACTTGATAGTTTGCCAGAGGTATTTTACCGTCCAGAGGATTTATACATGTCTCGGCAGTGGGGAATTAGAACCGAAGAATGGATGAGTTTTCGCCGCACTGCTTCAGAAACAACGGTATTAGCAGAACTTGCATGTGCAGCGAAAGGGGAAGCACCAGCATTGGCGATGGTAGATGGTTCCTTAATTTACTGGTTCTTAGAACAATTACCAATGGATGCACGCGATCGCATTTTACCCCCAATCCTGGAAGCTTGGCAGCAGATGCGTGATGCTCAAATTCCGTTGATGGGCTATCTTAGCGCCTCTCGCAGCATCGAAACAATGAACTTTTTACGGTTGTTAGCTTGTCCTCATCCAGTACCAGACTGTAAAACTTATTGCCCAAATCAGTTAGAAAAAGTAGCTTGTAAAATTTTTGAACAGTTGCGAGATACTTCTGTTTGGGCAACCCGACTCAAACCAGGACAACGCAGTACCCTGTGGCGCAGTAATTCCCCAATTATCGAACTCTACGGAGATCAAATCATTTACTTTTGCTATGTCCACGTTGGTACCGAAATCGCTCGGATCGAAGTTCCAGCATGGGTAGCAGAGAATGTAACTATATTAGACCAAGCATTGGGGCTAATGCTAGCACAAGTCCAAAAAGGATATGGCTACCCAGTAGCGATCGCAGAAGCCCATAATCAAGCAGTAGTTAAAGGTGGCGATAGAACGCGTTTCTTTGCCCTCCTCGAACAACAAATGATTAAAGCTGGTTTGAAAAATGTGGGAACTTCCTACAAAGAAGCCAGAAAGCGCGGCAGTATTGCTTAGGAACTTCTAGAGTAATCTATTTAAGATCCAGTTAGCCTTTAAAGATACCGATCTTAAAAATGGCGATCATAGCCATCCGAATTTTTGTTCTTATATTCTAATTTTAGATGCGAACTTACAGTAGTCCATTGCGATCGCATTCACTAGATGTTAAAACTTTGGGTGTATTGACTTATACGCAAATTACCCCACTCATATTACGATCACACACATTCAATCCTCTTCAAAATCCAGCACAAGCACGTTAAGCTGGATTAGAGTGGCAATTTATTGCGATTTTTAATATATAAATCTCTGTTCTTGTCAAATTTTAATTTTTTCTGCTTGAGAAACCCGGAATGCTAGACCGAATTTTTGATTACCTCGACTTTCATTTCAGCATTGAAGCCCCAATAGTTCTGCTGATCTTGGTGCTTTTAGAGGCGCTGTTATCTGCCGACAATGCCATCGCCTTGGCTGCGATCGCAAAAGGGTTGGAAGACAAGGAACTTGAGCGTAGAGCTTTGAACTTTGGTTTAGTCGTTGCTTATGTGCTGCGAATCAGCCTGATTCTCACTGCCACTTGGGTACAACAATTCTGGCAATTTGAATTATTGGGCGCTGCTTATCTGCTGTGGTTGGTATTCCAACACTTTACCTCAGAAGAAGCCAAGGACGATCACCATCACGGGCCGCGTTTTAATTCATTGTTGCAAGCGATACCTGTGATCGCATTTACAGATTTGGCATTTTCTTTGGATAGCGTGACAACTGCGATCGCAGTTTCTCAAGAAAAATGGCTAGTGCTGACGGGTGCAACAATTG
This sequence comes from Nostoc commune NIES-4072, assembly GCF_003113895.1. Taxonomy (NCBI): domain Bacteria; kingdom Bacillati; phylum Cyanobacteriota; class Cyanophyceae; order Nostocales; family Nostocaceae; genus Nostoc; species Nostoc commune. The sequence continues at coordinate 1,058,396 of NZ_BDUD01000001.1, read as the reverse complement.
GTATTATCACGCTGCGATTCATGGCGGGATTGTTTATCCGTTGGCTAGACGAATATGAAAACCTAGAAGACGCAGGCTATATAACTGTGGCCTTGGTGGGTTTACGCTTGTTGTTGAAAGTGGTGAACGATAGTTTTGTTCCACCAGAATGGATCATGATTGCTGCGATCTTCCTGATTTTAGGCTGGGGATTTTCCAAGCGTGTTGGCACTGAATTGCCCCAAGTAGAACCAGAAAAGAGCGAAGTATCTAAATAAGTGAGAAGTCAGGAGTCAGGAGTCAGGAGTTATTAATTTTCAACTCCTAACAGACGCGATTAATCGCGTCTCTACTCCTGACTTTTGTACAGACGCGATTAATCGCGTCTCTCCATTACTCGTGCAACCAAGGCGTTAAATGTGGTTGCCAATTTACTAATTCTTCATCCTTAAACCATAGGGCTATTTCCTTTTGCGCGGTTTCTGGAGCATCAGAACCGTGGATTAAGTTGCGACCAATATTTATGCCAAAATCACCGCGAATCGTTCCTGGCTCTGATGTTAAGGGGTTCGTCGCACCAATAATCTTTCTGGCAGATGCAACAACACCATCACCTTCCCATACCATCGCCACCACTGGGCTAGAAGTGATAAATTCCACTAGACCAGCAAAAAAGGGACGTTCCCGGTGAACATCATAGTGTTGTTCTGCCAATTCTCGACTGACTTTCAGGAACTTTAAACCAACTAGGGTAAAACCTTTAGTTTCAAAGCGACGGATAATTTCCCCCACTAATCCCCGTTGTACTCCATCTGGCTTAATTGCTAAGAATGTACGTTCCAAAGCTATCTCCAAAAACTTAATGAATTTTTTATTTTGTCAATTGTCATTTGTCTTTTGTCCTCTGTCTTAAGTCCAAGGGTTTTCCACTAATGACCAATGACTAATGACTAATAACTAATGACATACGACTCTTGACCAATCAGAGTTTATCTCAGAAATTATCATTGGGTGCATATACGTTCCCAAATGAATGCGTTAAATTGTTAAATTGTGGGCGAAAAACAGAGGTTAGGAAGAAATGGGTGCTGATTCAACTGCTACATCTGACGAGGTGGTACAAGTACCGTCCAATGGACACAAAGAAGTGAAAAACCATAAGCAAAAAAAGCTGTTACCACCTAGTCCTACCACAGGAGATTTACCTCGCTCTTGGAAAATTGAGGATAGTGAAGCCTTATACCGGATTGAAGGTTGGGGACAACCTTATTTTTCCATTAGCGCTGCTGGACACGTTACCGTGTCACCCAAGGGCGATCGCGGCGGTTCTCTTGACTTGTTTGAATTGGTCAACGCCATGAAGCAGCGCAACTTGGGACTTCCCATGTTGATTCGATTTTCTGATATTTTGGAAGACCGGATTGAGCGGTTGAATGCTTGTTTTGCTAAAGCGATCGCCCGCTATAATTACCCTGGTGTCTACCGTGGTGTGTTCCCCGTTAAATGCAATCAAGAGCGGCATTTGATTGAGGATTTAGTAAAATTTGGCAAACCCCATCAATTTGGTTTAGAAGCCGGTTCCAAGCCTGAATTAATGATTGCTCTGGCTGTTTTGGATACACCAGGAGCGTTGTTAGTTTGCAACGGCTACAAAGACCGAGAATACATCGAAACGGCAATGTTAGCCCAAAGACTAGGGCAAACACCAATCATCGTCTTAGAACAGATTGAAGAGGTTGATTTGGTGATTGATGCCAATCGCCAGTTAGGTATTAAACCAATATTAGGTGTTCGTGCTAAACTCAGTACCCAAGGCATGGGACGTTGGGGAACTTCTAGTGGCGATCGCGCTAAATTTGGTTTGACTATGCCTGAAGTAATCGAGGCTGTTGACAAATTACGCGAAGCTAACCTGCTCGATTCTTTGCAGTTGATGCACTTCCACATCGGCTCACAAATTTCTGCCATTAACGTGATTAAAGATGCTATCCAAGAAGCCAGCCGCATTTATGTGGAATTGGCAATGCTGGGAGCAGATATGAAATACCTTGATGTTGGTGGTGGCTTGGGCGTAGATTATGATGGCTCCCAAACCAACTTCTATGCATCGAAAAATTACAACATGCAGAACTATGCCAACGACATCGTGGCAGAGTTAAAAGATACCTGTGCAGAGCGGCAGATTCCCGTACCAACACTGATTAGCGAAAGTGGACGAGCGATCGCATCCCATCAGTCGGTACTGATTTTTGATGTTCTCAGTACTAGTGATGTCCCTCTCGATTCACCAGAACCTCCACAAGAGGGAGAATCCCCGATTATTAATTATCTTTGGGAAACTTACCAATCCATCAACCAAGAGAATTATCAGGAGTTTTACCACGACGCTGCACAATTCAAAGAAGAAGCCATCAGTCGTTTCAACTTAGGAATTTTACGCCTCAGAGAACGAGCCAAAGCCGAACGCCTATACTGGGCTTGTTGTCAGAAAATTCTCAAAATCACTAGACAGCAAGAATACGTACCCGATGAACTGGAAGACCTAGAACAAATCATGGCTTCCATCTACTACGTCAACATGTCAGTATTTCAATCAGCACCAGATTGCTGGGCGATCGACCAACTATTCCCAATCATGCCAATCCACCGCTTGGATGAAGAACCAACACGGCGGGGAATTTTGGCAGACCTTACCTGCGATAGTGATGGTAAAATCGACCGCTTTATAGACCTGCGCGATGTCAAATCGGTTTTAGAGTTGCATACTTACAAGCCCGGAGAACCATATTATTTGGGAATGTTCTTGAATGGAGCTTACCAAGAAATCATGGGCAATTTGCACAACTTATTTGGGGATACTAACGCCGTTCACATTCAATTGACGCCCAAAGGTTACCAGATTGAACATGTTGTCAAAGGTGACACCATGAGCGAAGTGGTGAGCTATGTCCAGTATGACTCCGAAGATATGGTGGAAAACATTCGCCAGCGTTGCGAGAAAGCATTAGAAGAAAAACGAATCACTCTAGCAGAATCTCAGCGACTGCTACAAACCTACGAACAGAGTCTCAGAAGATACACGTACTTAAATAGTTAGGATTGGGGATTGGGGATTGGGGATTGGGAATTAATTGGGGATTGGTTATTCCCCCTGCCCCCTGCCCCCTGCCCCCTGCTCCACTCCCTAACTTGCGTTTGTCCCCAACAATTCCTCTATCGCTTGTAACTCAAGAGGCGTATGTGATGGCGGAGTCTGACGGGCATCAGTAATCAGCCAGTCTAAAGCAGCCGCTTGAACATCTATTGCAGCGCCAGTTTTATCCACGCAATAACGTCCAAACACCAGCTTATCGACTAAACGCACTCCTGGGCCCAGGCGCGACCATTCAAAAATCACGCTGTTTTCTACTGTTGCACCACTACATATCCAACAATTAGGGCCAATCATTGCTGGGCCGACAATTTTAGCTCCGTCTTCTATTCTCGTCATACCGCCAATGTAAACTGGGCCTGTGATATCCACTTTGTCCCAATTTACGGCGACATTTAAGCCAGTATAGATGCCAGGAGCGACTTCATGACCAGGAATTTGCACATTCTTGATTTCACCTAGCAGTACACCACGAATCGCCCGCCAATAATCTGGTACCTTACCGATATCTACCCATTCAAAGTCCATAGGGATGGCGTAGAAGGGGGCTTTAATTTCTACCAATTTGGGAAACAATTGGCCACCAATATCATATTCGACACCAGAGGGGATATGGTTAAACACCTCTGGTTCAAAGATGTAAATACCTGTGTTGATGTTGGTGCTGAGGGCTTCTTCTGTTGAAGGTTTTTCTTGGAAAGCTTTAACACGTCCCTCTTCGTCTGTTACCACCACACCGTAACTAGAAACTTCTTCCTTGGGGACAGATTTCGTAATAATAGTAGCGATCGCTCCTTTGGATTTATGCCATTTAACCGCCGCAGTTAAATCCAGGTCAATTAAAGCATCACCACATAAAACCACAAAGGTATCATCAAAAAAGGGTGAGAAGTCTTGGATGCGCCGCATCCCTCCAGCTGAACCAATTGCTTCGCCCACCAGTTTCCCGTCGTCATCAATTTTTCCTTCAAAGGAATAGGCAATTTGCACTCCAAACCTCTGACCATCACGAAAATAGTTTTCTATTTCCTCAGCCAAATGACTAACATTTACTAGAATCTGGTCAAATCCATGATGCCGTAACAGTTCCAGCAAGAATTCCATCACTGGCTTTTGCAGGATAGGCATCATTGGCTTGGGCATAGTGTACGTAATCGGACGCACGCGAGTACCCTTGCCAGCCGCGAGAATCATCGCTTTCATAAAATTTATTCCTCAACCACAAGCCAGTTTACTTTTATCGAGTGATACTTAATCATCAATTTTTATTTCTGCTCTAAGTTATCCCTTAAACAGGGATAACAGGAATTTAGTGGTTATTGCAACCATAGGTATACTTAGATGACAAGCGATCGCTTATCTTTTCAATTTACTCGGATTTTGGGACTGAATCAAAAATCTGTAAATTATCTGTAAAGCTACTTTTTGCTTTTTTAGTTCATCGACTCCTCAAAAGGTTTACCAGTCTGAGCTGATGTAAGTAGCCGAACTTTAATCTCATGGTAAAACTCCTCTTGAAATAGCTCTACTTTCGATTGAGCCGAGAGCAACAGCAGTGCCCAGAAAACGCTAACTAAATTACTGTGTTTAGAATCATGTCCAGACCCATTTTGGTTGAGATGCTTTGTCTGAGTCCACAACTCTACAAGTTGTTCTAGATTCAACCAATTTTGTTCTAAATTTAGCTCCCTTGCCGACACATTCAATACCTGCTCCAGTTCCTTAGCTACTTCCGTCAGATTTTCCTGGTGAGCTAACTCCAGTGCTTCCCGCATACTTTGGACGCTAGGCAACCGCCTGGGACGGATAGGTTTGCTGACTTTTTCTACCTGTTTTAGCTGGTTTGCCATAATCTGCAATTGTTTAATTAACTCTTGCAGAGTCACCCGACGCTTTGGTGGCGGCATTGCCGATGCACGACGACGCAATTGCCGTTCTAATGGTAGACGATGACCCTGATGTGATATTCCGTCTTCATCTTCCAATAGGGAATCATCTACTACACCATTCTGGATATCTCCTACTGTTGACAATTGCATCAAGGTATTAGCTTTGAATAATACCAGCATTGATGCTGACAAAAATGCCTGTCCAGATTGAGACAAGTCCGATTCATAACCTCTTCCTATTGCCTCCGGTGCCATCAGTTCTAAGTAACGGTCAATCACCTCAATCACTTGGACATCCCAAGGGTCAATTTCTCCCTGTTGGGCTTGGTAAATCAGGAGTGTGATTGTTTCTAATAGCTCGGAAGCTTCCATCAACGGGTTCTAAGTTAATTAATCAGAATCAATCACCATTGTGAATTGTGAGATCAGATTGTGCAACTTTTGACCTTGGGCATTGGGCATTGGGGAGATGAGGCAGAAGTTGTTTAATTGTGAATTTTGTTAGCGCAGCGTTAGCGAGTCCGCGAGCGTCATTTTGAATTTTGAATTGATTTCTCCCCTTACCCTCTTAATCAGGGGGTGGGTCATGAGTAATAGTGACAGTTGAGACAAAATCACTTGGCTTGCCGCTCTTAATTGCATCGAAAGTTCCTTTGATAGTACCAGCAATGGGAACAGCAACAAGTGTCCCCAACAAGCCAGCAATCTCAAATCCCATCAAAATAGCTACGAAAATCCAGATAGGATTCAACCCAATAAAGTTGCCGAGTAATCTGGGAGCTAACAAGTTATCTTTAAGCTGCTGCATGAGAATTGCCGCTATAGCAACTTGAACTGCCAACCACCAATTTTGCAGCAGTACTAAAATCGTTACTAGACCAATGCCAAGAGATGCCCCGATAAAGGGAATGAGTTCCGAGATCCCGATTAATATGGCAAACAACAGAGCAAAGGGCAGCTTCATTACTAAGAAAATTGGCGTTAGGGTTAGCACCATGAACAGTCCTAGCAATAACTGGCTGAGGAAAAAGTTCTGAAAATTTAGGCGCAAGGATGCGGTGAGGGGATCTGCAATATTAGATGGCAAAAGATTGACCAGACCATACCAGACGCGATCGCCATATAAAAGCATATAAAATGCAAGCACAATTACTAACACTACGTCAAGTAATCCTGAAAGCAGTGTTCCAGCAAATCCCACTGCACCAGAAGCTAGTTGTTGTACCAGATTCTGAATGTTGGCATTGATTTGACTGCTCACAACCCTCAAATCAATTGGCAAACGTCGTTGTTTTGCCAGCATCTCAAACTGCTTTAAGTTCTCTTGACTCGCGCCTAACCAATCAGGGATATTATTTAACAATTGAACTGTTTGATCAATGATCAACGGCACTAGAGTTACGCCTAAAATCACCAACAGAGTTAATGTTGCAAGTAAAACTATGATCACCGCCTGAGGGCGCGTGATCCGGGCACGTTCAAATAACTTAACCGGATAATTTAGTAGAAAAGCCAGAATCGCTGCAATGATCAAGACGGTAATGGGATGCTGAAAATAGCGAAAAAGCACAGATAGCAGCCAGACATTGAGAGCGATAATCGGGCCGCTTAGACCATAAATTAACAGGCGTTGAAGGGAGGCCGAACGGCGCATCTTATGCAACCTATTTTAGATTTAGATATTCCTTGAGAGAATTTGTAAAATTCTTGATGGTGCTGATCATCATCATAGATATTTTTGACAAAGACATGTATAAGCGTATCTGATAGCAAGGAAGTAAATCAAAATGGACAAAACCATAGCTGACCTTCGTAAAGACTACACTTTAGAAGGTTTGAGCGAACTTGAGGTTGACCTCAATCCGTTCATCCAATTTAAAAAATGGTTCGATCAGGCACTAGCAGCGCAACTCCCAGAACCCAATGCCATGACCATTGCTACCGCAACACCTGACGGTAAGCCCTCAGCCAGAATGGTGTTACTCAAGGATTTTGATGAACGGGGCTTTGCCTTTTTTACTAACTACAACAGTCACAAAGGACAAGAACTGGCAGAAAATCCTCAAGGAGCTTTAGTGTTCTGGTGGGCAGAACTGGAACGTCAAGTGCGGATTTCGGGGTATGTAGAGAAAGTTTCCGAAACTGAGTCCGACCAGTATTTTCACAGTCGTCCTGCTAACAGTCGCCTGGGTGCGTGGATATCTAATCAAAGCGAGGTGATAGAAAGCCGAGAAGTTCTTGAGCGACGTTTGCAGGAGTTTAAGAGCAAATATGAAAATGAGGAGATTCCCCGACCGCCTCATTGGGGAGGCTTACGAGTGATCCCCACAGAAATTGAGTTTTGGCAAGGCCGCCCCAGCCGTCTGCACGATCGCTTACTTTATAGCCGTTTAGATAATGACACTTGGAAAATTGAGCGGTTGTCACCGTGAAGAAGAGGCAGGGGAGCAGGGGAGCAGGGGAGCAGGGGAGCAGGGGACAAAAGTTTAGAACTTCCAACAAGTCTTTCCCCTTGTCCCCAAGTCCTCTCCCCCATGCCCAATGCCCAATGCCCAATGCCCCGCGTCACATTACCACTGGGGGATCAAATCTTGAATTGCTGCTCGTGCTTCTGATAGAGATTGGGTACGGGCATCTCCCTCATTCAAGCTATTAGCGTTAATAAATTGAATGTCTGTAAGTCCAATAAAGCCGAAAATCGTCCGCAGGTAGGGTTCTTGGAAGTCGTAAGCAGCGTAAGGAGATGTGGCGCTAAAGTCAGCGCCGCGAGCTGTAATGATCACCGCCTTTTTACCCTCGACTAACCCTCTCAAGCCTTGAGCATCTATAGCAAAAGTCCGGTTAGCGCGAACGATTTGGTCGATGTAAGCCTTAAATGTGGAAGGTATATTGAAGTTATACATTGGCACTCCAAAGACGTAGCGATCGGCTGCCAAAAACTCATCAATCAGTTCGTCAGAAATCCTAAGTGCCTCAGTTAATTCTGGGGTATGGGTTTCTGGTGGTGAAAATGCAGCTGCAATCCAAGCTTCATCAACGTGAGGAATTGTGTGATGCCCTATATCTCGATAGGCGATCGCATCTTCAGGATGTGCTGCCTTCCAACCACTGACGAATTCTTTTGATAGTTCTCTGGAGTGCGATCGCTCTCCACGGGGGCTGGAATCAATATGTAGAATGTTTACCACCAAATATCTCCTGATTAACTAGCATTTACTGCTTTTACTTTTTTTGAGTCTAAATTTCAAAGCATTACATCAGATACTAAAAGTAACTAGTTCCTAAAGTAAAGTAGTTACTATAAAGTAACTGCCGCACAATTTTAGCTAACTTATCGATGTCTGTCTCTAAAAATCCTGATGCTTGCCCTGTCAGTATTCTGATGTCCTTACTATCAGGCCCCTGGACAATGTATATACTGTGGGTGTTGTGTAACAGTGGGCCTACTCGCTTTGGTGCATTGAAACACCTCGTTGAAGGCATCTCTACCAAAGTTCTGACGGAAAGACTGAGGATGCTTGAGGCAGCAGAGATTATTTATCGCCATTATGAACCGACTGTCCCACCTCAAGTAACTTACGGTCTTACAGAACGTGGTCAGGAACTCGTTGATGTACTTCATCAACTCAGTACACTTGCTGAACGTTGGTATGGCAGCGAACAACAGTCTGAATGTGAAGCAAAAAAGCCGATGCATTCTCCATCGGCTTAACTGACAATATTGAACAGATGAATATAGCGCTTCTCGCTTGGATGCAATACACTTTGACCTCACTTCCATTCCTCTCTCCTAAAAGGAGAGAGGCTTTGAGTCTTACTCCCCTTCCCTGCAAGGGAAGGGGCTGGGGGTTAGGTCTGTATTTCATGCAATTGAGAACCGCTATAGTCTACTGTTCTTGAGCAGTGGCTACTTTGGGAGGGAATTGAGTTCTGGGATCTGGCATGAAATTGTATCTCAAGTACAATCCTCCCCAAATAAACAGGATAATTAACAATGCACCAATACCAAGCGGACTGGGAAGCCAGAAAATAGTTTCTATATGGTTTAGCTCACCAGGCTGGAGTTTCCACACTAATCGATTGCCATTTTTTTCTGGCTCTATGGCAGTTTCAGTTAGTTGAATATTTTTGGCTCCCCAAGGAGTCTTTAAGCTAAATTCCAAGTCGAGAATTGAACCAGCATTAGCCAAGACGTTACCTTTGCTGGCAATTAAGGATAGCGATCGCAAATCCAAATCATAAATCAATCGATTTCGGACTAAAAGTAAAAAATTGTTTTGTTCCAAAAGGACGTTTGATTCAATTTTCGGCAGTTCTGAGTTAGATTGGCTCCCCACTGACTCAGAGGCTTGATTCGCACGGGAGTTAAAAAATTCGTTGAACTTCTCTTGCAATTCCCTACCACTACTAAAAGGAATTGTGACAATGATTTCTTCTTGGGAAACTCGCTGTGTTTTCCCCTCTAGTTGACGGGCGCGGCGCTCTATGCTATTCAACCATTCGTATACAGAATCGCCACTAAAACTAGTTAGCCGCTCTCCCAACTTAATATGCTGTACTAGTTCGCCACTATTTGAGTTGTCAAAATTAAGCCCTACATCGTACTTAACACAACCAGTCAGTAGCAGGGATGTTAACAGCACTAGCCAGAGAATAGGATTTCGTATGGGAAAGACACGGTTCATTCGATTCCGACCATTCAGTACTGAGAGAAATTTCATATTTGTCAATACAAAACTAAATGGTCTAATTAGCCAAAAGAAAATCTTCCCAAAAATTGAAGAATTTGAAATCATAAATATCCCCAAAAGTCAAACTTTTTAACCAATCTTGACTTCTACTACTGGGCGGCGCAATACGGTTCGGTTAACTTGCTTTATCTCTGGAAGATCCCCCCAACCCCCCTTTTTAAGGGGGTCGCCGCAGGCGGGAGGATCTAATCCGAACTTATCGCTCTTCCATCACTCTGGTCAAAGAAAATCTCAGCCAACTTGTAAACAAGAGACAAAAACTGGGTTTCGAGCTTTATTTTTTAACATTATGGCTAGAATCATCAGTTTTGCCTGAAAGTTTTGTGTAGCAAGGATTATTGTTTTTTCCTCTGGAGAGAGTGATGGAAGAGCATTATACTGCTGAGTGACGAACGGGCTGCAAAAGCAGCAAGGAACCCCAGTACGGAAATATCTACTGTTAGGATCAGCCGGGGGTTCCTGAAAAATTTAACCAAACCAAGTATGAGATGGTTAAAGCAATAGCAATTAGCGCCACCCAGATAAAGCGATTATCTCTGGTATTGACCTGACTGAGATCAACGAATTCTGGCTCTGTAGGTTTAGGTTTCTGCTGCACAGAAGATTTAGTAGACTTAGCAGGAATAGAAATTTTGAGTTCATTATCGGCTAGTGCGCCCAAATCGGGGATTTCGGTCATCCACTCGCTGGGTCTTTTTAGCTTTGGTGCTTTTAAGATGTAAAGCATCCGTCGCGCTTGTTTGCCAATTTCAAAATGGGCATGGCGTTTAAGTTTTTCGCAAAGAGCGATCGCATCATCGGTGCGTCCAGCTGCTTCATAAGCTGTCACCAGATAGATTTCTACTTCCCCCCCAAGGCGAGAATTACGAGCTAACAGGGCGCTGGCCTTTTCTAAATTTTCTATGGCTTCGCGGTATTGCCCATTTTCAAAGGCAGCTTTCCCAGCCTGGTAGCGGGTTTTAGCAATTTCTAAACTTTCTACACTCACGGCTTATATAAAAATCAGCACTATTTTAATTTTGCCAATACCAGCAATCTTTTTGGAATTTTTTCAAAAGCTGGCAACCTGAAACTAAATAAACTTCTAAAATTTTAATTAAGTAGCTGCGATTATTTTCTAATTAAAAATTCCGGTATCGAATACAAGTGAGCAAAATATGTTGAAAATCAAGCATTTGCAACTTAATTGGCTCAAAGCCGCCATAACTTTAGCAGTTATGGGTGTAAGCATTGTTCCAGCTTCTGCACAGTGCTTCAAAATACTTACCTAAACTTAAGCTTTAGCTTAAGAATAGAGATTTCTTCCCGTGTCCACCAAGGATGTCGGCATCTTCTTGTCAACGGGCGTAAATTTCGGTTAAGCCAACCGTATCTTGTCGAAAGGGGCATCCCTCAAGTTGATCGAGGCGTTCTCATCACGATCTCTAATATTGCCGCATCCTGCTTCACATACAAATACTCGTTCTGATAAGGGCATTGACTGAATATGACCACATTCGCAGCAGGTCTTAGAGCTAGGAAACCATCGGTCAACTAACTCAACCCTAGTCCCAAAAAATGGCTGCTTGTATGTGAGCATTCGCCTAAACTCATACAATCCGAGATTGGCGATCGCATTGGAGAGTTTATGATTAGCCATCATCTGGCTAATATTCAGATCCTCAATCCGAATCCGGTAGTAGTTGCGGCTAATATCGGTAGTGGTTTTTTGTAGAAAGTCTTGGCGAATATTAGCGAGGTGGGCGTGAGTTTTGGCTATCTCACCAAAATACTGTTTAGCCTTATTTGATGCCCTAATAGCTTTTTTTCGATTGCCAAACTGTTTATTACGATTATGCCACTGCTGCTTACTTAACTTGATTTTCGCTATTTTCAACTGCGGTGGAGCTGTAATTGTTGTGCCATCGGACAATGTAGCAAAACATTTGATGCCTAAGTCAACTCCAACAGATTCCATAGGGTGAATTATTGGTGGAATAACATCGGCATCTAACATAAACGCTACGAACCATTTCTCAGCAGTTCTAGAGATGGTAAAAGTTTGACTCGAGCATAGAAACGGTATTGCTCTTTTAAGCCTAAAACTACCCAGTCCTGGGACAGTAATCTGCTTGCCTGGGTATAAGACCTGCCTATTGCTAAAAGGCAACATTGGTTCACCCTTGGTAGGATAAATACCTGCTTTCTTCAGAACAGTAAAACTATCGCCACGCTTTTTAGACTTAAATCGGGGGAAATCAGATTCACCTTTGCGCCATCTATCAAAGGCTTTTCCTAAGTTACGAAACGCCGACGAATAAATGGCTGAGGGATACTGCTGCATCCAAGCGTAATCAGGACTTGCTTTTACATAATTAGTAAATACCTTTTCTATTGCTGATAAACGTTTAGAGTCACTTGCCTTTATGCCTTCAAACTCCCAGGACTGGACAAGCATCGACAGTCCATAGTTGTAAACAAACCTTGCAAAACCAGCGCATCCACTAAGTCGAGTTTTTTCCTTGTTATTGAGTTTTAACTCTAGCTTTAGTGAATACATCGTGGCTTATCTTACTTGTCTGCACTACAATTAGTTTAGTCTACTAAGCTGGATTTAGCAATGAGAAAAGGTAAAAAAGCCACACGCGATCAACCACTATTTTATGAAGAGTTGAAATACAAGCATGGGATATGGCTAACAAATACAGCTTGGGAGATTTTAGTTATCCAGGCTGGCAATCAAGATATAAGTATTAGTGAATTGCTAGAAAGATTCGCCAGAAGCTTTATTCGTGATGAAGTATGAGCAAGTTTAATTAGGTTTTTTGCTATTTAATTTACCTCTGTGATCGTGATTGATGGTGGTTATGGAGTTAGGCGTAGATGCGAAGCAGCTTGTCGTCAAACATCGCCTGCTGTAGGTTCCTTCATTTATGGTAATCCGATTCTCACACCTGGTTATGGAATCAGGCAATCGCCTCCTGTCGGTTCCTTCATTTATGGTAGTCCGATTCCCACACCTATGCCTGTAGACCCAGCAACGGGACTAATGCCACAACGCAATAATTACCCCGATTATTACTATCCCCAGTTCAGGCAGAACGTGAGAAATTCCACGCTGATTAATCCGACTTTGATTAATCCGGCAATTCGAGACTCAACCATAGTTAATCCGGTGATTATAGATAATTCATGGCATCGTAGACCATTTAGCGGCGGGCGATCGCGTGTTTTCATTTATCCCCGGTAAAGAGAGATAAGGGAGAGATTTTTACCCCAAACTTCTAACTCTTGTACAGACGCGATTAATCGCGTCTGTACTCAATACTCTTAATAAGTAAACTGCGAACCCAGAATCATCGTCCCAATCCCAACATCAGTAAAGATTTCTAGTAACAGGGCGTGGGGAATGCGACCATCGATGATGTGTGCTGCCCGGACTCCTTGAGCAAGCGATCGCACACAACAACTAACTTTGGGAATCATCCCACCGCTAACTATACCATTGGCAATCAACTCGCGTGCTTCACGGATATCTACTTTCGGAATCAAAGTAGATTGGTCTTTGTAATCTTTTAAAATTCCACTGGTGTCGGTCAGTAAAATTAACTTTTCTGCTCCTAATGCTGCGGCTATTTCTCCGGCTACAGTATCGGCGTTAATGTTATAAGCTTGTCCCGTCTCATCTGCGGCGACGCTAGAGACTACCGGAATATAACCATTGCTAGCGAGGGTTTCTAAAATCTTGATATTTACATTGCTGACTTCCCCTACAAAGCCAATACCTTCTTCACCTTGAGAACGGGCTGTAAATAGATTACCGTCTTTACCGCAAAGTCCTACAGCCAATCCACCAGCTTGGTTAATCAAGGAGACAATTTCTTTATTAACTCGACCAACTAAAACCATTTCCACCACATCCATTGTGGCGGCATCAGTGACTCGCAAACCATTCTTAAATTGTGGTTCGATTCCCAGCTTATCTAACCAACTGTTAATTTCTGGGCCACCGCCGTGGACTACAATCGGACGCAAGCCGACGCAGGATAAGAATACAATGTCGCGGATAACTTTGTCTTTGAGTGCGCTATCTTTCATGGCTGCGCCGCCATATTTGACAACAACAGTGCGACCGGCAAATTGTTGAATATAAGGTAGTGCTTCGCTTAGTACACGTACACGAGTGGCTTCAGCTTGCCTGATGTATTCAGAATCGTTGACCGTCATGAGGAGCTGCCGTTAAGAGTTAAAACCTATTTCAGTAAGTGTAGAAGACTTTGTAACTCGTCACAATCTCTGATGCCATTGAGTATGTCTGTACTGATCAGCCATAGCTGTTTAGTTCGTCTCAGAAATGTGAAAATCTATAAAAGAAGGACTAGCAACCAAAATCGAAAATTATCAGGAGAAATATGGATACACCGATTCTCCATCGGCTAATTGAAGTTACTAGGCTGGTTAATTGATCGGCAAAATCGAAAAGTCTACATTTACCATCCGAATCGAGAAATTGAAATTTTGGAAAATCCCGAAGCAGTTACGGGTAATCCAGAATTACCAGGGTTTATCCTGCGGATGGGCAAAATTTGGTAATTTGAGTCTTTTTAATGAGAAACTTGTGTTTTGAGAACGTTAAGAATTGCTTCAAGTATTCGCTGAGAGTAAAGTGATATTCGTTGTTCGAGGAGCGATCGCATTACGCTACGCCATAATCTGTATACTGACGCTTGTATGGAGCTTGCAAACCCAAGACAATATCCTCTCGTGGTACTCCCATCATCACTAATTCCTCTGCTGGATTGCGATCGGTTAAGTTCTGTTGTAGCCAGATTTTGCCATCTTTAATATCAAAATGGATAACGCATCGATAAATACGATTAAATCCTTGCCAACCTACATTCATCCATTGATAATGATTTCGTTCTGTGTCTAAAATCAGTTGGACTTCGACATTGTTATCCGAGACATCATCACTGGCATAGTTCGTTAACAATGTTTTAACATATTCTTGATATTTTGCTAGTTTATCCACTCTACAATCACCTCATCTACTGGATTGTAAACAATTAATAGCACCTGATACTGTTTGATCGCAGTTTGAGTAAATTCCAGTTGAAAAAATGTTTTGTACGTATCCAATGGAACTGCTAAGTATAAGATTCGCTCTGGTTCATATCCTGCTAATGCTAGACGGTAACTAAGAAATTGTCCCAAAGCAGAGTAAAAATCTGTAATTGCCGAGGGGTTTAAAAAGCTTTTGATTTCAATTGCTATTTTTTCATTTCCTTTTTCTGCGGCAATTATTTTCTCTACGCCTAAATCAATTTGGAAATTGACTTCCCCAAATTTAAATTTTAATGGATCGCTCGTAATCCTCCATTGTTCTTTTTGCAAAGCTTTTTTAACTGATTCATGAAAAATATCTTTTGCAGACACAGTTAGATTAATATTCCCTATTAATGAGAAACAGTTTTTTTTAGTACGCTAGGAATTGCCTCAAGTATTCGTTTGGCAACGTCTTCAGGTGTATCTCCCTCTCGCTCGGTGATATGCAAGTCGGCTTGAGAGTAAAGTGGTGTTCGTTGTTCGAGGAGCGATCGCAATTTCCCTTTAGGATCAGCATCTTGCAGCAGTGGTCTTGTGGTATCCTCAGCTAAACGGCTGTAAATTATCTCCACTGGCGTATCTAGCCAGACTATCAAACCGTGGTGCAGATAACCCCAGTTTTCTTGCCGCAGTACAATGCCTCCCCCGGTTGCGATAGTCAACTTTGTAAAAGCACAAACTTGTGAAAGTACGTCGCTTTCTAGCTTGCGAAACCCTACTTCACCAACTTGTGCAAATAACTGATTGATAGATTTACCTGTTACTTGGGCAATAACATTATCGGTATCCAAAAACCCATAACCCAATTCCTTCGCTAGTAAGCGCCCTACTGTCGTCTTACCAACGCCCATTATCCCAATTAAATACAAGTTAACTCCTTGTAATAAGCTGCTCACCAGTTGTTTCGCTCCAATTCTAAGTTCTGTTAGCGGATAGCTAAGGTTTAGCCCGTGCTGAGTCACAGTTTCTAATTATAAACTTAACGACTTAATCTCGGATTTAAAAATACTTGAATTTTAATCTGGGAAGTTCTTGTGCCAGAAGAAATTAGCTATCAACTTGAATTTATTTGAAAGCTTTTATTTATAAGAAGAATTCAGAACTCAAGAGCAAAGCCGGAGACGTTTCCGTTGCTCCGGTCAGAATTCAATATTAATTCTGTACGAGTGGGTGACGAATATTGGTTAAAACCTTGCCCGAAGTTAAGCGAAAAAAATTAAAATATTCTCGCCTTAAAACTCTATCCCTTTATGGGTAAAGTATTCTGAATTCTGTATTCTGACTCCTGGTTTATTTTTAAGTTATACAAATTCATCTTCTATTTAAGAAGAATCAATTGTCGTTATTAATGTATTAAAATTAACTAAAATATTAAGATTATTCTGTGAAATTACCACAAATAATAAACGATGAATTTTTCAGAAATCTAATAATATCCATGATGTAACTTTGTATTTGCTGCATAGCGATCGCTATGCTTAACCAAAAAATTAATATAGCTTGTTTGAAACTTTATCCAAACAATTTCTGTCTATTTAAATAGTACGAATTTTAACTCTGGTGAGTAAATTTAAGTATACACAACACTGTGTTTCTACTAGCACCGGGTCGTTTTTCTAAAAGTTCAGTTATAACAAGCCCTAATCAATTAAATGTTTCCTATAAAGGTGTAAATAATGACTTATATCCTGCGATCACCCACAAAAGCTTGCCAAGTTGAAATTTCGGCACAAAGACTACTGCATATTTCACCCCAATAAGCCTGAATGAATAAATATAGGATGGATGAGGCGTCAACTATGACTCGAATTCGTGATGTTGTACAAAAAGCTTTAGCAACTGGCTATTTGACAGTGGAAGCTGAAAATCAACTACGACAACTGTTGACTTCCCGGTATGACTTGGAAGATTTTAATGCTTTCATGACTTTGCAAGAAGCTGCCATGACTGGTAAGGTCAAGCAAGAGTCTAGAGAGCGGTGTGGCATCAAATAGAGACGTAGCCTGCTACATCTTACCGACGGGGGCGTTTACCATCATCTTCAAAATCATCATCATCATCAAAAAATTCCCAATCATCATCATCGGCTTGATTGGGAGTTGGCGGCTGATAAGGGGGGATGATTACCCGGTAATCAGCATCATAAACAGATTCAGTTTTTCCCGCAGCCGTATTTTTTGGTTCCCGGTAGCTGTAGGAATAAACTGAACCAGACTGAGAACTGCTTTTGGCTTCTGATTGACGTTCGTAAGTTGTAGAGTCTTTAGGTTGTTGAGCTTGAAAATTAGGAGTAGGTGTTTCCTTTGACTTTTCATCAAAGTTCCAATCATCATCTTTACTGCCATTTGTCTCCCAATCATCAAATACATCACTAGTAGGCTCTTCTTTTTTACTAGCTGGTGGAGAACTGGCAGGACGAGATGTAAATTCTTCTCTACGGGTTGCCTTCGCACGAGGCGTTGTGCTTCGGCGGTCAGGAGTTTGGCGTTGTCTTCCTCCAAAATAATTGGATAAGTTAAATAAAGTAGCAATCAATATAGATGTGAAAGCACCAGTGGCAGTACTAAACAAAATCCATATCGCTAGTGGTAATGGTTGAGTTGGCACGCCCAAAAATACTAGCGATAGGGCAGGTGAGAAATTTTGGACTAATAACAGCGTTAGTCCTCCCAATACTGCCACCAATAGAATTAAGCGAATTACAGCCATAGCAATTTTGTCAGTTGTCAGTTATCAGTGGTCAATGAAGAGGAAAGGGGGCAGGGGGCAGGGAGCAGGGGGAAAACCCCATAAATAAATTCATTGGCTCTAAAACCCTAATGAAGCGGGGAATTCCAGAATCTTTCTCCCCCTGTCCCCTGCTCTCGACTCCCCTGCCTCTTTGGTCAGTTGTCAGTGGTCAGTTCTCAGTCTGAATAATATTCTTCGCTAATTACTGTTCACTGACTACTGACACTATCAGCCATCTCTATCATTACCTTTTTAGGACTATTGTGAAATTTAACGTGATGTGCAACTTATCCTTAGAACCCCGCTTCCATTCCTCTTTCCCACCCTGAGAGGCTTTGATTCTTGCTCCCCTTCCCTTGTAGGGAAAGGGTTAGGGGTTAGGTCTGAGAAAAAGTTGTACACGACGTAAATTTACAATAAATCCATTGAGAATGTTAGCGACGACCTTGCCACCTCTGAATTGGAATGCAGTCAATATCTAGTTGATCTAAAGCACGGGCAACTACAAAATCCACTAAATCCTCAATGGTTTGGGGATTGTGATACCAGGCAGGAATTGCGGGGACAATTCTCACTCCAACTTCTGCTAGAGAGGTTAAGTTACGGAGGTGGATGAGGCTAAAAGGGGTTTCACGAGGAACAATGACTAGCTTTCGTCCTTCTTTGAGTTGGACATCCGCCGCCCGTTCTAGTAAATCGGAACTCAAGCCAGCCGCTAGCTTTGCCACTGTACTCATGCTGCATGGAATAATTATCATCCCCAGAGTAGCAAATGAACCACTGGCAATCCCAGCTCCAACGTCACCCCAAGGATGGCAGCGAAGTTTACCCGAAATTGCGACTCCAGCTTGCTCTCGCCAGAATTGTTCTTGCGCGGTTGGTTCTGGTGGCATCCGAATTTCCTGTTCTGACTGCCAAACCATGTAAGTAGATTTAGAGGCAACCAATTCAATACTAAACTCCGCTTCTAGCAAAAATTTGATTGCGCGAACAGCGTAAATCAGACCAGATGCGCCCGAAACGCCTAAAATTAGAGGTTTTGTGTTATTTGACACGTAAGGTTTAGTTTATAAGAGACAGGGGTATTGGGCATTGGGCATGGGGCATTGGGCATTGGGCATGGGTTATTAATTATTCTCCCAACTCCCTCATCTCCCTCATCTCCCTCATCACTCCCTGCTCCCTGCTCAAGAGCTTTTTGACTTTACTCATCATCAGAGTAAGGGTCTAGGTCATCAGGTTCAATATCATTTGGTAAGTAGAGGTCTGAAAGCTCCTCACTGGAACCACCGCCAGTTAAACCTCTGGGTACGCCATCGCTGCCAACTGTTACTAAATCAATTTGCTGACGGTAGTAATCGACACTCTTAACTTGTACGGCGACGCGATCGCCTAGTCTATAAGAAGCGCGATTTTTGCGACCAAATAGTGCCTGTTGTCTGGCGCGATATTCATACCAATCGTCTTTGAGAGAACTGACGTGTACCAATCCTTCTACCCGCAAAGGCACACCAGGATTACTGCTGGACTCTACCTCGGCTGCTGGTACTTCAATTTCCACAAAGAAACCGTAGGATTGAACCCCGGTAATCACGCCTTGAAATACCTGACCGATGCGTTGCTTCATCAGTTGGGCTTTTTGCAGCCCGGCTAAATCGGCTTCAGCTTCTTGGACTTCTTTTTCTCGGTCGTTGATTTGGACAATTACCCTAGTTAAATCGCTTTGCAGTTCCTGTTGCAATTCTGGGGGTAAAACGTTCCAGTTAATTTCCTCGTGGCTGGAGGAGTGGCGCAGGTTAACGCGCTCTCTCACACGGGTATTGCGGCGATCGCGTCCGTTTTCGAGTAGCGCGTAATACACTCTCTGCATCAGCAAATCTGGGTAACGCCGCAAGGGAGCGCTAAAGTGGACATATTGCGGTAGTGCCAGACCAAAGTGAGATCCTTTGGTGGTGCTGTACGCTGATGGCTTAAGTGTATCTTGTAACAAGTAAGTAAGAACTTGCTCAGAAGGGGATTCCGCAAAAGCTGTGGTCAAATGTTGGTAATCTAAGGGTTGGATCTCGACTTCTGGATCTAGTGTGAGGTCAACGCCTAAATTAACTGCCAATTTCAGCATTTCCTGGACATCTTCAACATCGGGTGTACCTTGAACTCGCCAGATGGCGGGAACACCAAGAGCATTTAAGTGAGTTGCCATCAGTTGATTAACTAACAGTACCAACTCCGTGAGTAGCGATCGCACTGGTAAATCATTTACCACCACAGCGCCGAGAATCCCCTCATCATAGTAGGCGTTTTGGCTAGGCGGCAGATTCAACTGGAGGCTACCACGAGTCAACCGTACCTGTTTGACGGCTGTTTGCAAGGCTTGGAGGTCTTGCAGGATTTGGGAAACCTGTGATGATTGCTCTTGTGCCTCCCCTGTAAGAAAAGCTTTAGCAAGTTCTGTACTCAGTGCAGTTTCGACGTTAATTACACTGGGTTGAATTTCCCATTCTAGGACTTGTCCAGATTGGGGATCAATGGTAATTAAAAAAGAGATAGTTAAGCGATCGCTCCCAGGTACTAAAGAACAGCGTTCTGCCACACCTGGGGGCAAAATTGGCAGCACTAATTCTCCCAGATACACTGATTTGCCCCGTTTGAGTGCTTCTCTATCTAGGGCTTCGTCAGGTTGGACATAGTGAGAAACATCAGTGATATGAACGCCCAAAAGCCAATTTCCGGCTAAGTTTTTTTCTAAACTAAAAGCGTTTTCTATAACTTTGGTATCGCCTACCCCTTCAATGGTGAAGGTAAATAAATTACGTAAATCCAGCCGATTTTTCAGGTCTGCTTTGAGTAGCTTTTTGGGTAACTTGGCGGCTGCATCTAGGACATTATCTGGAAAAGTCCGGGAAAGGTCGTGTTTGCAGGTAACTAAATCTATATCAGCAGCAGCTTCGGCATCGCTACCGAGGATTTGCACCACTCGACCAAGGGGAGGATATTGTGCTAATGGATAACGCAAAACTTCTACATGAACCAAGTGATCGATCGCTTCTTCCAACTTTGCCCCGTTAGGCTGGATCTTCAGTTCAAACAGCAATCGATCATCTAAAGGCACAGCCCTAAAACCGCTTTCCACCTGCTTAATTCGTGCCAGTAAAGTGTGGTTAGAACGTTCTAGAATTAGCTTTACCTCCCCTTCGGGAGAGCGACGGCGACTGCCTTCTTTGAGAACTCTGACTAAAACGCGATCGCCATTCCAAGCATTACTCAGATGACTTTCGCGGATGTAAATATCCTCAGCTCCTTCCACATCTTGAATAGCAAAGCAAAAGCCTTTACTAGAACAACGGAGTTTGGCCTCAATTATTCCCTCTTCTGAGACACGGCGGTACTTGCCCCGTTCCTTCACTAAAATACCGATTTTTTCCAGAACATCTAAGGCAATGTGAAGTTTTTGTAAGCTTTTTTCATCTTCACAGCCAAGTTTCTTTTCTAAAACCTTCCGAGCTACCAATTTATCATCGGTGAAATTGGCAAGGAGTGTAGCGATTGAGAATTCCATGCAGTGAACCGACCTTTGGTCAAAACATCATTTTTTGTTTAACAAAACAGAATTCAGGAGTCAGGAGCTAGAACTCAGAATTTAATTCTGTGTGACTGGCGGATAGCGCAGCGTAAAGCCTTTTCTACGAGAGGCTTCGCCAACGGCATGGCTTCGCTTAGAGCGAGTCCGCAAGCGTCTGAATTAAGGGGTTTAAGTTGACCACAAAAATTTTCTTGTTTTGTGGTCAACTTTTATAGTGGCGGGTCTAAATTCCCCACTATATTGATTCTGAATTCTGAATTCTGAATTCTGAATTCTTCTTCAATCTGGTTCTTTTCTGTATACCCTCACGGCTTACAGAAACAAGTTGGAAACGAATTGCTCAGAGGCAAGACTTCCTAAGTTCTAAGGAAAGGAAGCCCGACCCCGCAAGAGCGATAAACTACTCCCACAGTTGGGAGCAAAGGAAGGCAACCCACAGACAATGGGCGTCTACGAACTTCTCACTGCACGATGCTCTCAGAGTTCGCCTGCGTTCAAGTCTCTTCACCTAACCAAACTTAAGATTACACGCCTGATTAGGATTTAGCCCCGCTAGGTAATTACGCGACGGGTTTTTGAGAAGCTGGGTTTAGAGAATCCATACTGCCCAAAAGCGCTATGCAGGGGAGCCACTGCGGCCGTTGGGGAAACCCCAAGTGGAGCAAGTGGCGTGGAAACTACAGGTGTTTGATTGTCTAGAGTGAAGGTAATTTTACGACATTAGACTCTGATTTTGAACTAGGCGGAACTGCCGTGAACCCAATTTTCCCACATGTAGAATCGGTAACAATTAGGTGAGCAGGTTAATAAGCAGTGAGGGCGAACCTTATCTCCATTATTGTAGATTTAGAGCGCACTTCCAGAAAATACTTCTAGATATCGAGTTGGGTAATCAGTATAGCATTGCAGGCAAGACTACCCAGATAAGTTAGCAGTAGCCAAAAATTTCGTCAAAAAAGAGCTACTGCTACAATTAGGACACAAGGCAAAGTAAGAATATCACCTTGATGGCTCAGAGCAGAGAATTATATTTAACTCATCGCCTGCCAAGAAACCGATAACACATAGTAAGCAATATTGGCAGGCATTCTGGGTATCGAGTGGATGTAAATTAAAGTAAGGGCAGATGATCTCGCTTGAACATACAGGCAGTATCAACTCCGTTATGAAAAATATTTAGATTGGTAGCAGTATTATGTTGGCTCAATTCCAGAGCTTGTATCCCAAAGGCAGTCTGATTTCTGAATTAGTGCAAATTTTTCAAGGAAAATATATTGTCCGGGCAAGCGTGCAAATAGAAGGCGTAACCCGTGCTACGGGTATGGCAGCAGCAGAAACAGTAGAAGCAGCAGAAGACCAAGCCAGAACCAGGGCGTTGATAGTTTTGGGTATAACAAATGCGCCACAGCAATCAGTGGCATTTAGCTCAAATCCAATTCCCCCAGCGCAGCTAAATTCTTCTTTGAATACCAAAGGTGGATTAAATGAATCGGCTGCTTATTCCTCTGCAAAAGATGAGGATTTTGTTGGTACTCAGTGGCCAATGGTCAACGACAAAGAAATATCGATACCGCCTTCTAAAGTACGGAACATCAAACCAGAAGTAGTAACAAATAATAATGAACAGTACGGGTACAGCAGTGGTGCGTCCCTACCAAGCGATAGCTATAGCCAAGATTTAGGTCAAAACTTTCCTGCGACAGCCAACAAGGAGCTAGAATTTGATCCTCCAGTGGAAAACTTGGAAATAACCTTTGATAATCAGGTGGAAAATCAAACCTTTCCAGAGATTTCTGCCAATAATGTCACACCATTTACACCTCGGAGTTACACCTCACAAGAGAATGTCGCTACCCCGTCAGTGACAGGAAAGAGAAAGAAGAAAGCTGAACCCGTTGATTTATCTGATGTAATTGCTAAAACAGATGTCGAACTTCAGCGTTTAGGCTGGACACCAGAACAGGGGCGGGAGCATCTGATTGAAACTTATGGTAAGCGGGGGCGTACTTTGCTAACTGAAGAAGAATTACACGGATTCCTCAAATACTTACAATCGCAGCCAGACCCAATAGCGGGATTTTGATTTTAGTCATTTGTCATTAGTCATTAGTCCTCAATCTCAGCCAGATCCACTAGCGGGATTTTGATTTGTCATTTTTCCAAAAATAACCCCTCTTCATAAGTGAAAAGAGGGGTTATTTTTAGGGCTTAAGGAAATTAAAAGCCAATACGCTTGCTTAGGTTAAGGATAAGTTTTTATGGCTAACACCAAGCGTATTGAATTAAAAGTGGTAAATCACCATTAACCGATCGCGACTATTAATTAAGAACAGCAACTGCTGGACGGCTACCAGCAGCATGGCGATCAATCACTTGGTCAATCAAACCGTAGTCTCTGGCTTCCTCTGGTGACATGAAAAAGTCACGTTCAGTATCTTCAGCAATCCGCTCGATTGGTTGACCTGTATGTTCAGCTAAATAGTCGTTTAGCCGCCGCTTGTGGTACAGAATCTCCCGCGCCTGAATTTCAATATCAGTCGCCTGTCCTTGAGCGCCGCCTAAAGGTTGATGAATCATAATCCGAGAATGGGGTAGACTCATCCGCTTACCCTTAGCACCAGCACTGAGGAGGAAAGCGCCCATACTCGCCGCCAATCCGGTACAAATTGTACAGACATCAGGGCGAATATGTTTCATAGTGTCAAAAATGCCCATACCAGCCGTCACCGAACCACCGGGAGAATTGATGTACATATAAATGTCTTTCTCCGAGTCTTCGGCATCCAAATACAGCAGTTGGGCAACAATCAAGTTAGCAATGTTGTTGTCAACTTGTTGTCCCAAAAAGATGATGCGCTCACGCAACAGCCGTGAGTAGATGTCAAAGGCGCGTTCGCCTCGACCCGATTGTTCAATAACGATAGGAATCATGGAAGCGTGTTTGTGGCTACTTTAAATACATTTTATCGGTGACAGCACGAAACTGGGGTTTATCTCTACTGTTCTCAAGCAGATAAATCAAACCTTTCTCGTTTTCTCTTGCCCAAAAAGAGTACAAAAGATGATTTTGCGATAAATTCAACCCACTAGGGCACTTTTTAACCGCAAAAGGTGTCTAAGAAAATATCCCATGAAGAACAAATCAAAAAACTCCAATCATCACCAACCTCATATCTCGGCATTTGCTGGACAACTTTGGCGATGTGGTGATTAGACCGATAACCAAAATCAGATTTGCTTAGGGAATTATGTTAATCCTGTAACAATTTAAACATTTTTTTAGGATTTCCCTCGGCAAATATCAAATTATTTTTGTTACATTCAGTAAGTCCCTCAAACTAAATGTATTTAGAATAACTAGTCATACTTGAAATGCTATCCATCCAGAGAGACGTGCCATGTTGGAAAAACTTGTACAAGCCGCCATCATCACCTTCTTGCTCCATCTGATAGCAGGACTTAGCCCAAATACTTTAATTCAGACAAAGACAGCATCACCTGTGCGAGAAACGCCACCAAATATTGTTAGCTTGCTATTGCGATCTTTTCAGTAAGAATTTTTCACAAATTGCATAGGTGTCAGCCCCTACGGGGAAGTCAAAAGTTAACACTGAGCGAAGTCGAAGTGTCAAAAGTCAAAATTAATACCAATTTGAAAAAAGAATGCGACAGATGGATAAGGGCACAAAATTGTTGTGCCCTTACAAATAATTGATGTGTCGCAAACATTATTTGAATTGGTATAAGAACCTTATAAATAAATTTAGTTGCTCTGCATCCAAATTATTTTTTGGTCAAGAATATCACAGATATGCACTACGACCTCTGACCCAAGAGATAATTCGCTCGTAGGATTTCTTGCTTATCTACATACCCGTCTAGCCTAAGACTCCTGAGAAGAGGATAGACTGAAGCTTTGAAGGCAACTACTTGCATTTTATCATGACTAATCGCCTTGCTGAAGCTAAGAGCCTCTATCTCCGCAAACACGCCGAAAACCCGATTGATTGGTGGTCTTGGTGTGATGAAGCACTTGCAACTGCAAGGGCGCAAAATAAACCGATTTTTCTCTCCATTGGCTACTCTAGTTGTCACTGGTGTACTGTCATGGAAGGTGAGGCTTTTTCTGATATTGCGATCGCTGAATACATGAATGCTAATTATCTTCCCATCAAAGTAGACAGGGAAGAAAGACCTGACCTCGATAGCATCTACATGCAAGCTTTGCAGATGATGAGTGGTCAAGGAGGTTGGCCTTTAAACGTATTTCTTTCCCCAGAAGATTTAGTGCCTTTTTACGCTGGTACTTATTTTCCTGTAGACCCGCGCTATGGTCGTCCGGGATTTTTGCAGGTGTTGCAAGCTCTTCGCCGTTATTACGATACAGAAAAAGCAGAGTTACAGCAACGCAAAGCCTTAATTATTGAGTCGCTGCTTACGTCTGCGGTCTTGCAAGATGGTATAACAGATGAGCTTGAAGACCGTGAATTACTCCGCCAAGGTTGGGAAACCAGTACGGGTGTAATCACTCCTAGTCAATCTGGTAATAGCTTTCCGATGATTCCATACACAGAATTAGCACTGCGGGGAACTCGATTTAATTTTGAATCTCGCTATGATGGCAAGCAAGTTTGTACCCAACGGGGACTAGACTTAGCGCTGGGAGGCATTTACGACCATGTGGGCGGTGGCTTTCATCGCTATACTGTTGACGCTACTTGGACAGTACCCCACTTTGAAAAGATGCTCTACGACAATGGGCAGATTGTAGAGTATATAGCTTCTTTATGGAGTGCAGAAGTACAAGAAGCAGCCTTTGAAAGAGCAGTTGCTGGTACTGTACAATGGCTGAAGCGAGAAATGACCGCGCCTGAAGGTTACTTTTATGCTGCTCAAGATGCCGACAGCTTCATTGATCCCACAGCAGTAGAACCAGAAGAAGGAGCCTTTTATGTCTGGAGTTACGGCGAACTACAACAATTATTAACGCCTGAAGAATTGAGGGAATTAGAACAGTTTACTGTTACACCTAACGGCAACTTTGAAGGGCGTAATGTCTTGCAAAGGCGCTATTCTGGGCAACTAAGTGCAACGGTGGAAACGGCTCTGAGTAAGCTGTTTACCGCACGCTATGGTGTTAGTTCTGAGTCTTTAGAAACTTTTCCTCCAGCTCGTAACAACGAGGAAGCAAAAACCACTAACTGGCCAGGTCGCATTCCCTCGGTGACAGATACGAAGATGATTGTTGCTTGGAATAGCTTGATGATTTCTGGGCTGGCTAGGGCTGCTGGGGTTTTTCAAGAACCGTTATATCTGGAATTAGCAGCACGAGCAGCGAATTTTATCTTGGAAAATCAGTTTGTCGATGGGCGTTTTCATCGACTCAATTATCAAGGAGAACCAACCGTTTTAGCGCAGTCTGAAGATTACGCCTTTTTTATTAAAGCTCTGCTGGATTTACAAGCTTCCAACCCTGAGCATAAGCAATGGTTAGAAAAAGCGATCGCTATCCAAGATGAATTCAACGAATTTCTCTGGAGTGTAGAGCTAGGTGGTTACTATAACACATCAAGTCGTTCTAGTCAAGATTTAATTGTGCGGGAGCGTAGTTACGTTGATAATGCTACACCATCAGCGAATGGAATTGCGATCGCTAATCTTGTGCGTCTTGCTCTACTCACTGATAATCTAGATTATTTGGATTTAGCAGAACTTGGCTTAAAAGCTTTTAGGAGTGTAATGCATCGCGCTCCTCAAGCTTGTCCCAGTTTATTTACAGCGTTGGATTGGTATCGTAATTCTACCTTGATTCGCAGCACCACTGAGCAAATAAACTCTCTGATCCCCAAGTTTTTACCAACGGCTGTGTTTACCGTAACATCTGATTTACCAGAGGGAAGCGTTGGGTTAGTTTGCCAAGGTTTGAAGTGTCTTGCACCAGCAGAAAGTGTAGAGCATTTATTGCAGCAAGTGGAGAAAAGTCAGAATAGGGGATGATGGGCATTGGGCATGGGGCATGAGGCAATGACGACCAGAAGCGAATTAACTGCCATTGTATTAGCAGGCGGTAAAAGTTCTCGGATGGGTGAGGATAAAGCCTTGATTCCCATTCAAAGAGTGCCGTTGTTAGAGCGAGTTTGTGGGATTGCTCAAAGCTGTGCTGATGTTGTTTATGTAGTCACTCCCTGGCCAGAACGCTATCAAGATTTGCTTTTGCCTGGTTGCCAGTTTATCCGGGAAGTGCCTTTGTTTGGAGAACCTCTCGCCCACGGGCCTTTAGTTGGGTTTGCCCAAGGACTAGCCGAAGTACAGACAGAATGGGTGCTGTTGCTAGCTTGCGATTTGCCGAGGTTGCGGGTTGAGGTGTTGCAAGATTGGGTAACTAGACTTGATAGCGTGGGAGATAATGCGATCGCAGCTTTAGCCGATCATCCTAAAGGCTGGGAACCTCTGTGTGGTTTCTATCGCCGTCGCTGTTTGCCACAACTCTTAGAGTTTATCAACCAAGGGGGGCGATCGTTTCAACAGTGGCTTCAGCAATATCCTGTAGAAGTTTTGCCTTTAGCAGAACCAGAAATGCTGTTTAACTGTAATACACCAGAAGACTTGGCTTTAAGTTAACATTAGTCTCCAACAGAGGCGCACGTTAAAAATTTAATTGCGAATTGCGTTAGCGAAGCGGTAGCGTACCCCTGCGGGGAAGCAAGCTACGCACAGCGTCTCGTAGCTACGGTGTACACACAAGTCTTTTAAAGTTGCTGTGTAACGTAGGGTGAGTTAATTCTTGTAGGTCGATGCATCAAAGGTGCAGAGCAATGCAACAAAGATGCAGGTCGATGCAACAAAGATGCAGGTCGATGCATCAAAGATGTAGGTCGATGCATCAAAGATGTAGGTCGATGCATCAAAGATGTAGGTCGATGCATCAAAGATGTAGGTCAATGCATCAAAGGTACAGATTAAGAGACTTGTGTGTACACCGTAGGCGTCTCGTAGAGAGGAATGAGCGTCATTGCGTTAGCGTAGCGGGGCGTAGCCCACCATTGCGAATTGGTTTCATTTTTGCGTGCCAATACCGTCGCACAAGTGCTTATCACTCTGGCTAACATTAGGATTATTTTGTAAATAACCCCGCACCAAATCACAACTGCGCCCCATTAAAGAACCTAACTCTAAATCTGGAAGATTCCAGAGTTTGATCGTCTTGTCATAACTGCCAGAAGCCAAAGTCTTGCCGTCGGCGCTAAAACTGACGCTATTGACATAGTCATCATGTCCCTTGAGGGTGCGGATTTCCTTTCCTGTCTCTAGATTCCAGAGTTTGATCGTCTTGTCCCAACTGCCAGAAGCCAATGTCCTGCCGTCGGCGCTAAAACTGACGCTCCTGACAATGCCATCATGTCCCTTGAGGGTACGGATTTCCTTTCCTGTCTCTAGATTCCAGAGTTTAATCGTCTTGTCATAACTGCCAGAAGCCAATGTCTTGCCGTCGGGGCTAAAACTGACACTATTGACAGAGCCATCATGTCCCTTGAGGGTGCGGATTTCCTTTCCTGTCTCTAGATTCCAGAGTTTAATCGTGCTGTCAGTGCTAGAAGCCAATGTCTTGCCATCGGCGCTAAAACTGAGCTTATACAAATAGCTACCATGGGGAGCAACGCGAAAAAGTGAGATCGGGGTTTAGTTCTCAATTACACCCCTATATTCTCAACAAAATCTGGTTTTTTAGTTGCGATCGCATCCTGAAACAAGCTATATACGTCCCAGATTTTAGCACCTCACAAAATCGCGTTGCTCCCGCTACCATGTACCTTGAGGGTATGGATTTCCTTTCCTGTCTCTAGATTCCAGAGTTTGATTGTACCGTCCCAACTGCCAGAAGCCAATGTCTTGCCGTCGGCGCTAAAACTGACGCTACCATCTACCTTGAGGGTGCGGATTTCCTTTCCTGTCTCTACATTCCAGAGTTTGATTGTGCTGTCATTACTACCAGAAGCCAATGTCTTGCCGTCGGCGCTAAAACTGACGCTCCCGACAATGCCATCATGTCCCTTGAGGGTGCGGATTTCCTTTCCTGTCTCTAGATTCCAGAGTTTGATCGTGTTGTCCCAACTGCCAGAAGCCAATGTCTTACCGTCGGCGCTAAAACTGACGTTCGTGACATAGCCATCATGTCCCTTGAGAGTGCGGATTTCCTTTCCTGTCTCTAGATTCCAGAGTTTGATCGTGTTGTCATAACTGCCAGAAGCCAATGTCTTGCCGTCGGCGCTAAAACTGACGCTATTGACAGAGCCATCATGTCCTTGCAAGCGGTTGCGTTCTCTTCCTGAAAAATTAACTACCTGCAAAGCATTCATTACCTCTGGGTTAGTTGTATGTTGGCTTTGCAGAATTTTTCCCGCCTTGATTGCTTGGACAAAAGCCTCTAAGTCTTTATTTTCATTCAATAGAGACAAAGAATATCGACCAAGAGATTCGGCTTGATTGAGTTCCGATTGGTTTTTCTGATTCCATGCCGTGAAACCCAATCCACCGCTAATTACCATCGCCACCAAAGAACCAGCCGCAATCCCCCAAGCGGTTCTGATTTCGCGCTTTCTGCGAGCTGCTTCAGCTTGTTTGAGGCGCTGTTGTTCTTGGATACTCTGCTCAATAAATTCTTTCTCATCAATTAAGTCGTCTGGGCGTTCTTTCAGTTTTTCTTCTGCCTCCGCCAAAGCTGCACCACGCAACAATGAACCCGAATCTCGATTTGTTGCTTCCCATTGTCCCTTTGCTCCCCGCAGTCGCTCTTGCCAAGCTCTAAAAACGCGGCTTGTATTCATCCATTCTCGCAATTCTCCCCAATTACGAATCAGAGCTTCATGAACTACTTCGACCGTTTCTTGACTGCTGAGATTGCGACTTGTCACCACCAACCGAGCATCAGCTAATTTTTTTACCAAAGACCAGCTTTGCTCCCCCAATTCCGCTTTCATCGCTATGCGTCTGGTATCCTCTGCTCCCTCACCCGGACGCACCAATTGAATAAAAATCCGCCGGACTTTTTTCTTTTCATCATCTGTCAAGTTGCCATATTTCTCATCAGCATGGCGAGCTAATGCACCTTCTACTTGACCAATTTCTTTATAGATTTTGTGAGTTAATTGTTTACCCGTTCGCTTGTTCCACAACTCTGTTAATGCAAACTCTAGCAAAGGTAAATTTCCCGGTTGGTCTTCCACATCATCCAGAATGCGTTCTACCAGTCCGGTTTCAAATGTCACCGCTAATTTTTGGGCAGGTTTTTCAATGACTTCTGTTAGTTCTTTCCGATTCATCGGCCCCAGTTTCAAGTCAGCATTTTGCAAGACATCAGCAAAAGGACGATAGGAGAGAGCATTTCCCAAAAAATCTGCCCGCATCGTTGTCACCAACACCGTAGCCGATGAAGACAGGGAAACAGGAGTTTCTAGACTGGCTAATAAGCAGTCGAGAAACTTACGGCGAATTTCCTGATTGTTACAGAGCGTGTAAATTTCTTCAAATTGGTCAGCAATCAGTAGCACCCGATGATTAGGGTGATTTTGCTGAATTTTAGCAAAAACGTCCGAGAGAGGAACAGAGCCATCTTGCAAGTAACCAGCCATCTTTCGGGCTTGGGCAATTTGGTCAGTTTGATCTAAATCATGTGTATAAAGAGGAACAAGAGCTAAAGCGATCGCATGGAAAGGATCAGAACCAGGACGAAAGTGAGTAAACTGCCAATGACCCTCTTTTTGTAACTTAGGGACTAATCCAGCTAATACCACCGAAGATTTACCGCTCCCCGACGCACCCAGCACGGGTATAAAATTACGGGTTTTAGTTGTAATATAAAGTTCTTCTATAAAAATTTTCCGCCCAAAGAAAAACTCAGCATCATTGGGGCCAAAATGAAATAAACCCTTGTAAGGACAAGGGAGATGTTCATCAATAGCGATCGCAGAATCAACAGGTTTTACCTCTTCCCTGGAGTAGAAGTAGTTGTAGATAATGTTTCCTTCACCAACTACAGCACCTTTGATTTCATTTTGAAAAGTTGAATTGTAGTTAGAACTCTCTTCAGCCATCTAGATACTCCAGTGGCTTCTAGCTAAATTTATTTTCTTGTGTGTTGCGATCGCCCACCTGAATCCCTTTCACTTCTCCTTGAAATACTGTGTTATACTTACCTGCTGCTGACTCTTCTGGCTTTTCCTGTTTCAGTAACTCCTGCGCTAACTTAATAATTTCCGCATCTTTATCAACTCCTAGATTTACTAACTCTTCTTTAAGCAATGCTTTAACTGCTTCAGAATCCAGCTTTTTCTCATGCTTATCTACGATATTGCTATCATCTTCTTTACCTTGGTCAGCAAACCTCTTCTTAATCAAAGTCTTCAAACCCTGATAGGCATCTTTAACGGCTGTTCCTGCGGTATCTTTAGTAGCAGCGATCGCACCAGCACCTAAAGCCGTAATAATTATAGAAACAGGTTCCATAGTTAATCCTCAATAATTTCTAGTAGCTAGAATAGTTATCCGTTTAGAGAATATTTTAAAAGGGTCTTTTGCTCTCATATTTTATTTAGCACAGCGAAGCATTATATGGCTAAAACATTTATTTTTCGTAGCATTTAACCCAAATCAGAACGGCAAAAATATACCTTCCGCGACTTTTCAAATATTCTTTTACCCCACCCTAACCCTCCCTTTATAAAGGGGAGGGAACCGCATTTTCTTGTTTCCACCCTTTACAAGGGGGGATTAAGGGGAGTAATCATTTGATTAATATCACAACATAGAACTTTTCAAACACCTCTTAAATTATCACAGGGCATGTAACTTATTACTTACAACATAAATTTGGCAATCAGTAAACCAAAAAGTTTTTTAGAAGTCTTACGATGTGGATATTTAGTATCTGCTGTTTACCGAGTACGACAAAATTTGCGATCGTTATCACTCTCAGGATATTGCCAAGAATAGGCAAAATGGCTAACTCCCTTCAGTTGAGGGGAAAATTTGCGAAGTGCCTGCATTTGCGCTTCTAGGGATGGACGATTACTAATAGATTCTCCCCATTTGCCTGCTAAAGCTGGGATTATCTGCGTACCCGGTTTTGCCATACTCAAAACTCGTTGCACTTGCGTCACAATACAACTGGCATTACCGCAATTTCCATAAGCCATAGGATGCCACTGCAATGAAGTAGGGAAGCGATCCCAAGGTTGCAAACGGGAATCATATCCTTGTCCTACAGTTTGGTTGCCATCCGGGAAAAACACTACTCCCGTGGAAATACCTTGCTGCTTTGCTGGATAACTGGCTATGGTGACAAAATCTAAAATTCCTTGCATAGCGTGGGCAACAGCAAGCTGCCATAATTCCCATTGTAAAAGCGGCTGTCTATCGGTTGCAGACAGGATTGATTTTTGCGCTGGTGAGGGAATGCGTCCTTGCCACAGAGGTTCCCCTTCTTGAGGATAAAGTTTATCAACTTCCGCTATATCTCCAGCGCCGACAAATCCCTTACTCAAAAAGCGCCGAATCAATTCCAGCCCTTTGTAATTTAGTGCCCGTTTAAATAAAGCTTCTTGGGTTGCGGGACTAAATAGCCATAAATCTGAAACTTTGGTGGCGATGGAATCACTTCCTGCTTGTCGGGGATAGCGCACATAGTCTAATAGCAAGCCATCTGGGCGACGGCGCAAAATTTCTTTTACTAATTGGTAGTAGTCGCGTTTTGCTTGCAAGTTGTAGGGGTCGATAAATACTTGAGAGCCGTTATCTACTACATATAGGCTCGTTTGACCTTTACCATTACGAGCGATCGCACTTTCTCTATCTCGGCGCTGGGCGTAAGTATAGCCGAAATTGGTAGTAAACATCCAGGCGTAAACCTTTAAACCGCGTTGCCGACCTTTTTGAATTGCTGTAGCGAGTAAATCGGCGTTTTCTGCTCCTGGGGTGCGAATTACAGAAGGCCAAACCGTCGGGTTAGCTTTTGCTGGCAATAATGCCTGCCCGTCGTAAAATACTTCTAAATAAACTTGATTATAGCCACGGTTGACAATCCGATCCATAATCTGGTCAATTATTCCTGGCTGAATATCACAAGGATACAAGCGCAACCAAATGGCTTGGACTTGCGGCCAAGTCCTAGTGCGACACTCCTGTAATTCCTGCGCTTGTTTTTTTACAATGTTTTGATAGCGGGTTTGGGCATCTGGTTTGCCTTTGAGGGCTGACAAACGTAAGTTTTCTTTTTCTTGTGCCGCCGTTGATGATAATTGACAATACTGGGTTACTTGTGCCCTTGCTGGTTCGCTTCCAAAGTTGGGGAGCAACGAACTACTAGTGAAAACAATAGCGAATAGACGCCGCCAAAATAATGTTGATCTTGCAACGTTCAAAGGATGGTTAGACATATCTAGCAGTAGATGGACACAATAATCATTGACCCCAATTCAGATAATTGTAGTCAGTTTGTATAGAATTATACATTTAAATAACAGGAGGTTTTTAAACCTATTTTTTTAAGACTACCAAAGGCTTGTTAGTGTTGCTGAATTTTTTGATAAAGACATAAACACATATAGGGAAGTATAAAACATTTGAAGATACACCAAGCTTAGTCTGTTATTAGGTAAATTCTGCCTCTACCTTAGTTAGTGAAAATCTGCTTATCCCATTCTTACCCTAAAAGGAATTTTAATATGCATCGTCGCTGGTTTTTATCTGCTTTAGCACTTTTGATGAGTATATTTTTAGCTGCTTGCACGACTGTAAACACTCAGCAGCCACAAACAAAAATCACAAGCACTACGGAGAGAATAAACACAAATTCTCAGCAATTACCGAAAGGATCAGCAGAAAGAGTTGTTGCTCTTTCTTCTCTTTCTGCTGACATTATCTCTCGACTCGATCAAACAAAAATTGTTGGCATTACTGGTAGTAAATTATTTAAGAATGACTCAAGATTTAACGATATTCCCCGTGTTAGTGAAGGGCAAAGTCCGCCAAATTTAGAAAAAGTGGTAGCACTCAAACCAGATTTAGTTATTGGTGCAGAAGGTTTTTCTAACATTCCAATTCAAAAACTTCAGCAGCTAGGAATTCCGACTTTTCTAACTAAGGTGAATAATTGGGAATCTCTAGAAGAACTTACTAAAACACTTGCTAAATCAATAGACGCTGATCCTCAGCCTTTGTTAAATCGTTACAAAACTTTCCTGCCAGAAAAGCCAATCCAAGGTTTTTCTACTCTAGCGTTGGTTAGTCGTCAACCAATTTTAGCGCCAAATAAAAACAGTTGGGCAGGCGATTTGCTGGCGAAATTCCAGGCGAAAAATATAGCAGCAGATTTACAAGGTAAAAGTCCTGTTGGTGGCTATGTGACGCTTTCGGCTGAGAAGGTTTTAGAAGCAAATCCAGAGGTAATAATTTTGGTTAATCCCCCACAAGGAAATTCGGAAGTAGCGCTTTTAGATTCACTGAAAAAGGAAGCTTTTTGGCAACAACTGCAAGCTACTAAAAATAACCGAGTCTATGTGTTTGATTATTATGGCCTGGTGAATCCAGGTAGTATAAATGCAATTGAAAAGGCTTGTCAGCAGCTTAAGCAAGCCTTGTTTGCGCCACAGGGTACTTAGCTCGTCTTATACCAATTCTCTAAAATAAGGCTACAGATGAGATAATAATATTAAACCAGATGAAAGAAGCTATTTACAGTGTTGTTGAAGAAGAGATACAGCTAACTCAAAACTATTAGGTTGAGTTTGTACTGCATAGGCTTCTCTCTCTAAATCTTGTCGTTTCATATCAGTATAACGTTTAAAAAATGGTCTAGCATAATTGATTGGTTGAATGTCTAAACCTAAAGTTTTGATTTTTCCTTTTCCGGCACATACTTGCGCTGCATGAACAGTTTCATGGATTAATGTTTGAGTCCCAATACCTAACTCAAACACTACGGGATTAATCCAAATTTTTTTGTCAGCTTCTCTTAGTAACCCATAAGCTCCTCGCTTTGGTGGTAGTGCAATGATTACCTGAAACCCTTTTTTTTCTAATTTATTTTTTAAATCTAAAAATTTTACTTCTGGATTGGGTATTTGAGAAAGCAACAGTAAGGAATTTAATATAAAAGTTTTGCTCATTACCTAATCAGCTCTATAGGAATCAGGTTTGATTTATGAAAATATCCGTAGGATGCGTTACGCTGTCGCTAACACATCAAACCCTTGATAATAGTGCGTTACGAACTCCGTTCTAACACACTCTACAACACCTAATTTTGTTCAAAAATCAAATAGTAATCTTATAGGAAAGCTTTGGTTACTTTGTGTTGGTGACAAATACCGATCGCTAAGGTGATTCCCAGTCAGAGATAGACTGGGAACAAGGCAACTGACTATGCTTTTAATCTTTTGCAGAACTAATTGGTTTTTGACCAAAGGGGATATTTTTTTTACTTTGAGAAAAAGTACCTCCAAGGCTGCGGAAATACAGTCCTCCAATGGTGAGTAAAAATGCCACATATCCCACTGCTTGCACAAGATAAAGATTGTCTCTATAACCAAATAAAGATTTAAGAATAATGCCAGGAAACTGTTCGTCAGGCAAGATTGTGGAAGTATTGGAAACCATTGGCCCCAAAATACAGGAGTGGACTTTTGTAAAACGTTCGTAATAGAAACAAAGTCCTTCTGTGGCGCGACTGCTAAGGGCAAGGTTAGCCACTGCTTCGTCAAAATGTTTTAAGGCTGAAACTACTAACCCAGCGACAATTAATACTAATAAAACGCCCATTACCTGGAAAAACTGGCGGATGTTAATTTTGACACCCCCTTTAAATAACAGCACCCCAATGGTGGATGCTGCTACCAAACCACCAATAGCACCCAATGCTGGCATTAATCCCTGTTGGAAATTAGCAGCAACGAACAGAACAGTTTCAAAGCCTTCACGGACAACGGCAATTAAAATTAAAGTAAAAACACCCCAACCAGCATTTGAGTTTTGTGTGAGTGCTTCTGTTACTGCTCCTTCAACTGTAGCTTTCATGAATCTGGCTTGTTTAGTCATCCAGATTAGCATCCAACTGAGCATTGCGATCGCTAATACACTAAACACACCCTCCAACGCTGGCTCAACTACGGTGGTGTATTGAGGATTTGCTGCTCCCAGTATTTGAATTATCCAACTGAATAGCACGCCTATTAAGGCACTGACGACAATACCAACGCCGACACCAGCATATACCCAGGAGTTGAGCCGGGATTGTTTAGCTTTTTTCAGCAAAGCTAGCACAATGCCAACAACAAGGGCAGCTTCTACTCCTTCTCGGAGCGTTATTACAAAAGTAGGTAGAGCAGTACTAAAATCCATCTTTTATCCTTTGTTTTTTGTCCTTAGTCATTAGTCATTTGTCATTTGAATTTAACTAATGACTAAGGACTAATGACTATTAACTAAAATCGCGTAGCATCTTTTTGAGTTCGAGATTATGCATCTCTTCTTGCCCAATCATACCGCGAGCGAATTCTTCAAGATAAATGCTGGCATTGGTAACAGTATCGAGCAGATTTTTATACAGATCCAATGCCTTTTTTTCGTGGGATAAGCTTTCTTCTAAGATATCCTTGACTTTATGCCGGTAGGTTTCTTCCATTGGGGCAATTTTTAAGGAGGGATGCCCATCTAAACCGGTGAGAATTTCTCCCACTTGTTCAGCATGAAGTAAAGATTCACTTGCCTGTGCTTTGAAAAATGCCACAATTGGAATACGGTTAGGGCCAGTCACCATCAAAGAATAATGTGTATAGCGGACTACCCCTGCTAGTTCAAATTCCATGATGGCGTTCAGCAGGTCAATGGTCTTTTTCTGGTCAAGTTCTTGCATCAGTTGTTAGTTCAAGTAACGAATTTTCATGAGTTAGGAGTTGGAAGTTAGGAGTTACTAGATCAGGATTCATAACTTATAATTCATAACTCCTAATTATTAATTCATAACTCCTAACTCTTAACTCCTAACTATTTTAAACTCCTTATCATATACTTCCCATTAAATTAAAGTGTTATCGCTGTGCTTGGGTATTGGATTTGTCAACCACTTTTTGAGAGTTTTCCTCAATGGTTTTCACTAGCTTGGTAACATCACTAGGAGTTTTGACTGCTTTTGCTGGTGGGATGGCAGCAGGCCAAACTTTTATAAGTTCAGCGAAACTAGTATCGATCGCTTTGTGCGCTTCGGGATCTGCTTGAGCTACTTGACTAGAAATCCCTTTGTATAAATCATTGGCGTAAAAGACAAAACCACGGGAGTCTTGATACTCAATTGGGGCGGTTATTTTACCATTTGCGATCGCTGCGCCATATTCGGAATTGGCTGAATCTAGCAATTCGTTAATTACCTGTAGCACAAATCCTGGCTTTGAGCGTTGAGATTCTGGCAAAGCTGCGATCGCTCCATCAACTGCTTGCACTGAAGAAGTAAAATTAGTTTTAACTTTGCTATCCTTCGGACTAGATTTTACTAAGTCTTGCAAACTTACCAATGTTGTCTTAAATTCTTTGACTTTGCGCTCATTTAGTTGATCTTCTACATCAACATAAATCTCTTCAACTGGATGTCCAATATGAGGTTCTGCCTGCTTCGGCTGATTCTGATCCAACAGTTCTCGTGCTACTAAAAGATGCCCTTTCATTAAGCCTAATTTAGACATGTAGTCAACATCTTTTGCTTCACCCGTGAGTGCAACTTCTTGAACACTAACCTGGTCTTTAATTTGGTCGAACTGCTCTTGAGTAATTACTTTTTTAGTGACTAAATCTTCTGGGCTACCATAAGGACGACTTGCCTGGATTTTATTCGATAAAGCCGGAACACCTAGTTTGGCTTCAAATTTATCTAATTCTGACAATATAGCAGTGTTAATGTTAATTTTTTCTTTGCTACCGTGACCACTGTGACTGTTATTACTTACTGCCTCTGTAGCTGGGCTAGCAACTGGTGCTGATGGATTTTCTGCGGTTGGTGTACTACTACAAGAACTTAACGTAACTATTACTGCTGCTGCTGCTGCTAAACAGATATAACGAACTTTTATCATCTTTACTCCTCGCACAACTAAAAAAGGTATTAATTGAAACATTGCAAACTACTAAAAGCTAGTTTATTTGACAGATTGTCATAGATTTTACTGTCTCATATAATGAGATTTTTTATCAACTATTTATCTAAAACTTTAATAAATTAATTAGGAATTACTAACAATATTGTCAGGACTTTTTAACAGGATCTTGAGAGCTACTCTGGGCAAGTACTTCAAATTGACCCATGCAACCGTTTTCTGCGATCGCATCCTGATGAGGATGGAACATATACTTACCTGGGTAGCGAAAAGCAAATTCTAAGATGTGCCTTTCTGCAACACCCATCGTAATCACATCAGTTTTCTCGCTAGGAGTCATACTCATGCCATAGCGATAGACATCAAAAAAGTTGGCGTGGAGATGAAACGTCACTGCCGGATCGTATTCAATGATGTTCAGAACATACAGCCGAATCAACTGATCTTTGTAAATGCGAATCGGGTTATGCATGTAATAGTGCGGCAGACCGTTGAAGGCGTAATAATCATTATGGCTATCATCATTCACGTCATACCCACCCATCACTAATACCATTTCATCAGCAGGGGGACGCGCAGTAGGTGGATCGATGATGAACATCCCATACAATCCCTTGGCGATGTGGCGGGTGACTGGTTCAATATGGCAGTGGTATAAGTGAACGCCATAAGGTTCAGCATCAAATTCGTAAATTGTGGCACTACCATTGCTGATTGGGCGAATACCATCCATTTCTGCCGGATGAACGCCATGAAAATGCAAAGAGTGAGAATGTCCCGCATTGTTGAGAAATAGTACCCGGATGCGATCGCCCTGTTTTGCTCTTAGCGTTGGCCCTGGTATGCGTCCGTTTAAATCCCAGATGTTGTAAGAAACAGCACTATTAAGTTGAATGATGGAAGTACCGGCAGTTAACTGAAATTCGCGGATAGTCCGCCCATTTTCTTGCTTTACCGTCCCATAATCAAAATCCCTTAACATCCTCATCGGGTTAGTAACGTCGTCTGGTACTTCAATATCGAATGGTGGCACTGGTGGCACTTTGACCATTGACTTACTTTGTAGATTTAGCATCTGCCAAAGTCCAGCTGCACCAGTCACTCCAGCACCTGCTAGTCCTAGCTGCAATAATTGACGGCGGCTCCAGGGTTTTCCGTTACCTAGAGCGAAGTTGTTGGGCATGACATTTCGTTACGGTTAGCGCCAAAAAAGAATTGCAAAAGATTTGCAATTGCTTTTAGATATTAGAGGAATTAATAATTATTGTCAATAATTTTATGGCGCTTCAAAATTGCTAGTTAAGTTGCTAAATCTAGATAAAGCTAGAATCAGTCCCTGAAAAGTGTAGCCAATTATCTTGAATTTTTACAGTATTTATACGCCTATTTTATGTATAAATAGTATTTGTATTAAACTAACTTTTTATGCCTATTCCTGATATGCTTATTGCTTCAGCAGTACTTTAAGTACAAACAGTGAGTATAATATCTAGCAACTTTGATATAAAATATGTTGGTAATCTGTGGCACATTTAATTAGCTTAGAGATAATATCAATTGCATTTCAAGGAATTTTGGATGATTGGCAACATGACCAAT
Source organism: Nostoc commune NIES-4072 (assembly GCF_003113895.1). Lineage (NCBI taxonomy): Bacteria > Bacillati > Cyanobacteriota > Cyanophyceae > Nostocales > Nostocaceae > Nostoc > Nostoc commune. The sequence continues at coordinate 1,018,494 of NZ_BDUD01000001.1, read as the reverse complement.
TTTAAATTTTTATCTGTTACCTTCGTGTTATCAGGATTGAAAATGCCATCATTCAAATCCATGTGTCATTCTTTTGTTATTTGTATGGACTTTATGTGGAGATTTCTGTCTCATGATGAGTCGATCTTCAAAAGATAGTATAGTATTCATTAAAGCCCAATTACCCAATACATTTGATACACACTTGTCAAAAACAAAGTTGATCGTATATCTTTTTGCAATCAAGCGGCATAATGCCCTTTGATTAATGAATTACCCGAATTTATTATAGGAGGTCAAAAATGACTAATTTTTCTCATATTTCAGCATTGCAGAAGACCGCAGGTATTACCTTATCCAAGCCTGTGCAGGTAACGCTTTATATGTTGCTATCTTCTTTAGTTATCTGGACTGTGTTGTTCTCTACCTATCCTGCGGCTCATAACACAGCACACTCAACGCGTCACCACACATTAGGCGTTGCATGTCACTAAATTATCATAATCTCAAGATTTTTTAGAATGCTTTGACATCTAACGAAATTACGACGCTAAAATAGCGCAAATTTCGCGCCAGTGTTTTTTGGATATACTTTTAGGTTTTGTAGAGATGCTTTATTTACCATCTCTACATCACCTTAATTAGATTTAGAATGTTGTCTGGTTTATGACTAATTATTTGACTTAAATTTTTTACTTTAACTTTCATCAACTGCTATTTAAGTTTTAGTTGCCAAAAGTACATGAGTTTCACATATAGAAATCCGGTTTTATTTATGAAAATATCCGTAGGATGTGTTAGCGACAGCATAACGCATCAAACCCTTGATAATAGTGCGTTACGAACTCCGTTCTAACACACTCTACAACACCTAATTTCGTTCAAAAATCAAATAGTAATCCTATATACCGTAAGTTTTTATGAAAAAATATCGCCTTTTTGGAGTTATCAGTGCTGTTTGCATAACTTTATCAATTCTTTATTCCTTTGTAGGGAATTCCCAAATTCCTACATCCAGAGTGCTACTCTCCACCAACCCACCTTTAGAACGTATTCTCCCCTTTGAAGCAGAGGCAGAAAGACCGCAATCTCCCGTTACCTTAAAGTTACAAGCTGTTAATGCTGCGGGTAAACCATTAGAAAATGCCAAAATTAGCTTACAAATTTTGACGCCTAATCGGAATCCTTGGTTAACAACAGATTTTCCCATTGTTGAGGGAACAAAATTGCTGCAAATGGATGCCACTGCACCTGATGGGAAGCTAGAAATTCAACAGATGTTACCCATTCGTGGTAATTACCAACTGCTGGTAAATGTGTCACCTTTAGTAGCAAATGCTTTTACCCCATATCAGCAAACTTTAAATCTGAATGTCCGCGAAAATCCAGTTAAATATAAATACTTTGTTGTTATTGCAGCTATTTTGCTATCACTTGGATTGTTGGGTGGTTGGGTTATTGGCGGACAAGAAGAACTCCAACAAGGAGAAATTGCACCACAGTCAGTCCGCCTTTTATTAAGTGCATTGACAGTGGTAGCTATAGTAACCCTATTAGTTATCAATATCAGTGCAGAAGTTGCAGAAGCTCATGGCAGCGAACACCATTCAAATAGTACCGAAGTAATTGCACCATCATCTCAAAAATCTCAGGGATTGGAAATTAACCTTGGTGGAGATAAAAACGCAACTGTAGGAAAACTTGCGAACTTATCATTACAGGTGAAAGATAGCGCAACTGGACAACCTATCAAAGATGTAGCGTTACAGGTAAAAGCGATCGCCCTTGAACATAATTTAACAGTCTTTGATTACAAAGGTATTCCCGACGAACAAGGGAAGTTAGCATGGCTAGAGCAGTTTTTTGATGGTTCACCCCACAAAATCGAGGTGGAAGCAACTCCTCTACCAGGATCTAGCCGTCAATTTGCACCAGTGAAGGTAGCACAAGAAGTTGAAGTTGAAGCGATCGCACCACCAATTTATATCCGATTGATTGGTTTATTCTACTTTACAGCCTTTGTCGGCATTGGTATGGCGATCGGATTACTAATACAGCACCGACGCACACCACAAGCAAGGGAAAGTTAGTAATATCAGTCTTTTACTGAGAATTCCAGCCAATATAACAATGTACATTAAGTAAGTGGGTTAAATTAAATACAAAATCTTATCTTTAATCCCTCTCCTTAGCAAGCAAAAGAATTGAGGATAAGCTTTTATCTTATATTTAATTACGCCTACCTACTTAAATTTTAGACTGGCAAAAAATAAATTATCCAAAATTATTTGCACATTTCTAGGGACGCAAGGTTTTGCGCCCCGGAAATAACATATTTTTAAACCGGAAGTTTCTTAAGTGGGTAAGAATAAATCAAAGTATCTTACGCAGTGTAAAATTAATTAAATTAGCTGGTAGTAAGCGGCTTCAGACCATATTACAATTACCAGAGGAGAAATTATATTTATAGGACTTACGCACACTCTACGAATTCTCGGCGTTCTTGGCGTCTTGGCGGTTCGACAAATTAAGCTTTTGGGCTATTTGTGCGTAAGTCCTAATTTAAAATGGGTAATATTATTGATGTTTATATTTTTACCTCTTATTTCCTTAATAACTATTTTTTTGTTAGTTAATAAAAAACGTATCGATTGGCGCGAGTCACTGATATTAGCAATTACTTACTGGGGAATTTTAGTCACTGCGATCACAGAATTTTTAAGTCTTTTTAAATTAACTACTTTTGGCTGGATAGTGCTAACTTGGGGATTGATATGTATTATATTAATCTATATATACTTTCGGCTAAATCACCAAATAATTCCGAGGCCAGAGCAAATAAATTCTTCTCAAATAAAGAAAAATATTAAAATTAAACCCTTAATACATTTATTATATGGAATAGGTTTCATTGTAGCGACAGTTGGATTAATTGCCATCATAGCACCACCTAATAATTGGGATTCTATGGACTATCACATGAGCCGTGTTGCTCATTGGATACAAAATCATAGCATTGCCCATTATCCAACAAGTTATACCCCACAGCTATATCAAAACCCTTGGTCAGAGTTCGTGATTTTGCATTTTCAGCTTTTAAGTGGTGGTGACTACTTCGCTAACTTAGTCCAATGGTTCAGTATGATTGGCTGTATTATTGGAGTGTCATTAATTGCAAAACAACTAGGAGCAGATTTACGAGGTCAAGTTTTCTCTGCGGTTGTAACTGCAACAATTCCTATGGGAATTTTGCAAGCTTCAAGCACTCAAAATGATTATGTAGTTGCATTTTGGTTAGTTTGTCTTGCTTACTACTTGCTGTCAACTATCCAAGCAGGAAAAAGTGATATTTGGACGAATTCAATCAATATTGGTAGTAGCACAGGATTAGCTATTTTGAGCAAGGGAACTGCTTATTTTTATGTATTTCCCTTCTTAATTTGGTTTGGTTTTTACCTGATTAAACGCTTACACTGGCAAGCATGGAAGCCTGCTTTGATAGTAGGCAGTATATCTTTATTACTTAATATTAGTCACTACTTACGCAATTATAATTTGTTTGCTTCCCCACTTGGTGAACCGGGTGGCTATAGTAATGAAATACTAGGTGTTAATATACTCATTTCTAATATCCTGAGAAATATTGCTTTACATATAGGAACACCGATTGGTTTCTGGAATGGAAAAGCAAACAGATTAATTCAACTTATACATATACTCATCGGTGTAGATTATAACGATCCTCGGACAACTTTTTCCCAGACATTCTTTGTGCCAGGAGGTTGGTCAACAATTGGGATAAGTGGTAATGAAAATAGTGCTGGTAATTTATTACATTTAGCACTAATATTGATATGTATTATTATTTTTTTAACTCGAAAATATCTTCGTAAAGACAGTTATATTTTTACTTACCTCATTGCTACTGTATCTACATTTCTAATATTTTGCTACTTGCTAAAATGGCAAGTCTGGAATAGTCGTCTGCATTTACCTTTGTTTGTTCTAATTTCTCCATTTGTAGGTGTGGTATTATCTAAGATAAAACAGCAAAAAATAGCAATTTTTATAGTAACATTTTTGCTAATTTCATCATTGCCGTGGGTGTTTTTTAATAGATACAGACCTATTATTGATAGCAATAATATATTCCAAACCCCCAGAATTGAGCAGTATTTTAGTAATAGACCATTCCTCAAAAGTACTTACACAGGAGCAGTTGAGTTTTTAAATTCAAAAAAATGCTCGGATATTGGGCTATCAATGGGAAATGACCCTTGGGAATACCCTTTATGGGTACTTTTGCAGCAAAATAATCAAAAAGCACTTAAAATTCAACATATTAATGTAACTAATATTTCAGCTAGTTTAGAAAAAGAGGCTTCCTATAAAGATTTTGAACCTTGCGGGATTATTTCAATGGAAACTAAAAAAAGTAAACAAAAGAAATCTCAAGAAATTAATTTTAAAGATAAAACTTATGTCCGTTCTTGGGATTCTCCAGACCTTGGTGTATTTATTAAGTAGAATTTTATTATTTACAAGATCCTAAAATTAAGATTTACTCAGAAGTTAAGAAAGTAATGCTGACAAAAATTACTGTTGAAAAAATTCTTGACCGTGCCTTGATGGGATACGACTTATCTCTCGAAGAGGGAGTGGTATTGTTACAGCAAACTGACGAGGAGGCGATCGCAGCAATACGTCATACATCCGACACACTCCGCCACACTCAAGCAGGCGATACGGTTACATACATAATTAATCGTAATATTAACTTTACTAATATTTGTGAGCAACACTGTAGTTTTTGTGCATTCCGTCGAGATGATGGTGATGCCGGTGCATACTGGTTAGATTCGGCGCAAATTTTAGAAAAAGCGACAGATGCAGTGCAACGGGGTGCAACGGAAATCTGTATGCAGGGCGGATTAAATCCACAAGCGCAGATAAATGGTAAATCTTTGCCTTATTATCTCAAGGTTGTGGAAACCATCAAACAAGAATTTCCCCACATACATCTCCACGCTTTCTCTCCCCAAGAAGTGGAATTTATCGCTAGACTTGATGGACTTGGGTATGCTGATGTAATTGCTGCTTTGCGCGATGCTGGTGTTGGCTCAATGCCAGGAACAGCAGCTGAAGTGTTAGACGATGAAGTAAGGCGGATATTGTGTCCAGAGAAGATTAACACAGCCACTTGGCTAGAAATTGTTAGCACTGCTCATAAATTAGGCTTGCATACCACTAGCACCATGTTATCTGGGCATATTGAAACCCACGAACAGCAAATTGGGCATTTAGAAAAATTGCGATCGCTCCAACAAACCGCCATTAATCAGGGATATCCCGCAAACATCACAGAGTTTATTTTATTACCCTTCGTTGGGCAAGAAGCGCCCAAACCCTTACGCCGCCGTGTCGGACGCGATCAACCAGTTTTGAGTGATGCCCTGCTGCTAGGCGCTGTAGCGCGGATTTACTTAGGTAATTGGATTCCTAACCATCAGCAGAGTTGGGTAAAACTGGGGCTTGCAGGTGCAACAGAAGCCTTACTTTGGGGTTGCAACGATATCGGCGGCACATTAATGGAGGAGCATATTACCACAATGGCAGGTGCTTTGGGTGGTACGTGTATGGAAGTGGAAACTTTGGAAAATGCGATCGCTTCTTTAGGAAGACCTTATCAACAACGCAATACTCTTTATCAAAAAGTTAATAGTTAAGAATAGATTTTATCTCTGTGTTCTCTGCGTCTGAGTGATGAAACAAACCACTTTTAAAGCGCAGAGAGTTCAGAGATAAATAAACAATTTATAGGAACATTAATCAAATCGAATTAAGTTCAGGTTAAGAATATAGGATAAAAATTTTAAGATTACCCTTGTAGGTAAGATAATCCTGATTTTGTGTTAGCAAGCTCTAATAATTTAGAGGTGGAGCATTATGAGAATTTTGATAGTTGAAGATGACGATCGCATTGCTAAACCATTAGCCGAGTTTTTAAGACGACAACACCATATTGTAGATATAACAACCGATGGTTTTGCAGCCTGGGAATGGTCACAGTCAGGATTATATGAGCTAATTTTATTAGATTTAATGCTTCCTAAATTAGATGGCATTACTTTATGTAAGCGTTTACGCGCTACTTCATCTAATGTTTTGATTTTAATGCTGACAGCACGAGATACAACAGACGATAAAATTATCGGACTTGATGCTGGTGCTGATGATTACTTGATTAAACCATTTGACTTAAAAGAATTAGCAGCACGCATCAGGGCTTTAGCTCGAAGAACTCCAGAGATTCGTCCCCAGATTTTAATCCACGGTGATTTGCAACTAGACCCAGCAACTCAACAGGTTACTTATGCAGGAAATATCATATCATTAACTCCTAAAGAATATATGATATTAGAATATTTTTTGAGAAACCCAAATCAAGTTGTCACTCGTACCGCAATTCTTGACAAACTGTGGGACTTTGATAAATCTTCGGGAGAAGGAAGTATTAAAACTCATATTACAAATTTGCGGAATAAACTTAAAGCATCTGGAATTTCAGAGGACTTGATTGAAAATATTTATGGCATTGGTTATCGTTTAGGACACAATTAAAATAATTCGTAATTCGTAATTCGTAATGGGTATTTATAAAGAGCCACAAAACTAGCCGTTTCTTAGTTGTTGGGGACTTAAATTCCCAGTATTTATTAATATAAGTCAATTTTTTAGTTAATAATTAACAATTTTACGGCGATAAATAATGTGTTTCAAAGAATCAGATATCGTTTATTATTGTCTTACTTAGTTGTGTTTGCATCGCTGCTGGGAATATTTGCGATCGCAGTCCGATTTGCTTTCACTCGCAGTCTGAGTGAACAAATAACAGATAAACTCACAGCCATAGGCAAAGGTGCAGCTGCAAATGTAGAGTCTGAAAAAGGTCGCTTAACAGTTGAAAGTGACTTTCGTCCCCAAGACTTAATTGCTTCTCATCAAGGATTAGAGTGGTTTGATACTCAGGGAAATTTAATTAACCAACAAGGAAAAACTGTTTTGAATTTACCTTTTTTACCAAACAAAATGGTACAAACTCAGACAGGTAAAGTTCCTATCCGAGTAGTGACTGTTCCAATTTTTGCTAGTGATAATGGTGAGCTTGTTGGGTATGTAAGAGTGAGCCAATCTTTAGAAGAATTTGATGAAACCCTGCAAAAACTGGACTTGGTGTTAAGCAGTGGAATTATTATAACTTTGGTTTTTAGTGGTATTGGCGGAATTTTACTAACTCGTCAAGCAATGCAACCCATTGAACAGAGCTTTCAAAAACTCAAACAGTTTACTGCTGATGCTTCCCATGAACTACGCAGTCCGTTAATGGCTATCAAAATTAATGCTGAGTTACCGCTACAATATCCAGAAGAAATCGGGCCAAAAGATGCAGAAAAGTTTCAAGCGATCGCCAGTGCTACTAACCAGATGACTCGCCTCACAGAAGACTTATTATTGTTAGCACGCACCGATAAAGTCCCGACTCAGAATAGAGATACTCTCAATTTAACCTCAATATTAGAGAACCTAATACAACTGTATAAACCTCAAGCTGAAGCTAAACAAATTAACTTTAAATTTAAATTAATTACTAATCTTCAGCTAGTAGGTGATTCAGTTCAATTAACGCGACTGTTTACTAATTTAATTGAAAACGCACTCTACTATACACCATCAGGAGGTATAGTTGAAATCAGAACTAGTCGCGTCGGTTCCCAGCTTTATGTCAACGTGCAAGATACAGGCGTGGGAATTGCACCAGAGCATATTGACAAGGTTTTTGAGCGTTTTTGGCGAGCCGATCAGTCTCGGTCTTATTGGTCAGGTGGTTCTGGTTTAGGGTTGGCGATCGCTCAAGCTATTGCCCAAAATCACGGTGGATTAATTAGTGTTACGAGTCAATTAGGAGTTGGTAGTTGTTTTACTGTGCATTTACCAACTTCTTAACAATGTGATTTTAACTTTCCTACTTACTTACCATCATCATTGGTTTCGCGATCGCCATCAGTAGTTTCTTTAACTTGAATACTACTCTTGGGACGAGTAGCTTCATTCTTCTCATCTTGTTGATTAGCATTTTCAACATAAAGAACTTTGCCGTTACCAGCATCTACTGTAACTTCTTGCTGACCAATTTCTACAGCATAAATTAAGTTGCCATCTTCATTTTCGAGTTTGACACTTTTTGCCTTACCTCCCACAGATGCTTCAACTGCTTGCTGTGCTTGTTGTGCTGTAATTTTAGCTAGCGGTTGCAGTTTCGCCGCTTCTTGTGAATCATCGTTGGTTTCACCGTCTCCATCACTGGCTTCAGCAACTTTGGTAACACTATGATGTTGACGTGCAATTGCTACAAAAGATTGTGGTTGTTTTGCAGAAACAGCTTTCGACAATTCAGCAAGTCCTAAAGTACCAATAAAAGCTGCTACCAAAATAATTTTGCTTAAAATCTTCATACTTGTAAAATCCCTTGAAGTCTGGGTTTGTATTTTCACAGTAGGTAATAAAAGTCCAGAAATAGTCAAGATTGATTTAAGTTCAACAAATTTAATATCAAATGGTGAAATTAACTTTTAAGTAGACATTTCAGCTATTTTTAGTGACTTTCTCAGAATAAAATTCCGTTTTCAATCAAACCTTGACTATTTCTTGACTTTTGCTGTGTAAAGTATAATCACTCACTAATTTCTGACAACACATCTCACTTCTACGGAAAAATCAAGAAGGGGAAAGATTATGAATAAGATATTAAATAGGGTTCCAGAGATTACAATTTACTTCTGGATTATTAAGGTTTTGGCAACCACGGTAGGTGAAACCGCAGCAGATTTTCTATCAGCAACCCTACATCTTGGTTTAGGCATTACATCTTACATTATGAGCGGCGTGTTATTGATGGCGCTGTTGAATCAGTTTAAGCTTAAACGTTATGTTCCCGCCAGTTTTTGGTTTGTGGTCGTTTTAATAAGTATCGTTGGCACACTGATCACTGATAGATTAGTAGACGAGCTTGGAGTTAGTTTGGTGACAACTACTGTAATTTTTAGTGTTTCCTTGTTGGTAGTGTTTGCGCTCTGGTATTCAAACGAAAAGACATTAGCCATGCACTCCATCAATACAGCTAAAAGAGAGCTTTTTTATTGGGTAGCTGTTTTGTTTACGTTTGCCTTGGGTACTGCAACAGGAGACCTTTTAGCAGAGTCTTTGGGACTAGGTTATGCACAATCAGCACTGATATTTGGTGCTTCAATTGCAATCATAACAATCGGTTATTATTACTTGTGGATGAATGCAGTTTTGGCATTCTGGTTAGCTTACATCTTAACTCGTCCGCTTGGAGCATCTATAGGTGATTTACTATCCCAATCTACCACAAATGGTGGCTTTGGTTTTGGTACTGTCGGAACCAGTATGCTTTTTCTTTCTATAATCGTGAGTCTGGTTATTTACTTAAGTCTTAAGCAGAATAAATCAGCCTTACTGCCGATTGACCGACAAGACTAACTAGCGATCGCCTTCTCGAACTTAGGTATTTTTCTGTTTATAATCTGGCAATTTGATAGTTATTGAATTTTTTCTTTATGAGAAAATCATAAGTTTAGATAAAGTAGATAACCCAACAATAAGAACGAGTAAAAATGAGCAAACTTCCACACATTACCGCCTTCTTTTGGATCATGAAGATATGTGCAACTACTCTGGGAGAAACCGCAGGAGACCTTTTATCGATGACCCTAAATGTAGGCTATGCGATTAGTTCTCTTATATTGATTGGAGTGTTTTTAGCAACTCTTATAACTCAATTAATCTCGAAAAGCTATAACCCATTGCTTTATTGGACGGTCATCCTTTCAACTAGCACGGCTGGCACAACAATGTCAGATTTCATGGATCGCACGTTAGGGCTGGGCTACGCTACAGGGACTACGATTTTAGTCACCATTCTCTTAACTATTTTGGCTTTCTGGCGATTCTGTGTTGGGTCTCTATCTGTTAATAATATTAAAACCCCTAAAGTTGAGCTGCTTTATTGGACTACAATTCTCTTTTCAAATACTTTAGGTACTGCTATGGGTGATTTTCTAGCCGATAGTTCTGGACTTGGATTTGCAGGAGGAGCGCTCCTAATTTCTAGTTTGCTTGCCCTGGTACTGGCGGCGCATTATTATACCCAAATTTCCCAAGTCATGTTGTTTTGGATTGCGTTTGTCTTAACCCGACCATTTGGTGCAACACTGGGGGATATTCTGACAAAACCACACATCAAAGGTGGCCTAGATTTTGGTACTATCGGTTCATCTATAGTGCTTGTATCAATACTTGGGGTTTGTATATTGTTCACAACGCTAAAGCATAAAAAACTAGTAGTAGCTAGACATTCTAATGATAAATAATATTAAATTATGCTCAGACAAATTTCTAATTTCTGGTTACATCATATACATCCTCGCTTGGCTCCCTTAATTGCCACAATTGGTATTGTTGGACTTGCTAGTTGTCTGCTAATCCTTTTTGTTTTAGCAAAACTGGCAGAAGAGGTTTTGGAGCGAGAAAGTTTTGTATTTGATACTAATTTTTTGTTATGGCTACATCAGTTTGCCAATCCAAATTTAGACAATTTAATGCTATTTGTTACAAATATTGGTAATCCCAACACAGTAGTTATAGTTGCAGGTATTACTGTTTTATTACTTTGGTGGCGACGTTACCAAGAAGAAGCAAAAGTTTTTGTAATTGCTTGCTTAGGAGGGTTAATTTTAAATACAGGGCTAAAGTTGTTTTTTTCTAAACCTCGCCCAGAACTGTGGCATCAATTGATTTCTGAAAAATCTTTTAGTTTCCCTAGTGGTCATGCACTAGGCTCTATGGTACTTTATGGTTTCATTGCTTACGAATTGGCAACTCACTATCCTCATTTTGCTAAAGTTATTTATAGTTTGACAGTTATTTTAATTGCTGCTATTGGGATCAGCCGCTTATATTTAGGAGTCCATTGGCCTACAGACATAATTGCAGGTTATGGAGTCGGTTTTTTGTGGCTAATGATATGTATTACGATGCTTAAATTGCAAAGATTGAGGCGAAAGAAGGTAGTTGATTAAATCTTTAAGTCTGTACACCGAAGGAGTTACCTTTGCTAAAGTCTCTTGCAAAGAAGGCATCTGGGTGAGAATTATCCCATCAGATTTTTTAATCACCCGATTTTTTTGCCCAATATACTTGTACGAGCGCCTTTTAGGTAAAAACAGCCCAGCCTACAAACGCGATTAATCTCGTCTCTCCGCAGTACAGACGCAATTAATCGTATCTCTTCCCATTCAATTGATCCCCAAGATACCAATCCAAGATACGATGGACGTTGATTTACGTATTCTTTTACTTAATGCATATGAAGCGCTATTGGTCGCGTTTGCTTGCGCTGGTTTTGGTTGTATCTATCGGCTTAATGGGCTGTTCTGGCAGTCCAGATAGCTTAACTGGGGATTATCGCCAAGACACCTTAGCTGTGGTCAATATTATGAGACAAGCTCTGGATCTATCACAAGATTCATCAGACAAAGCAGCAGTTCAAGCAGAAGCGCGTCAAAAAATTAATGACTTTTCGGCTCGCTATCAGCGAGTTAACTCTGTTTCTGGTCTTGGCTCTTTTACAACCATGCGAACAGCCCTCAACTCCCTGGCTGGACACTACAGTTCTTACCCAAATCGTCCTGTACCCGAAAAACTCAAAAATCGTTTAGAGAAGGAGTTACAGCAGGTAGAAGCAGCGCTAAAGCGTGGCGGTTAATTTTTAACTATTGCCTACTACTCCATCATCAAGAGTCAATACTTTTGGCTCTTGATTACTTTGTCAATTTGATATAAAATTTTTAAATTTTCAAATAAACTGATTGACACTTTTATAGCTAAAAGCCTTGTCAGAGTTCAACTTACTTCGTCTCCATCCAATTTTCACCGACACGCGCATCCACAAGTAACGGTACACTTAACTGGACTGCATTTTCCATCACCGACTTAATTTGCGGTTGTAATTCTTCCCATTCATCAGGGGGAATTTCAAACACCAATTCATCGTGAACTTGCAACAACAAACGCGCCTGATAGTTCTTCAAAACCTCATGCAATCTCACCATTGCAATTTTGATAATATCAGCATTAGAACCTTGAATTGGTGCATTAGCAGCAGAGCGTAGTAAACCTGCATCATAAGCACCCAAATTCTTCAATTTACTTAGATCAATATCTTCTGGGTTACTACCTTTTAATCTGCGTAAACTGTTATTAGTAAAGTCAAAATAACGACGGCGACCGTGAATAGTTTCTACATAACCAAAAGCGATCGCTTCTTTTTTCATTCGCTCTAAATATGCAAAAACTTTCGGATATCGTTCATTAAACCGCTTAATGAACTCGTTAGCAATAGTCTTATCTATCCCAGTTGAACGCGAAAACCTTAAAGAACCCATTCCATAAATCACACCAAAATTGATAGTTTTTGCTATCCCTCGTTCTTCTGAGGTTATATTTTCTTTTTCAAACACTAACCGCGCCGTCACAGTGTGAACATCTTCATTTTGCTGATATGCTTGCACTAATATTGGCTCTTGACTCAAATGAGCCAAAATCCGCAATTCAATTTGTGAGTAATCAGCAGCTACCATTAACCAACCAGATTCTGGCAAAAATGCCTTGCGAATTTGGCGACTAAAAGCCGTACGAATGGGGATATTTTGCAAATTTGGATTAGAAGAAGATAGCCTACCAGTTGATGTTGCTGCTTGATTAAAATCAGTATGTACTCGCTGTGTATCTGGACGCACCAATGCAGGTAATGCATCAACATAAGTAGACTTTAATTTAGATAGAGTGCGATACTCAATGATCGCCTCAACAAATCCACTTTTATCATCTTCTTGAAGTTTTTCCAGCGTTGCTGCATCTGTAGAAAAGCCCGTTTGAATTTTACGAGAATGTCTAGTACTTAACCCCAACTTTTCAAACAAAATTTGGCTCAACTGCTTAGGCGAACCCAAGTTAAAATTTTCCCCAGCTATTTCAGTGGCTTCCTCTTTTAACCTGGCTAGCTCAGTTTCTAAATGCTGGGAAAGCTCTTGTAAATAAGCTGAATTAATGCGGACACCCGTGTATTCCATTTCAGCTAAAACCGCTTCTAGTGGCTGTTCCACTTCTACTAATAGCTTAGACAAAGTTGGAATTTTATCCAGTTCTTCACGCAATTTAGCCACTAAGCTAAAGGTAGAATAAGCATCCATACCACAGTAATCTGCTACCGCAGGAATATCTATATCAGCAATAGTTTTACCTTTAGGAACTAAATCTAAATAACTTTTCGCTATTAATCCCAAATATCGCTGTGACAAATCCATCAAATTATGACTTGAATCGGGATTTAGAATGTAACTTGCGAGCATAGGATCAAAAACTACTCCCGCTAAATTAATTCCTTGACACTTTAAAACTAAGCGGTCAAATTTCCCATTCTGTAAAGCTTTCGGATAATCAGTACTTTCGAGAATTGGGCGTAATGCTTCTAGCGTCAAATCTTTATGCAAATTTTCCCCAGTTTTATGCCCCACAGGAATATAGGCTACCTCATCTGGTTGGATTCCCCAGCAGCAACCAATTCCTACTAACTCAGCATCTCTCGGTTCTAAATCGGTGGTTTCAGTGTCCCAAGCAACGGGTGTTTCTGGATTAGTGAATTTTTGCAAAAGTTTCACCAACTCATCTAATTTGGCTTCAGTGTTGATGATGCGTGGTGTAATTTGGGAAGTAGATTGTTGTGTAACTGCTGCTGTATCGCTAGCACTGAAAAACCACAAATCATTATCTTCATTAGTATTGAATTCTAAGTTAGTATTGGGGCTACTTATATCTGTTTTGGCTTCTTGCTTTTCTTCAACTTTGCCACCAAAACGTTGCTGCAAGTCGTTTATTTTACCTAAAAAAGACTTGAATTCTAACTTTTCTAAAATTGGTGCTAAAACGTTTGTATCAAAGCCTTTTAACTTGCAATCTTCTAAATTAAACTCTATAGGAACATCTAAAACTATGGTTGCCAAATAGCGAGACTTCTCGGCATCTTCTTTACCCGTTGCCAGTTTTTTCTGAGTTGCGCCTTTTATTTCATCTAACGCAGCATAAACACCATCAAGTGAATCATAAGTATTTAACAGCTGCACTGCTGTCTTGTCCCCAATTCCCTTGACACCAGGAATATTATCTGATTTATCACCACAAAGAGCTTTAAAATCAACAATTTGTGAAGGTAAAACCCCCATTTTCTCTTTGACTTGTTCTGCTTTAAATTCCGCAATGCTATTTGTAGAGCGTTTTAAGGCATCTGGACTAAAATTTAGAACAGTGATTTCTTTGTCAGAGTCGATCAGTTGAAATAAATCGCGATCGCCAGTGAGAATCTTCACCCTATACCCAGCAGCAGTTACTCGTTGTGATAATGTTCCCAAAACATCATCTGCCTCGTAACCAGGGGCAGTAAAAATTGGTAAATTGAAGCCATTCAGCAATTCATGCAGGTTTTCTAAGTCGGGAATGAAGTCTTCTGGCGTTTCTTTGCGATCGGCTTTATAAGTATCGTCAGCTTCATGACGAAAAGTGGCCTCACCCAAATCAAAAGCGATCGCCATTGCTTGGGGCTGTTGTGTTGCCATTACCTCCAGCAGGCACTTCACAAAACCAAAACATATACTGGTAGGAATGCCCGTTTTTGTACGCAGCCCTCCATCTCGCCCTTTGGCGAAAGCAAAGTATGAACGGTAAGCCAGGGAGTGTCCATCTACGAGGATGAACGTGGGGCGTGTTGCGGTTGCAGAAGTGATTTCAGACATACCCCTATTTTAGCCAGAAGCTTTGTCACATAGTTAGCAATTTCAGATGCTAGTACCGCAAAGCGGAAGTCAAAAGTCAAAAGTATTATGGAACAGGCTTTTTAGGGATTTTAAATGGTTGCTCTATTTACGCCGTGGCGTACTAAGCGTGGACTAAACTCCTTACTTAGTCTTCTTTAGAAGACTTTAGCTATAAGCCTCAGAATGAATTCTGAGGCGGTCGTGGTGCAAGTTCTGAGTTAACCTCTTACTGGAACTTAAAATCTAGGAAATTATGCCGAAAGCATCTGCTACACACTTGGCATCTACTGAGCATCAGTCTGCGACGAAAGACATTAAACTACTAGTTTTGGATATAGATGGCACGATCGCTGGACACTCTAACACCATCAGCGAACCTGTAAAGCAAGCTATTATTGCAGCGCAAGCACGAGGAATTCAAGTGGCGATCGCTACAGGCCGAATGTATCGTTCAGCCTTGCGCTTTCACCAAGACATCGGCTCTACTCTACCATTAATGGCCTATCAGGGAGCCTGGATTCAAGATCCGATCACCCAAAAAATCCATCGCCATTGGACTGTTTCTAGTGAAATCGCCCACAAGTTACTCGACTATTTTGAACAGCCTGAATTGCGATCGCTCCTATCTGTCCACTTCTACATCAACGATCAACTATACGTCCGTGAAGTAACCAGAGAAACCAAAATTTATGCAGAACGTTCTGGTATTACCCCGATTCCAGTAGGTGATTTGCGTCAAGCCTTAACAAATGAACCGACAAAAATTCTTGCTTTGTGTGATGACACTGATGTAATCGAAAAGCTATTGGGAAATTTGCGCCTTCAGTACACACCGGCTGAACTTTATCTCACAACATCTGTTGCTACCTTCTTTGAAGCAACTAACGCCTCTGTGAATAAAGGAACTGCTGTACGTTACCTAGCCGAAGAACTGCTGGGATTAGAGTTAGCCAATGTTATGGCAATTGGCGATAACTTCAATGATGTAGAAATGCTGGAGTATGTCGGACTGGGTGTAGCTATGGGCAACGCACCAGCAGGAGTGCAAGCGATCGCGCAGTGGGTAGCTCCCAACGTAGAGGAAGATGGTGCAGCAGTAGCAATTGAAAAGTTTTTGCTGTAGGTGAAGGCAATTTTTCAAACCCAACCCATATAAATCAGAAAGGACACCGACGACTGGCCGTGTTTCGTCTCGGTGTCCTAGCTGGTTCGCTCCTCACACACCTGTTAATGTAGCTGAGGTGATGCATTGAGTCAATAGATATATAAAAGTTTTTCTTTTGGCCTAAGCGACATTACCGATTTATAACTCTAAGGGCGCAAAAACACCCAAATTTTCCTCTAGGACAAATCTTAATACTGACTGAGTAGCCATAAGCAATCCGAGTCTGGCTTGGGCTAACTCTGGTGAAGTAATTTTCACCTCACCCCAAATCCGGCAATTACACCAAAACTTTTCAAAAGCTTGGCTCAAACTCAACGCTACTTTTTCCCATTTTACAGAACCTTTAACCTCAGGGCACTGTATATTGTCTACCACTTGTATTAACTCACCAATTAGACGACGCTCATCTGGGTGATTTAGCCGCAGTGTTCCGTCATCATTGAGCCAAGGTAAAGGGTTAGGAGAGATAACACTCCAAAAAGCTGGACTAGTATTTGGAACTGGTTCTCTAAGTTTAATCAATCCCTCTCGGTGAGCCAGAAGCACCAGCGAACAGCAGCGTGCATGGGCATATTTAACAGCAAACAAATTAGGCATTGGGCATGGGGCATGGGGCATTGGGCATTGGTTATTCGCCTCATCTCTCTCATCTCCCTCATCTCCCTCATCTTCCCCACTCCCCTCTACAAGACTTTGTAACCAAGTCGCTAACGTCGAGTGAGTTAATTCAAAATGTATCAAACCAGGGGGAACTATTTGGATGCTAAAAACGTCCTCACAGATCCCTGATATATCTGAGGCGATCGCGCTGGCAAGCTCCATTGCTTTTCGATTCTGAGATTTTGATAGTCCTAAAGACACACTTGAGGTGTATAAAATTCTATTACTATCTCTACCTTTATGTAGAGGTATTTTCTCATTCTTTATGCATTTATTTTTTGCTTTATAAGTATCAATGCTTAGTGATTTTATTAAGTAACTGTACACTAACTGTTTGATTGACGTATATTTGCTAACTTGTATTTTATAATGCACGTAATATTATTTAAATCATCATGTAAGATATATTTGTTACTTTTTTGTCATCAGTCTTGCGGTATAAATTTAATTTAGATAAAGAAAAATGAGAAGAGGATAAAATTTGATGAATAATCGATGAATAGTAAGTAAACTTTACTACCATCATTGTACAGTAGGAAGTATAACAAAAGAGTAGAGAGTAATTTACTTTCTATTCTTTGGATTGGCTGGCGCTGTTAGGCGTTATGCCTGCCTTGCCAACACAAAGACACTCCTTGCACCCTTTTATTTACGTCTTTGTCTTCAGCCGAACGCTCTTTGTTACCTATGCAATCTCCATCCTCCTTTTCTGAGGCATCACGGCCTTTTTTAACTTGGCAACGCATTCTTGACTGGGCTCAAGAACACTACCGCTGCCGTACCTTTAGCAAAGATGAGCGCATTCCAGCCCGGCCTGGATTGCTATATTTGGTGCAAAGGGGTGCGATCCGTATGGTAGGAACCGCCCAAGTTAGCGCGACTGCCAGCCAGCTAACGTCTCGACGAATTAACAGAACCCCAGAAGAAGCGTTCTTGGGTTTTGTGGGAGCGGGACAGCCATTTGAAATTGTTGCTCAATCACCATTCACACTCCAGTCCTACGCCCATGTTGACCAAACTGCGGTGTTGTGGATGTACTGGCATGACTTAGATAACTGGCCTCACTTCCGTCGTGAAGTTATGGATGCCTTTAGGTATCAGCACCAGCGTAAGCTGCTGTGGCTGAGTGCCTTGGGACAACGCCGCACAATTGACCGACTCTTAGGATTTCTCACATTGTTAATTGAGGAATATGGAGAGCCAGCAATGAGCGACACTGATCCTGATGTGATTCGCGGCTATTGTCTGCCCTTCCCCCTTACCCATGCCCAAATTGGGAGCGCGATTGGTTCCACTCGTGTTACTGTTACCCGCTTGATGGGTAAGCTGCGTCAACGTGGCTTAATCCTGACTCAAGGCGATAATCTCATTTGCTTGCCAGCAGAATCGATTAATAGAGCTGGTTAAAGCACATTTCAGAGCGGCGATTTCCGCCACTCTGTCTTGAGCGCGATGGGCTACGCCCCGCCGGAGACGATCGCAAGAGTCAGCGAATTTTGACAAACCCAGCTTGGGAAATCAGTTCCTGTCCCTGCTCGGTCAGCAGTAAGTTGGCGTAAGCGACACCTGCTTGCTGCTCAGTCTGACCATTCTGTTTGACCACCACAAACAGATTGCGGGTAATCGGGTATTTGCCTGACTGGAAAGCCTCAATGTTCAATTTGTTCCGTTTACCAGGACATTCGGACGGGAGGACAGATGGTTCCTGGTATGGAGCAATATATTGCCCTTGCGTCCGCCCCAACGGCAAGGCTTTGATTGAGCATTGAGGAATCACCTCTGGGGCAGAAGCGTAGTAGATACTACCAGGACTACCAGCCAATTTTTGCAAGGCTTGGGTGGTTGTGGAGATAAATTCCACATTGGGACTGAAAGGTTGACCACCCAAGATATCTTGGACAAAAAGCTCCACCGTACCGCCATCAGCAATGCGGCGGGAATAGGGCTTAATCGGAATATTGGGGCCGCCTACCTGGCTCCAATTATTGATTTTGCCTGTGTAAATTGACTTTAACTGGTCTACGGTTAGCCCTTGGATGTTAAGGTTGGGGTTAACTGCAACTGCCAAACCATCAATTGCCACAGGAATTTGTTTCAATGTGAACCCACGCTGCTGGGCACGATTTAATTCCTGATCTAGAACTGGTCGGGAGGATTGGACAAAAGCTAATTGACCGTCTATCAGAGATTGAATGCCAGTACCAGAACCAGGAGACGCATTACTCGGTTCTACATAGCGCAGCCGAAACTCTGGCCGTGCAGCTTGAAGTGCTGAGTCAACTACCAGCCGAATCGGCGCCCAAGATGTACTGCCTCCATAATTAAATAATCCTGTAGGAACATCCTGTACTGAAGCGAAAGTATTGCCACTGGGCTGTTCTGATGCAGCTTGGGGCGTTTTGGTGCTACCAGAATTAATTGTGTTTAAGTTAACACCAGACTTTTTAGTAAACCACCAAAAACCGCCAGCTATTAGCCCGACCGTGATTAAGATAGATAATACAAGAATAGTTGTTTCATTTTTTTGAGACATAGTATAATTACTCACGCGTCCATTCAATACAAATGCTTAACTTGATAAGTGCTTGCTATTTGAAATTGTATTTGGAGGACGGGTGTTTTATTAACAAATGCTGACAAATCCTCACTTTTTACTACAATAAATTCCAAGGTATAATAAATCTCCCTTGGATTATTCGTCTGTTTTCTCAAAATTTGAGCGCTGGCAAGAATAAATTGACAGTAAAATTTTTCCCTATAAAGTTCAATTTCTCATTTTGAGGGTTTTTCCAGGTTAAGTATTGGTTAATTTTTAATTTTTTATTGCTGATTAACGCACTGGTTCAAAGTCATAACCCGTGCGGGAGCGGGAACCAGGAACAATTTTTACAAGTTGGACTGGCGCATTGCGATCGCCTGATGCTAAAAACCGAATTGTACCAGAAGCACCAGTGGTAGAAAAGTCAGAAGATAAGAGTGCAAGTTGTACTCCAGAACGTGTGGGGTTGCGTTTTAATGCCTCAATCAGAGCTACAGTGGCATCATAGCTAAGGGCACTTCGCCAACTCACATCACCGCCCCATAACTGCCGGGATTTCTGAGGAAAATTTGACTTGGGAGCGCCATCAATATGCCAAGGAACTGCCAATACCATTCCCACAGCTTGTTCTCTGCCAATTTCTAAAGTTTTAGCGGTGTAAACATCATCTCCCGCCAGCAGAGTTAACTTTTTCTGATTAATCTGAATTACTTGCAGCGCTTTATCAAGAGTTTCAGTGTTAGCAGCTAACATCAACACTTCTGCACCTTGCTTAGTTGCTTGTTCTACACTTTTAACCGCACTAAAACCCACCTGAGACAAATCAAATTCGCTAGATACTTGTCCACCTTCCAGGGAAACAGATGAGACAAACTCCGACTTTAAGGACTGACTATAGTTACTCTGAGAATTAAAGAAAATCACTGCATTTTTCTTCTGCAAGGTTCTTACCATGTAGTTGGCTAAAGTTCTAGCAGCCATAAAATCACTCGGAACCGTGCGAAAAACGTAGCGGCTAAAGTTAGAAATTTTTACAGATGTACTTGTAGGGGAAATTGCTACTAGTTGTCCTGAAGTATAAATAGTACCGGCTGCTAAGGTGGAATCGCTAGTATTAGGCCCAACTACACCTAATACTTCTGAATTGCTGACTAGGTTGGAAGCGATTTGCTTGGCTATTTCTGGATTGTCATCGTCGTTAGCTATTCCTACCCTTAACGGTACTCCCTTGACTCCTCCAGAGGTATTAATTTCATTTTGGGCTTGGGCAATACCACGCAAAATTTCTAAAGTAGCATTGGGGTCAGTCCCGAATGGTACAGAAGCCATAATTGTGTAGCTCTTGGAAGAACCAATGCGGGCATTATTCAGAAAAATTAGCGTTTCTGGATCGTTACGCTTGAGTTTTAGGGCATCTGTGAAATTAGCGATCGCTTTATCATAACTTTTAGCTGCGATCGCCTGTACTCCTTCTTTTTTAACTGGAGAAATATCACCCGGAGTCAAGGATTTTTCCCCAAAACTAATGCGGTCTTGTAAGGATGAATTGCTACCTGTTTCTGGATTTTGAGTGATACTATTACTAAATTTCACCCCATTGTTAGTAAACCACCAAACACTACCGCCAACTATTCCAACGGTCAACAGCAGGGTCAAAGCTAAAATTTTAGTTTCATTCTTTTGTGACATGAACAAATTTCAATAAAGTAAAAAAATGTTTATTTTTTGTAAAACTTATGTCTGTAGGTAAAAAACGAACTATTCCAGATGCACGATAAATAATAATTTAAGAAATTTGTATAAACCCTAGTTGGATTATTTCGCTAAATTTAACAATTTGGATCATTTAATTCTGACAAATCCAGCTTTTTCAATTAGTTCTTGACTCTGAGGTGTCAGCAGCCAATTTGCATAAGCTTCCCCAGCTTGCTGATCTGTTTGACCGTTCTGTTTAACAATTACAAATAAATTCCGAGTAATTGCATAATCTCCACTACGAAACGCCTGACTATTCAACTGGTTACGTTTATTGGGACATTCAGATTGAGGTACAAGGGGTTCTTGGTAGGGAGGCACAAATTGACCGCTTGTCCGCCCTAGTGGTAGAGTTTTAATCATACACTGGGGTACAACCTCTGGGGCAGAAGCATAATAAATTCCACCAGGACTTGCAGCTACTTTTCGTACTGCTTCTGTTGTGGTACTAATGTAATTAACGTTATTACCAAAATTCTCTTTATTTAAAACATTTTCTACAAAGAACTCGACTGTTCCCCCAGCTTCTTTACTGCGAGAGTAGACTGTAATTGGTAAATTTGGCCCACTTACCTGTTGCCAATTAGTAATTTTGCCAGTGTAGATATCTTTGAGTTGAGCCACAGTTAAACCAGAAATATTAAGATTTTGGTTAACTGCGATCGCAATTCCATCAATCGCCACCGGAATTTCTTTCAAACTAAATCCTTTTTGTTTAGCTTCAGCATTTTCTTCAGCTTTAACTGAGCGAGAAGATTGAGAAAAAGCTAGTTGATTATCTATCAACATCCGAATGCCGGTTCCAGATCCTGGTTGACCTGAAGGAGGTTGAGTATAGCGTAAAGTAAATTGAGGACACAAGCTTTTTAGTACAGAGTCTACGTCTTTACGGATGGGTGCCCAGGTTGTGCTACCACCATAGTTAAACGTTCCCTCTGGGAGATTTGGTACGTCACATTTGTTGTTGACAAACTGCTTTGTGGGATTATCTGTGTTGCTACTCCCCAAAGGTTTAGCAACAGTTCCATTTAGTTGCGCCCACCGTTCCATAAAAAACCATAAGCCACTAAATATTAAGCCAATGGTGATGATAGCAGCTAAGAAAAGACTAAGTGTTTCATTTTTTTGAGACATAGTTAGCTGTTAGCACCAAAAGTTTTTTAAAGTAAGAGAGATAATAATTTATAAATAAGTCGAAACACGGCTGTTAAGGAAATCGCTACTAAGCTTCCTCCAACTGCTAAAAAAACTACTGCTTTAATGCCAAGCCCCCCTTGTAAAAAAGGGAGAAAAAAAATAATCGCAAAACTAATTGTTGGAATAATTAATAAATCGAACTTTTCAATCCACCGTCTAGTTTGGGCAAATATCAGTATCCCCAAAATTACAAATGCAATACTTAAAGTAACTATTGATGATTTTACTAGACTAAAGAGAGCGATCGCAATTAATGCCCCTTCAAATCCACTAAATGCCGCCCCGCCCAATAATTCCACTGTCGAAAACGCTGGTTGAGTTGGTGGGCGGGGGACGACGGGACTAGGATTGGGTGGTTGTGGCGGAAGTGTTACAGAAGGCGAATTAAATTGTGTAGAAGCTTGAGCCGCCTGTGAGTTAAGTGCATCTAAAACCTCTTGAGCTGACTGGAAACGCTGATTAGCAGCAGGTAGCAGCATTTTATCTAAAATATCAGCAAGGCGAGGGCTGACAGTCACTTGCATTCGCCATTTCCACTGGTTGCTATAGGCATCAAATAGTTGAACTGCTTCTTTGTTTGTCAACAAAATAATAATAGTTACAGCCAAAGCGTATAAATCCGTAGATGGGAAGACTTGACCCCCAGCCATCTGCTCAGGCGGTGCAAATCCCATAGAATAAATTCCTGTGGAAGAAGCAGCAGAACCAAGTGCAACATTTGTTACTTGCTTAACTGCGCCAAAATCTAGTAAAAAAAGTCTGCCATCACGACGGCGCATGATGTTAGAGGGTTTAATATCTCTGTGAATAATGCCTCTATGATGGACAAACTTTAGCACCTTCAGGATTTCTTGCAGCACCTCCAACACTTGCTGCTCAGAAAATTTGCCTTGTTGAACTAATTCTTCCTCTAAGTTTTGCCCATCAATGTATTCTTGTACCAAGTAAAAAAACTGGTCTTGTTGTCCTGGTTGTAAACCATTAACTATGACTGGAAAGAAAGCAAACAAGTCAGGGATTTGCTCGTGATCGTTACCTAGTTGTGATAAAACTTCTGCCTCTCTCTCAAACATCAACTGTGCTTGTTGCAGTTGACTTAAGCTTAAATTTCCCGCAGGTTGAAACTGCTTAACTACGCATTGACGCATTCCCGGTATTCGGCGATCGCGTGCCAAAAAGGCTGCTCCAAATCCCCCCCTTCCCAGTAGCTTCACGGGGACATATCGACCATCTAGCAGCAATGGCATACCACAGGTAGTACAGTACTTTTGCTGCGTTGTTTTCAGCGTTGTAATATCATCTAAATCGGCAAAATAGTTTTGTGGGCGTGGGCAACGTGGACGAGTACAGTAAACTTCCATTTTCGTGATTAGTCATTAGTCAAAATAATTCGTAATTGATAATGCGTAATTCGTAATTCATTCAAGTTACATAGAAACTAAACTTCTTTATCAAGATCAGGAAACTTTTTACTAATGTCAAATTCTTAGCTTTGCTACGGGAAAAGCTATGAAATAATAATTACGAATTACGTTAGCGTTAGCGAAGCGGTAGCGAGTAATCGAGCGTCCGCAGAAGCGTCATTACGAATTATTTGCTTATTGGTCATTTACAAAAAACATTGGACAAATGACGTAGATGCCATAAAGGTAGGACTAATCACTAGATTTTAGTCATCGGCGGCAGAGGTAGACGTCGCTATATCCAATGTAGATATTACTATGGTTTTTTGTGCCAATGCTAACACATCTTTACTCCATCCAGGATTAGCAAACTGGGGCAAAATTTCCCGACTAAAAGCTTCTGCGGCCTTGGATCTATAGCGATTAGGATTAAAAATCAGCCACAGTGTCCGTTTGACGACAACGCCTTCAATGGGGGTACGGTGAAGAACACCCATTTGTAACTCTTTAGCGATCGCGCTAGTTGAAACAAAGGCAGCCCCCAAACCAGATTGCACAGCATTTTTAATTGCTTCAATGGAATTTAATTCCATTTCAATCTTAAAACGTCTGGTATCAATTTCACAGCGTGCTAGCACTTGGTCAATTACTTTGCGGATAGTCGATTGGGAATCTAAGGCAATGAATTGTAATCTGTATAAATCTTCTTTTTGGATCTTTTCCAGTTTGCTAAAGGGATGAAAGACAGGTAAAATGAGCGCTAGTTCGTCTTCAGCGTAAGAAATAACTTCTAAGGATTCTGAGAGTTCACCAGGAATTTCACCGCCGATAATTGCCAAATCAACTTGTCCGTTAGCGACACTCCAAGCAGTCCGTCGGGTAGAATGGACGTGTAATTGTACTGCCACATCTGGATATTTTTGTCGGAACATACCGATCATCTTGGGCAAAAGATAAGTGCCGGTGGTTTGAGAAGCACCAACAATTAAAGTACCGCCTTGGAGATTTTGTAAATCCTCGATGGCGCGGCAGGTTTCCTGACACAGACTGAGGATTTTTTCACCGTAACTTAGGAGTAGATGTCCTGCTTCGGTTAATTGGGCGCGTCGTCCTCCCCGATCAAATAGGGGGACATCTAGCTGCCGTTCCAGATTTTGCACTTGCAAGCTGACGGCAGGTTGCGAAACATAAAGACTATCAGCGGCGCGCTTGAAGCTTCCTTCTTGTGCGATCGCTTTTAAAATACGTAACTGATCTAAAGTGAAAGGAAGGTCAGACATAAGGCTCAAACCACAAACTTTGAAAGGAGCGGATGCACACAACAAATCAGCTTTGGCAACAATCAGCCAGGTATGATTTGTTGCATATTAAACTTGAACACTTGACTCGAAAAAGACAGTAGCACAACATCTTGACTAAAGTCTCCCTTTGAATACTTTGTGGTATTGGTTGTACTGAGTTCCATTTTCTTTAAATTATTTCACGTGTATATGCTGTTGATTTCTTGGTTGACACCCAGTCATTTTGTCATGCTGGGGCTACAAATAGTTTTTGCGATCGCTCACAGTGGAGGCGCTGCTTTGCGTCCAAAGGCCGAAAAATATATTGGCCCAAGGCTTTATCGCGTTCTCTTTGCATTAGTCAGCCTACCGTTGGCTGTAATATTAATTATTTACTTTTTTGGGCATCGATATGATGGTTTGCAACTTTGGCAGGTACAAGGAGTACCAGGAGTGCGAGAATTTGTTTGGCTGCTGTCAGCTATCTCGTTTTTATTTTTATATCCTGCTACCTTCAATCTACTAGAAATTGCTGCCATTCAAAAGCCCCAAGTTCATCTGTATGAAACAGGAATTATTCGGATTACCCGTCATCCCCAGATGGTAGGACAAATAATTTGGTGTGTTGCCCATACTCTGTGGCTGGGTACTACCTTTACACTTGTGACTTCCATTGGATTGGTGTTGCATCACTTGTTTGGAGTTTGGCACGGCGATCGCCGTTTAAGCGATCGCTATGGGGAAGCCTTTGAAATTGCCAAACAACGAACTTCAATTATTCCCTTTAAAGCAATTATCGACGGGCGTCAATCTATCAAATGGCACGAATTTCTTCGTCCTTCTTATTTGGGAGTTGCCATTTTCATAGCTTTGCTTTGGTTGTCGCACCCTCTGTTGCTGGAAGCAACTAGTAAGATAAGATGGGAAATCTAAGCGATCCCCAGTGTCAGCATAAAATCCAAAATAGATGAGGATTTCAGCTTATCAATTGCCCTAAATCAATGTACGATAAGTTCAAACATCTACAGATGGGGGTGGTCTGAGTCGAGTTAAGATTTTAAATTGGTAGTTGTTAGTCAGTTACCTTTCCTTGGGAAAAAATGGCAGATTCAGTCAAATCCCCAGATGGCCACGGCAATCAGGAGCCTAACGTCCAAAAAAGCCAGTGCGACTTCCACGGTGGCTTTTTTGTCAGAGACACATCAACGCGCTCAATTTTTGCTTAATTTATGCTGTGTCCTGAGATTTGGTTCCTGAAAGCATCTATCGGCAGTTACTGACTTGCCAATCTTTCACTTCAATGCTGATAGGTAGTTTAATATAAAAACCTTATAATCCAAGAGGCGTCATGGTGTTGTCGGTTAGTGAGCGGACATTTACTCAAGAAGTTTTAGAATCACCTATTCCTGTTTTAGTTAATTTTGAAGCACCTTGGTGTGGCTTGTGTCGGATTATTCACCCACTGTTATTGCAATTTCAAGCCCAATGTGGGGAAGAAATTAAATTAGTTGGGGTTAACGCCGATCAAAATTTTAAACTGTCTAATACTTATAGGCTCAAATCACTACCTACTTTACTATTGATAGAAAATGGCACTATTCGCCATCGCTTGGAATGCTTTCGCGGTAGAGAAGATTTACGTCTAGCTTTAGAAGAGATTAAAGCTAGGTACGCCAGTAGCTCTAAAATTTACAAAAGTTCAAAAACAGTGGACTTAGAGTGTCGGTCAGCCTGATGGATATTGGGTATTGGGCATGGGGCATGGGGCTAAAAACTAATGACCAATGACCAATGACTAATGACTAATGACTAAAGACTAATGACCAAATCTAAAACCATGCTTAACACCCCACCCAACTCAGTCTTGGGTGGGTTATTTTATCCTAAAGGGTGTGTGTCACAATTATTAACAGTTTGGACACGCTAATCAAGAATTTTAAAAGTAGGCGTCAGTGATGGAAGTAATCTATCAGTATGCCTGGCTGATTCCGGTGTTCCCTCTTCTTGGGGCAATGCTGGTCGGTCTAGGGTTAATCTCGTTGAATCAGGTGACAAACCGCCTCCGCCAGCTTAATGCTGTGGTGATTATCTCCATGATGGGAGCAGCTATGGCGCTGTCGCTTGCCTTGCTCTGGAGTCAAATTCAAGGACACCCAGCTTATATTCGCACCTTTGAATGGGCGGCAGCAGGTAATTTCCACCTGAGCATGGGCTACACTATTGACCACCTGACAGCCCTAATGCTGGTGATTGTAACAACGGTAGCGTTGTTAGTCATGGTTTACACCGATGGCTACATGGCTCACGATCCCGGTTACGTGCGGTTTTACGCCTATCTCAGTTTGTTTGGCTCTTCAATGTTAGGTCTGGTGGTCAGCCCCAACCTAGTACAGATTTATATATTCTGGGAACTGGTCGGGATGTGTTCCTACTTGCTGGTCGGTTTTTGGTACGATCGCAAGTCAGCAGCAGATGCCGCTCAAAAAGCGTTTGTGACCAACCGCGTGGGCGACTTTGGTCTATTACTCGGCATTTTAGGGCTGTTCTGGGCAACAGGAAGCTTTGATTTTAATATCATGGGCGATCGCCTCGCCCAACTTGTCGAATCAGGTTCTATCAGCAATTTTCTCGCTGTCCTGTTTGCGATTTTAGTTTTCTTAGGCCCAGTTGCAAAATCAGCCCAATTCCCCCTCCACGTCTGGCTACCAGATGCGATGGAAGGCCCCACCCCCATTTCTGCCTTGATTCACGCGGCAACAATGGTGGCGGCTGGTGTTTTCCTAATTGCCCGGATGTATCCAGTATTTGAAGACGTTCCAGCCGCAATGAATGTCATTGCCTTTACTGGGGCGTTTACGGCGTTTTTGGGGGCAACCATTGCCATTACCCAAAACGACATTAAAAAAGGCTTGGCTTACTCCACCATTTCCCAACTTGGTTACATGGTGATGGCAATGGGAATAGGTTCCTACAGTGCTGGACTATTCCACCTAATGACCCACGCCTATTTCAAGGCGATGCTGTTCTTGGGTTCAGGTTCTGTAATTCATGGTATGGAAGGTGTCGTTGGACACGACCCCGCTTTAGCGCAAGATATGCGTTTGATGGGTGGACTGCGAAAGTATATGCCCGTCACAGCAACTACCTTTTTGATTGGTTGCTTGGCAATTTCTGGTATTCCACCCTTTGCTGGTTTCTGGTCAAAAGATGAAATTTTAGGGAAGGCTTTTGAAGCTAATCCACTCCTCTGGTTTATCGGCTGGCTAACAGCCGGGATTACAGCTTTCTATATGTTTAGAATGTATTTCTCGACATTTGAAGGCAAATTCCGGGGTAATGACGAGAAAATTAAGGAAAAACTCAAGAGAGCTGCGGCGACAATTGTCCTGGAATTAGAGTCAGAAGAACCAGTCCCGAATTTTGGGCCTGGGGCGATGAAGAAAGGAGAATTGGCGGCAACTAGTCAGCAGCATGATTCCCATGACTCCCACGGGCATCACAGCGACTCCCCCCACGAATCGCCGTGGACGATGACGCTGCCGTTGGCACTGTTGGCTGTGCCTTCGATTTTGATTGGTTTGGTGGGAACTCCCTACGCCAATTATTTTGAAGAGTTTATCTTTCCTCCTAGTGAAACCCTCTCCGAAGTTATAGAAAAGGCTGCCGAGTTCAATCCGACGGAATTCTACATCATGGCGGGTGCCTCAGTCGGAATTTCTTTGATTGCGATTACCCTGGCTTCGCTGATGTATTTGCGCCGTAAAATTGACCCGGCTGCGATCGCTGCTAAAATCCAACCACTTTATGAGTTATCCCTCAATAAGTGGTACTTTGATGACATTTACCATCGGGTTTTTGTCCTCGGCTTGCGTCGCGTAGCTAGACAAGTCATGGAAGTTGACTTCCGCGTTGTCGATGGCGCTGTTAACCTCACAGGCTTTTTCACCCTTGTTAGCGGTGAAGGTCTGAAGTACCTAGAAAATGGTCGCGCTCAATTCTATGCCTTGATTGTGTTTGGGGCGGTTTTGGGCTTAGTGATTGTCTTTGGTGTTACCTGATTTTAATCGGGGTGGGCAGATGTCCACCCCTACATTATTTCTTGAATAATGAAGTTAGTCTTATTAAGATTCATCCCAAAAAATAGGTTGCAGACTTTATAAATTCCTATAATCCGATAGAACAGAAGAAAAAAATATATAGAATAATCTTTTTGCGCCGTAACCCACCATTCAGTGTTAATACTTATGCTGGTTTAGCGATAGCGTAACCCACCCTAAAATTAATATATATTCGTGATACTAATATATATTTGGTTAGATGGTTTTACAACTAGAAGACAAAGATAATGAAATGCGTAATTTGTCAGCATGGAGAAACTAAACCAGGTTTAGTAACTGTGACATTAGAAAGAGATGAATGTATTATTGTCTTAAAAAAGTTCCAGCAGAAACTTGTGATAACTGCGGTGAATATTATTTAAATGATGCAATTACAGAACAGGTTTTAGGTAAAGCAGAGTCAGCTATTAAGAATGGAGCAGGATTGGAGATTATTAGATATGTAGCTTAGTGTTATTGTTATGCTTTTTTTGCACCAAATCGCTTTTCTCTACAATCAGTAAACAGGAACGTGTATTTTTAGTGATAGCTGCGATCGCCGTTCGCAAAGCTTTTTCCAGAGAATACATCGCTTTTGAGTTAGCATAGACATAAAACAAAGTAATTGTTTATTTAAAATTATGCTAAGTCAACCAATTTCAACAGTTTTACCCCAAATACGCGAAAATTTAAAACAACTTTATGGAGAACAATTAGACAAACTAATTTTATTTGGTTCACAAGCCAGAGGAACAGCACAACCAGACTCAGATATTGATATTTTAATTGTATTGAAAGATGTCTTTAACTATTCTCAAGAAAGTGAAAAAATCAGTCAAATCATTGCTGATTTATGTTTAGAATATAATGTTTTAATTAGTTGTGCTTTTGCTACCAGTGAGCAACTAGAAAATTATGAGAGTGGTTTCTTTCGTAATGTCAGACAAGATGGGTTATTAATATGACCCCTGAACAACAAAGACTCCTAGAAAAAGCGGAGAGAAGTTTGCAAGCCGCAGAAGAACTCAACCAAAAAGGTTTTGCTGAATTTGCAGCATCTCGTGGCTATTACGCGATGTTTTATATTGCTACCGCTTTTTTAGAAGGGGAAGGACTTGCTTACTCTAAACATTCAGCCGTAATTGCTGCTTTTGGAGAAAGATTTGCACGTCCACAACGAGTTCCTCGTGAATTTCATCGTTATTTAATTGATGCAGAAAGAACTCGTTTACGCGGTGACTATAATACTGATCCTAACATTACCCAAGCTGATGCCGATCAGATTATTCAAAGAACTATCGAAATTCTTAATTTTGCCAAAGCAAATATTGACTCTCTATCCCCTTGAACCAAGGACAAAAATTCTGTTTATTAGTCCTTTAATCCTGTTCGCGTAGCGTGGCGTTCGTCATACATCCTGATTCTGATATTTAATGAAATTAATCTCAATCTTCCTCAATCAGTCCAGCATATTTTGATACACTTATCATGAAGGATATATTGTTACCAATCATGAAGCTGAGGGTACAAATATTGTTTAATCAGAATTCAATCTGATTTTCAATTTGTGCAATTATTATGGTTAGTTATCCGGTCATGCTTTTTTGTACTAAATCGCTTTCTTCAACAACTACCAAGCAGATTGTGTATTTTTAGCGATGGGTTGGACTACGCGATCGCACCCCTAAACTATAATTTTATCGGCTTTTTTAGGGTAATTTTTGACTTGACTGGGAGTATCACAACGCACATTCCGCACCCGCAACTGTCAAAAAAAACTCCTAAGAGGAAAAATAGGGGATTACCAATTTAATTAAATCAACCTAACGAGGAAGACGAAATCCTCAAAAAGCTGTTACTTAATAACTAGTGACTTTTTGCCAAACATGATTTTGATAGCAGACGAATTGTGATGAATACAGCTAATTTTCCGTGGCTGACGACGATTATTCTGTTGCCGATAGCCGCTTCACTACTGATTCCCATCATCCCAGATAAAGAAGGCAAAACAGTGCGCTGGTACTCCCTCATCGTAGGGCTGATAGATTTTGCACTAATTGTTTATGCTTTTTATACTGGGTATGATTTCTCCAATCCAGATTTGCAGTTGTTCGAGAGTTACCCCTGGGTACCCCAACTAGATTTGAATTGGTCAGTAGGGGCAGATGGCTTATCTATGCCCCTAATTATTTTGACTGGATTCATTACCACGCTGGCGATTTTAGCAGCTTGGCCTGTCACCTTCAAGCCGAAGCTATTTTACTTCTTGATTTTGGCGATGTATGGCGGTCAAATTGCCGTGTTCGCTGTCCAGGATATGCTGTTGTTTTTCCTGGTGTGGGAACTGGAACTAGTACCGATATACTTTCTGCTGTCGATTTGGGGAGGCAAAAGACGGCAGTATGCAGCGACTAAATTTATCTTATACACCGCCGGTGGTTCGCTGTTTATTTTGCTGTCTGCCCTGACAATGGGATTTTACGGCGATACGGTGACGTTTGATATGAGAGCGATCGCCTTAAAAGACTTTGCTCTCAATTTCCAACTTGCCGTCTATGCTGGCTTCCTGATTGCCTACGCCGTCAAGTTGCCGATTATTCCCTTGCATACCTGGCTACCTGATGCCCACGGTGAAGCTACAGCACCTGTACACATGCTATTGGCAGGTATTCTTTTGAAAATGGGTGGTTACGCCTTAATTCGGATGAATGCCCAAATGCTCCCCGATGCTCACGCTCTTTTTGCACCAGTGTTGGTGGTTTTGGGGGTAGTTAACATCATCTACGCTGCCTTAACATCCTTTGCCCAGCGTAACCTGAAGCGAAAAATTGCCTACTCTTCAATTTCCCACATGGGCTTTGTGATGATTGGTATTGCCTCCTTCACCGATTTGGGATTGAGTGGGGCAGTGTTGCAAATGGTTTCCCACGGGTTAATTGGGGCGAGTTTGTTCTTCCTCGTTGGCGCAACTTACGATCGCACCCACACCCTGATGTTGGATGAAATGGGCGGTGTTGCTAAGAGAATGCCGAAGATTTTCGCCATGTTCACCACTTGTTCGATGGCTTCTTTGGCATTGCCAGGGATGAGCGGTTTCGTAGCAGAATTAATGGTATTTGTCGGCTTTGCTACTAGCGATGCTTATAGCTCTACCTTCAAAGTGATTGTTGTATTCTTGATGGCAGTGGGAGTAATTTTAACTCCGATTTATCTGCTGTCGATGTTGCGAGAAATTTTCTACGGAGAAGAGAACAAGGAATTAGTTTCTCACCAAGCTTTGATAGATGCTGAACCCCGCGAAATATTTATCATTGCCTGTTTGTTAGTGCCAATTATTGGTATTGGTTTCTATCCGAAATTGCTGACTCAGATGTATGACGCCACAACTGTACAATTGACAGCAAGATTGCGTGATTCTGTGCCGACATTAGCACAGCAAAAAGACGACGCACTAAAGGTTTCTTTGAGTGCGCCCCAAATTGGTAATTAAGTTGCGATCGCTAGTTTAGTTTAAATATTGATTACTTTGAGGGCGGGTTTTGTACCTGCCCTTTTTTGCTATTGTCAGTTAGAGATTCTGGTAATCAGTATCGAAAAACCATGAATTTAATGTAAAATTTTGCAATCACAAGTCTGTGAATACTAAGAGAGAACCACAGGCGATGTCTAGGACGGGCTACGTTTACACTAAAAATGGTTCTTTATTCTTGCCCTGCGATCGCACATCAATAGATTACGTACAATCTATCTAGAATCAAATTTGGCAAAACCGCTCATGTTAAACTACAATCCACTGCATTGTTTGCCATCTTCCGAAGAATTACCCGACTCAGATGATACTGCTGTGGATAATGAACTCCAAAATTTAATTCCCGGCTTGCTGAAAACGACACTGGCTTTGGCTTGGTGCGATCGCTGGGATTGGTTCTTTGGTGTTGACATGGGTATTTATTCTCACCCAGATAAACCAGCCATTGTCCCTGATGGGTTTCTCAGCTTAGGAGTTAAACGCTTTATTGATGAGGATTTACGCCTAAGTTATGTGTTATGGGAAGAAAAGAAGCAGCCAATTTTAACACTAGAAGTTGTTTCCCAAATATATCGGGAAGAATATAGCATTAAAAAGGAATTATATGCCAAAGAATTAGGGATTTTGTACTACGTTGTATATAGTCCGCTTCGGCGTAAAAAGACACCTTTGGAGGTGTATCATCTAGTTGATGGGGAATATATCTTAATGTCAGGAAATCCCGTTTGGCTGCCAGAGGTTGGTTTAGGAATTGGGCGAGAACGGGGAATTTATCAAGGTATTGTGCGGGAGTGGCTGTATTGGTATGACGAAGAAGGACAAAAATTGCTAACACCAGAAGAACGCATCAGAGAAGCGGAAGAACGCACAGCTTTTGAAGAACAGCGACGGGTGGAAGCAGAACAACAGGTGAAAATGTTAATTGAAAGGTTGAATGCGCTAGGTGTTAATCCAGAAAGTTTGTTATAGATTCACCAGATTTTGTAATGGTTAGCGATGTCTACAACGGGCTACGCCTACGCGCCTACAACTCACTGATACAGAAATTCTGGACGTTATTGATTACTTGAAGCTACAACTAACCCAAAACTGCCAACTTAGCTGCTGTTGGGTTAGTGTGCGATAACTGCAATTCCCCTGTTGCTACACCCAGATGCTAGGCTGGGATAATTGCGACCGCAGAACTAGAGTTAAATAAAAGTACGTGATATTAAAATACTTGCATGAACTCAAGGGTTGATTTGTTGACTCGCATTACTCAAACTCCTGGTCAGTGTGGTGGTCGTCCTTGTATTCGAGGCATGAGGATTCGTGTGAGTGACATTTTAGAAATGTTGGCAGAGAATGTCAGTGTTTCTGAGATTTTAGAGGATTTTCCCGATCTTGAACTCGAAGATATCCAAGCCTGTCTATTGTTTGCAGCACGGCGAACTGACTTTCCTCGATTGACAGCATGAAAATTTGGATTGATGCTCAGTTGCCTCCTACATTAGCACTTTGGCTGACTGAGACTTTTGACGTAGAGGCTACTGCCCTAAGAGAGCTTGGATTACGAGATGCTAAAGATGTGGAAATTTTTGAGGCAGCACAAGTCGCTAATGCAGTAATTATGACCAAAGATAGCGATTTTGTTGACTTGTCCTGTCGTTTAGGAATACCACCTCAAATTCTTTATAATTGTTACCTAATTAGTCGCATACACTTAAAACTTGATTTGATTAGTGCTGAAGATGCTCAACAAATTATAAACTCACCAATGTATATTAAGTGACTGCGTAATGCGCTTCATACCACACAGTCACAATTACAGTTATCAAATATCGCTTGCTTCCGGTAGCCAGTCTTCATCCAACACTAACTCTAAAGAATATAAGCACTCTTCTGGAAACACGGATACAAGTATCCCCGTTTGCTTGGCTGCTTGCCGACGCGCCCTTTGATAACTTTCCTCAAGTTGCTCCGTAGGATAGCCTTTAAGACTAGGACTATCTTCTATGGCTAACTCAATTTGGGTGCGAGAATCGGTGATAGAATCGAGCCAACTATCTGAGCGACGCTGGGGTTGATATTGCCACTTCAGCAAATGCAGCAGTAAGCGAGTTAGTTGACTGGCAATACTCCGCCTTTCACTTTTGCCCAACCCTTCAACCTCTTCAATCAGATGTTCTACATCAACTTCCTGCCAGCGATGCGATCGCAATAGTTGGGCTGTCTGTTCAATCCACAAGTTAAAATCTGCTTTATAAGTTGCACTCATAGCCGTTCTCGATCTTAGACAAGCTAAAATATCCTTATTTTCCAATGCGCTCAAGTTCCTCTCGCAATACTCGCCGTAATGTATCTTCTAACGGTTCACGACGCTGCTGAATGTACTCACGCAAGGCATCGTTAATCAAAGTTTGGTAATTTCCTCCACCTGCTGCGTGAACTTGGTCACGAAACCATGCTAGTACTTCATCATCTAGGCGAATTGTAATTCTAGTTTTGCCTGTTGGTGTTGATTCAATCGCTCCCCGCTTGCCCTGGCTAAAATCATACTCAGCTTCCATCACTTATCCATCCTCATACTGCTTTTGTTCATAGCGCGTAGCTTTGCGGGCAGAAATCAATCGAATCTCATTATTTCGCCATGTATACACAACTACTAAAACTCGATTGAAACTATCTATCCCAATAGTGATAAATCTCTCTTCATCAAAACGTTCATCTGTGATGGTAATTGCTAAATCGTCAGAAAACACGGTTATTGCATCAGCAAAGTCAACGCCATGCTTGCGAAGATTGGCTGCTGCCTTATCCCTATCCCACTGATACGCCATCTAAATCTATTGTATGCACATTTGTGCATATTAGCAGATGAAAATTACTAAACTGGTGTACTTTTGTATGTTTTCATCAAGCCTCAAAAATCTTCATCATCAACAAAAAATTCCGCATCGTCTTCCAATCGAGAATTACTTTGCCCAATACCAGCAAGTCCCCACAGAGGTTGCAGCAGTGCCATGCCAATTAACCCAACAACGGCACTAAAAGCTAGCACTAAACCCATTGGTATCTGAATCGATTGGAATGTTAAGAATTTTAACGATACGGGTGTAGCATTTTGGACTGAAATAATCGCGATCGCTATTACCCAAACTGCTACAACTATAGATGTCAAAAAAGGAGCGATTTTCATAGTTTGATAAAAGTTAGCAGTGAGAAGTGAGGAGTTATTAATTTAAAACTCATAACTGTTAATAGCATTTAAAAGTGAAGAATTGTTAATTTACAACTCTTAACTTTTAACTCCTAATTCTTATCCCTCCAGTTTAGCAATGGCACTCTCTAACTCTTGGGCAATTTGGGTGAGTTTTTCGGGAGTGTTGGTTTCTAGATAGACGCGCACCAGTGGTTCTGTACCGGAAGGACGCAGTAAAACCCAGCTACCTTCTTCTAAATAGAGCTTAATACCGTCTTTGCGTCCGACTTCTTTGACTTTAATTCCTGCTACCTCTGTAGGTGGATTTCTAGTAAAGGAGTCGATGACGGCGATTTTGTGCGCCTCTGTGAGGTGTAAGTCTAGGCGGTTGTTGTAAAGTGGGCCATTGGCTTCGGCGATCGCTTCTGCTACCATCTGACTCAGAGGTTTGCCTTCATAAGCGATCGCTTCTGCCACCAGCATA
Source organism: Nostoc commune NIES-4072 (assembly GCF_003113895.1). NCBI lineage: Bacteria > Bacillati > Cyanobacteriota > Cyanophyceae > Nostocales > Nostocaceae > Nostoc > Nostoc commune. The sequence goes on along the minus strand of NZ_BDUD01000001.1, from coordinate 982,277 downwards.
TCGGCTAATACCCCGTCTTTTTCGGGAATATGCCCGATAATACTCAAACCGCCTGATTCTTCTCCACCAATTAACACGGCAGTTTCCCGCATTTTTTCGCCGATGTATTTAAAACCGACTGGTGTTTCGTAAATTTGCAGCCCATTTTTAGCCGCGAAATTATCCAGTAGGTGGGTTGTCGCCACAGTGCGGACGATCGCGCCAGTTTTACCTTTATTTCTGATTAAATGACGTGCTAGAACTAACAGCACAGTATTGGGAGTGAGGACATTTCCTTGTTCATCGACGATACCAAAGCGATCGCTATCTCCATCTGTCGCCAAACCCAAATCAGCGCGATCGCGAACAACTGCTTGTACTAACTCAACTAATTGTTCTCCTTTGGGTTCTGGCATTCCACCGCCAAATAAAACATCCCTCCAATCGTGGAAACTTTCTAACTGAACGCCACTATGTTGCAAAACTTCATCTAAATAGCCACGAGAGGTAGAATACAAAGCATCGTACTTTACCTTTAAATTTGCGCTTTTAATTTTTTCTATATCAAGTAGAGTGTAGATAAATTGCAGGTAATCTGGTTTCGGATCGAAAATTGAAATTGAACCTGATGGGTTACTCCCAGGCAACTCATCCGATGCACTTTCTATATTTGCCACAATAGTATCAGTAATCTCAGGAGTGGCAGGCCCAGCATAATCAGGTATATATTTAATTCCACAGTAGGGTGCTGGATTATGACTAGCAGTAAACATTAATGCCCCAGCAGAATTTAGATGACGGGCGTTGTAGGCAATTACTGGTGTGGGACAATCCCGATTAGTAATTTTCACAGTCCAACCCAAGTCTGCCAAAACTTGGGCCGATGTTTGGGCAAACTGGTCAGCTAAAAAGCGAGTATCGTAGGCAATAAGTACTGGTCTATCTTTTGTGTAGGCTGTATTTAAATAAGCGGCAATTGCTCTTGTTACTTTCCGCACATTGGGGAAAGTAAAGTCATCAGCAATAATCCCTCGCCATCCATCAGTACCAAATTTTATCTTGCTGGACATTTTTGCTACTTGCTTCCGTACATTAACAGTACTATAAAAGCTTCTCGCAAAGCGCGTGTAGCAGCAACTATCCTCCGAAGTTCTTTTCTAAGCAAGCCTTAGTTTAAACTTCTCATCACCGTATTTTCTCTCACTGTTTCTGAGCAATGTCAACCCCCGATCGACCTTTTGCCAGTTATCACCTTTGGTCTCTAGTTGCCCCAGCGACTGGGCAAGAACGCTGGCATTGCCAGATGAGACGGGGGTTTATCAAAGCACGGCAACACGAACCACAAGTCAAAGCGCTTTTAGGACAAGCCACCGCGCCCCAGCGAATTGGTATACTTGCCCAAAAAGGCATTTATGAGTTTCATCATCACACGTATCTGTTGAAGCAAGCCGATGGTGTAGAAAGAGTTGCACAGCTCCTTAAATTAAGCAACTCAAGCGATCAAGTCCAGCAACGCGTGCTGCAAATTCTCAAAAAATATCATGATGCACCGTTGCTTTTGGATAAAGATATTATCCAATTAACGCCGGGTGATGAAGGCTTTCCTAAACCGATAGTAGTTGAACAAGAAGATTATTGCTTTCGCTTATATGCAGCTATGGATTGCGTTTTTCTTGAGAGCGATCGCACAATACATATTTTAGATTTCAAAACTGGTAAGTCGGCTTTTGACCGACGACAGGCATTAGTTTATTTGGTAGCTGCTCGTTATCTTTATCCTGGACAGGAAGCTGTTGCATCATTTTATAATTTAGAAATATGTAAAAAGTCTGAGTTAATTAGCATTAATAATAGTGAATTAGAATACTTAAAATTTGAGTTAGCTAATATTGCCCACAAGCACCAGCACGATTTACAAAAATATCAGGAAGAAACTAGTAATTTCAGTAAAATCTTCCCTCCAAATCCTGGCTCTCACTGTCGCTTTTGTCCATTTAACTCAATCTGTGAGTTTGCCGATTTTAAGCAGCAATCGTATCCAATGCCCAGTTTAAGGGTTAATAGCTAATTGGAACAGGGAGAGATAATTTACAAAGTTCGCTTGTCGGAGACATCGTATTCCAAATAAATACCTGAAATCTTGGCTGACAAGTATTTAGAAGCAGGAATTTCAATGCATCTGATTTCCGTCTTTATCTTCGTTAAAAGAAACAAGAGTTTAGAAGTAGACGAAAATATTGGTTAACTAGAAAGTATTAAGGTGCGTTAGCCTACGGCATAACACACCCTACTCGCTAATTTTTCTATTGCATTAGAATAATCCGATCATGCGAGTATTAACGTGATGGCTATTGCACCAGAATAGGTCTATTCAAAATGCTCATCACCTCGCCTGGATTGGGGGTTGGTAGCAAAGGACTCCAATCACCAACATCCGCATAACCAATAACTTGCAAATAGTGAATTGTGCTGATTACAGCTTTAGAAGAACCAATTAAGAGATGTTTGAGTGGTTCTTTAAGAGGAGTTGCTTGAGAAGATATTTGATTGATGGTGAAATCAGCATCTGACAAAAAGCCTTGAGTCATAAATGGCACAAAATAATTTGTACCTACTTCTGATGCTATTGCTCTTGCTTGTTGAGCAATACTTTGCTCAAACTCAGCCTTGGCTTGCACTTGTGTCATCATTTATTAATCTCCCAATATGGGGGTCAACATCAGCGATCGCTCTACTTGGTATCCAGCCACAGGGCGATCGCATTCCAACACTCACAATCATACTGCCGAAATAGGACAATAGGATAATAGGATAAACCACTAAATCAACATAGCCTAAAAAGCTATGCAAAAATTAAGCGGTTGTACGCTGTGCAAGGTTGATGAGTGAAAAGAAGGAATTACGGGGCTATGTTTCTCCAGAGTTAAACCGATTGTTTCGGGCTGTGGTAGCTCTCAAAGACAAAAACCTCAGCGATACGATCGCTGAGGCTCTAGAAGACTGGCTCAATAAGCCTGAAAACCAGGAGCTAATTAAAAAGCATAATTTAGGTAAATAAATGGAAGAAATTCAAAAAGGCGGTAATTCTTTAAGAATTGTGAACCGAATATGATTTATCGCCAAATCACCGATGGGAATATCTTCTTTGGTTAGCCGTTCTCCTTGACTTGTCACGGTTTCAAAGGTGATACCTTTACCAATTTCAATGTGATACCAGCACAAGCCCATAAAAAAGCGTGTCGGATAAGGGCCACCTTCACCTATATCATCAGGGTTTGATTCCATTGGCAACCAACCAAAATTCGGGACGTAGAACTCTAACCAAACATGATTAAAGTCGGGTTGTAGCGGTACTCCTAATAAGTCACTATGGGGAGGACATTTGTACCTACCTACGGTGCGGCAGGGGATGCCATTTAAACGGGATAAGGCAAGTAAAACGCCGACATATTCGCCACAGGAACCAACGCCCCGTTCTAAAACTGTATCTGGTGTGTCAATGTAAGGTTTAATACCATAAGACAATTCATCATAGACGTAGTTACGGATGCTGTGCATTTTCCGTAGCACATTGGTTTCAGAACCGATCGCTTCTCTAGCGGCACGGCGAACAATGGTAGTATCCATTGCTAAATCGTCGTCATCCACTAGGTAGCGTGTTTCTAATTCTGGGGATAGTTCAGGTATATCTTCCACATCTCTGGGTGTGATGCGATACTTAATACCGCGAACTTCCAAAAGTGCTTTCCAGCCAAATATATGCCGTTCACCTGGGGCAAGAGAATCAAATTTAAAGACTGCTACACGTTGCCCCTGTACCATTTCTTCAGTAAAGGGTATACCAATGGGTTCAACGTGTTTTACCTTTTGACGCTCAGTTTCGGATGGTAAGGCGATGCGCCATTCGACATCAGGTAAATAAACCTCGTCTAAGGGTGCAATTTCCTCAGCGTAGGACATTTCAATCAGATAGCCATTAGAGAGGGCGTAGCGCTTATCTGGATCGTAATGATAATACAGAGGGTGAATAAAAGTGCGATCGCGGAACGTTAGCTCATGACTTGGATCAGCATTTGGGTTGTCCCGAATATAAGGCTCCTCTGAGGCGTAGGCGACGTAAATACTTTCTTTGCCTGTTTCGGCATTTTTATGGATTGCTATGCCTGTGGGACATTCAAAGGGTGTCAGGACACTAAATTGAAGTTCTCCTGTGGCCCTATCCATCGCGTAAACTGATTGTTCGGTGCGATCGCAAATCCACAGCATTTCCTGAGTGACTGCTAAATTCTCTATCCCAACGCCTGGGGCATAAAATCTGGTAATTTCTTTTCGCGTTTCGCGGTCATAAATCAGAATGTAGCCTAGCCTTTGGCAGCTGACATAAACTGTTGTTTCCCAAACAGCAACGCCGTCAGCAGGATAAGGCAAGGTCACAAAATGTTCCAGACCTAAAGCATTGAGATTGCACAAGTAAACACTATTTTCTCGGCTCACCCACAGGGTATCTTCCCACGCAGCTAGACCAGTGACATCAGTAAATTCTTTAATTTGATGGGGATTAATAATTTTACTGTTGTCAGAGGTAGGATCAATTTCTAGGAGATGCCCTTTAATACTGTCAATGGCAATCAGCCTATCTTTGATGAAAGTAATGCCACACAGGGTAGCAGCAGTAAGCGGTCGAATTGTCTTTTGCCCAAACATCTGGCTAACGGTCAAAGTGGGGAGTGCAAAACTCATAAAACCTTGTGGGAAGTATAAAAAACCCTCACCTTTAAGTAGGGGAGGAAACATAACTATTTAAGCGTTAAGCGATTCAAAATTATTCTTGAAAAATTTACTAGGTAGGGAAACCTTACTGGCAACTTCTCTCAAAATTAACAATGAATAAATGCACTTGTGCCAAGCATCGTGGCTATTGACCAAATGTAAATTAAAACAATACAGTTTAAAGTTCATTGTCGCAGATGCTCTGTAACTAAGCTTCTAAAGAAGAGGCAGGGGGCAGGGGGCAGGGGGCAGGGAGAAATAACCCTATCAAGAACTGTCCTCCACAAAAGTGGGTGTGTTTCTCTTTCTGGTGGGGTGGTCACTGAGCGTAGCCGAAGTGATGAATCCCCATTGTTTTCCATCCCCGTTGCTCCCTGCTCCCTGCTCCCTTGCCTCTTTTTCAAAGCTCTATTACTCATAATTATCGGTACAATGTGTTCCGAAAAACTCTTTCGTGAGAAATAACACTACCTGAAAAAAGTATAAATTTACAAATATTAAGAATTACAGATACACTTATGCAACTGGGCGATCGCCTTAATGTAACTTTAGAAGATGGAATTCCTGCCATCGCTAAATTATGATCAAATTTTGTAACCATTTGCTGTGACCTACACGATGTCTGCTAATTCTCTGCCTGAAGGTGCCGCCGTTTGGCATAGTTTAGAAGTTGATAAAGCGCTAGACCTGCTCGATAGTAATGCAGACAGTGGCTTAACACCCCAAGAAATTCAACAGAGATTGCAAAAGTACGGGCCCAACGAACTTGAAGAAACTGCTGGCCGTAGTAGTTGGGAAATCCTGCTGGATCAGTTCAAGAACATTATGTTGTTGATGCTGATTGGCGTAGCTGTGATTTCTGGCTTTTTAGACCTGATGGCTTTGCGGGAGGGTCGTTTGAAGCCTGGTGAAGTGCCATTTAAAGATACCATCGCTATTTTAGCAATTGTCATCCTCAATGGCATACTTGGTTACGTCCAAGAAAGTCGTGCCGAAAAAGCCTTGGCAGCCCTGAAAAAAATGACCTCTCCCTTAGTGCGCGTCATCCGCGAGGCTAGATTGGTGGAGATAGCAGCCAAGGATCTAGTTCCAGGGGATGTAATGCTGCTGGAAGCTGGGATGCAGATAGCCGCAGATGGACGCTTGATAGAACAGTCTAATTTACAAGTGCGTGAGTCGGCATTGACTGGTGAAGCCGAAGCGGTGAATAAACAGGCATCATTAAAATTGCCGGAGGAAACATCATTAGGCGATCGCCTCAATGTCGTGTTTCAAGGAACTGAAGTAGTCCAAGGACGGGCGAAGGTTCTGGTAACTAACACCGGAATGACAACAGAACTAGGCAAAATTGCCACCATGTTGCAGGCGGTGGAAAGTGAGCCGACACCGTTACAGCAACGGATGACTCAACTAGGCAACGTCCTAGTTACTGGTTCTTTGGTTCTTGTGGCGATCGTCGTCGGCGGTGGTGTGTTCAAGGACGGAGGTTTTAAAAATATCCAAGAACTCTTGGAAGTTTCCTTGAGTATGGCGGTTGCTGTAGTACCAGAAGGTTTACCTGCTGTAATTACCGTCACCTTGGCGTTAGGAACCCAGCGAATGGTGCGCCAGAATGCCTTGATTCGCAAACTCCCCGCAGTGGAAACATTGGGTTCTGTAACCACTATCTGTTCTGATAAAACTGGCACCCTGACGCAAAATAAAATGGTGGTGCAATCGGTTTTCACTAATAACAAAACTTTTCGCGTCATCGGTGAAGGTTACACTCCCACAGGAGACTTTCAGTTAGATAGTCAAAAAATTTCCCTAGAGGACTCTCCAGAAATCTCAGGGTTATCAGTCGCCTGTGCTATTTGTAATGATTCAGTGTTGCAAAAAGAACAAGGCGAATGGGCAATTTTGGGAGACCCCACAGAGGGGGCATTGTTAACACTGGCGGGAAAAGCTGGAATCGAAAAAGACCAGTGGAACAGTAAATTACCTCGTATTGCAGAGTTTCCCTTTTCCTCAGAACGGAAGCGGATGAGCGTGATTTCTCAGGTGGAGGGAGTCGCTACAGGTGACGCGTTTTCGAGAGGTGTTGACCCAGCGATCGCTAGTTTTATCCAATCTGAACCTTACTTAATGTTTACCAAAGGTTCTCCAGAGTTAACCTTAGCACGTTGCACTCAGATTCATTTGGGCAATCACTCAGCCCCCTTAGCTGAAGAACAACGCCAGAAAATTCTGGCAGAAAATGACCTGATGGCTAGTCAAGGTTTGCGGGTGCTAGGTTTTGCCTACAAACCCCTCAGAGAAATTCCACCGGAAGGTTCAGATGAGACATCTGAGCAAAGCTTGGTATGGTTGGGATTGGTGGGAATGTTAGATGCGCCACGCCCAGAGGTGAGGGCAGCTGTGCAAGAATGTCGAGATGCAGGCATTCGCCCAGTGATGATTACAGGCGACCACCAATTAACAGCACGAGCGATCGCTACCGATTTGGGAATTGCCCAAGAAGGCGATCGTTTGCTCACTGGTCAAGAATTGCAACGGATGAGTGACCAGGAACTAGAGCAAAATGTTGACTTGGTGAGCATTTACGCCAGGGTTTCCCCAGAACATAAACTGCGAATTGTCCAAGCACTGCAACGCCGGGGTCGATTTGTGGCGATGACAGGCGATGGTGTTAACGATGCCCCAGCCCTCAAACAAGCTGACATCGGTATTGCAATGGGCATTACTGGCACCGATGTAAGTAAAGAAGCCAGCGATATGGTATTACTTGATGACAACTTCGCCACCATTGTCAGCGCCACCAAGGAAGGTAGAGTTGTTTATACTAATATTCGCCGCTTTATTAAATACATTCTGGGTAGTAACATTGGCGAAGTTTTGACAATTGCAGCAGCACCCTTAATTGGTTTGGGAGGCGTTCCTCTTACCCCCTTACAAATTTTGTGGATGAACTTGGTAACAGACGGTTTACCAGCTTTGGCATTAGCTGTGGAACCTCCAGAACCGGATGTGATGCAACGTCCGCCTTTTAGTCCCCGCGAAAGTATTTTCGCTAGGGGATTGGGTTCTTACATGATTCGCATTGGGATCATTTTTGCCATTATCAGCATTGCCTTAATGTGGTGGGCTTATCAACATACTCATGCTGCTGGGTATCAGGGAAATCCTGAAGCTTGGAAAACAATGGTATTTACTACCTTGTGTATTGCCCAAATGGGACATGCGATCGCTATTCGCTCCAACAACCGACTGGCCATCGAGATGAATCCCTTCTCCAATGTATTTGTACTAGCGGCTGTTGTTGTCACCACGATTTTGCAGTTGATGCTAGTTTACGTCCCACCCCTGCGAGATTTCTTTGGTACTCACTACCTGAATCTGCAAGAGTTGGGGGTTTGTATTGGCTTTAGTGCCTTAATGTTTGTCTGGATTGAAGCGGAGAAGATATTTCTGCGGATTATGGGCAAGAAGGCCGTGTAAATAATGGGGCATGGGGCATGGGGCATAGGGCATAGCGTATAAGGCAGAGATGCGGAGGGGAAAAACTTACTGCAATTTCTCCCCTGCTCCCCTGCTTCTTCTTTGTCTCCCTCCTCTCCAATGCCCAATCCCCAATGCCCCATGCCCAATTATCACCATGTACCTGAAAACTTTAAATCTACGACAATTTCGCAACTATCAAGACCAGAACGTTGAGTTTAATGCTGCCAAAACAATCTTGGTAGGTAATAACGCTCAGGGAAAGTCGAATTTGTTGGAGGCGGTAGAGTTACTGGCGACATTGCGATCGCACCGAATCACCCGCGATCGCGATTTGGTTCAAGAAGGGGAAGACATAGCCCAAATTAATGCTACCCTTGAGCGACAAACAGGCATTAGTGACCTTACTTTAACCCTCCGCCGCAATGGTCGCCGTAGCGTTGCCCTCAATGGTGAATCTATCCGCCGCCAAATGGATTTTCTTGGCGTTCTCAATGCAGTGCAATTTTCCAGCCTGGATTTAGAACTAGTACGCGGTGGCCCGGAAAGTCGCCGCAACTGGTTAGATACACTCTTAATTCAACTCGAACCAGTTTATGCTCACATTTTGCAGCAGTATAACCATGTGTTACGCCAGCGCAATGCCTTTTTAAAACGCCATATAGAAACGTTAGATGCAACCTCTCTACAGTCAGAACTAGCGGTGTGGGATGCACAGTTAGCTACTACAGGAACCAGGGTAATTAGACGACGCGATCGCGCCATTCAACGATTAGCTCCCATTGCTACCGCTTGGCACGCCAGTATTAGCGGCAGTACAGAAATTCTGCAAATCAAGTACCTGCCGAATATTCCTTTAGAGGATAACCATCCAGAAGAAGTGCAGCAAGCTTTTTTAGCAAAAATTCAGCAGCGAGCGATCGCCGAAATGCACCAAGGCACTACTCTTGTCGGCCCCCATCGAGACGAAATAGAATTAACTATTAACCAGACACCTGCTCGTCAATACGGTTCTCAAGGTCAACAACGAACGCTGGTTCTAGCCTTAAAATTAGCAGAATTACAATTAATTGAAGAAGTCGTTAAAGAGCCACCATTGCTATTACTTGATGATGTTCTTGCCGAACTAGATTTATCCCGCCAAAATCAATTGCTCGATGCCATTCAAGACCGCTTTCAGACTTTAATTACTACTACTCACTTGGGTTCTTTTGATTCTCAGTGGCTAAAGTCCTCCCAAATTCTTTTTGTGAAAGCAGGAGAGATAATCCCAAATTATTGACACTCTGCGGTCTAAAGACACGCAGATTCTCTAAGACTTAGCTTAAAAGGGATAGTCAAATATCCCCCTAGACGCTCAAAACAACTACCAGTACGAGAGATATTGCAATTGCGCTTACTTAGAATGCTTTCCGAGTTCATCACTTGCCAGTTCGGTGCGCTCCGTGCTTTCCCATTACTTGTTTGCCCAGAGCTGCAATTTGTGCAGGTACGAGGCAAGTCAGGGGTCACTCCTTACAAAACACTTCTTAGCGCAGATGATTATTCCTACTCGCACAACAATATTATCATTTTTCACGGTGGTTAAAACCACCCGTGGCGCGTTTCCTCCACTGCCTGAAAGTCAAGTGGCTTCCACGCGTTCCACAATGTTGTTGTGATTGGTCACTGAAGAGGCAGGGGGCAGGGAACAAGGGAGAGAACCCCATATACCCCATATATAATAAGTATATTGGCTCTGAAACAAGAACGTATTATTTTTTGTGCTATGCGTCTCGAAATAAATATCCAAACATTGGGCATCAATAAATTTACTTGCTCTGAAATCCTTTTGACAGTGTAATTATAGAATTTTTCTCCCCTACCCCCCAATACTGCTCGGGTAAAGGATTTTTAACTCGGAATTGGGTTTAGGGAAAAGGTTACTAGGTTTAGGTTAAAGGTTTTTTCTTTCCCCTTTCCCCTTCCCCTTTTACCCAAAACCCGACAAGTATTGCCCTACCCCCTGCCCCTTTTCCTCTTCTTGACTAATCACGTTTTTCTAGTTTTTTAAAAACGGTGAGAACCAAAAAAGTCAGCAAACCACCGATTAATGCTAACTGCCACAAACCACAGCCAGCAGCAATTCCCAAAGCAGCCGAAACCCAAATAGCTGCTGCTGATGTCAGTCCGTGAATTTCAAGTCGCTGTGATTCTTCAGAAGATTGGCGCACAATTTCTCCAGCACCGAGAAATCCTACACCGGCTGCAATCCCCTGAATCACGCGGCTAAGTGCATCACGACTCGACAGTGACCCATCTGTTTGCATAATTATGAGAGTAAACACGGCTGAACCGAAACTCACTAACATGTGAGTTCTTAAACCGGCTGGTTTACGCCTAATTTGGCGTTCTAAGCCGATAATTGCTCCAATAAACAATGCAAGGCACAGTCTGAAGCTGATATTTAGCCAATCATTAGTTGCAAGATAGTAAGTGTTTGACAATGGTTCGTCTGATGTGGAGAATTTTATATGTTAGTACAGCAGGGCATAAATCTAAATACTATACATATAAATTAACAAGACTTCGAGCAAAATCCCATTATTAATGGTAAGTAAATTTTTGCCACAGCGACTAATACCACAAGGCGGAACTCAAAATTCACGCACACTTTAATTTTGGGCTTTCTGGCTGTAATAAAATATTAGGTTTATTTCCGCCAACCTATACTAGTACGCCACGGCGTAAATAGAGCAACCATTTAAAATCCTTAAAGAGCTTATTCCATAATACTTTGACTTTTGACTTTTGACTTCCGCCCTGCGGCACTAGGTTAATTAGTAATATTTTTACAAAAATAGTGCAAAAATATTTTAATCTTTTATTGATGGAGTCTAATTTAACGAGTGCAATTTAATAGCATATATCATATTTGGATTCTATTAATATCTGAATGTTTTTTTGGTACAACTTAATATCTTACATTGTTAGGATTGGTTACCAATAAGATATTATTTTTTTAAAATAAACTTAAAAGTTTATTAAATAGGATTTTTAACTATTTAAAATGACTAAACTATAAAATTCTACCTTAAATTGCTAGATTTAACCCATACACTCAATAATTAAACATGATACCGCTATCTACAACTCGCTCAAACAACTAAACCCCCGATTTAAGGGAAGAGAGGCTAAATGAAGGAAAATATTTGAATTACAAAGGAGTTGAATTACAGCAATACATCGTGTAACTGGCAATTAACCACTAAATAAGGTTGGCAAATTAAACGTAAATGCTGGAAACTCCTCTTTTAGTAAGAAGTCAGTGGATTTCCGGCTGATAACGTACTAAGAAAAAATGGCTATGGCTACAAATAGATAACTGACAACTAACAAATTGAGTGGACAAACTCTACTGGCTAGACCAAATTAAACTACAAGACCGCGCCAAAGTAGGTGACAAAGCATTTTACTTGAGCAGAATTATGCAGCGTGGCTATCCGGTGGTGCCTGGTTTTGTCGTTTCGGCAGAAATTTTGCGAGAATTTCTCGAAAATCTCAATAGTTCAGAGTCATTAGTGGCTGACTTACCCCATTCTTCGTTACACCTGGATGTAGCTAATTGGCGTCAACTTCAGCAGGTAGCAGGTCGTTTGCGTCAAGAAATCCTCACTGCGACTGTGCCACAGGATTGGGTGAATACAATTTTCCAAGCAGCTAGAGAATGGCAAACTAGCTGTTTGATTCTTCGACCTACCTTAGCAGTATCAAATGCTACTCCAAGTATGAAGAATATATCTGGTTTGCTGGAGTCGGTGTTTTGCCAGTGCGAACCAGAAGCGATCGCTTTTGCTCTCAAGCGTACCTGGAGCCAGATATTTCGTGCCAGAAGTCTACTATATTGGCAACGGGCAGGAATTAACCTGCAACAAATCAGTTTAGCGGTATTGGTTCAACCTGTTGAGAATGCGATCGCCAGTGGCTTGCTGAGTGCCAACTCCTCTGGATGGGAAATTGAAGCTACTTGGGGATTAGGAATTGCGATCGCTCTTGGCGAAGTCCAGCCAGATGTTTACTATATTCAACAGGCAACCGGAATTGTGCTTGAGCAGCAGTTGGGCAATAAAATGCTCGCTTATGGTGTAGATGATGCAGCACCGGGAGCTTCTTCGCAACCCGTACCCAAGTCAGCGCTAACACCAGATCACACTTGTCTAAGTACCTACTTAATTCAGGAAGCCCAACAAAAACAGTACGCTTTACAAGAAGAATACGTACAACAAATAATTGCTCTAGGAACTCAACTAGTAAGTGAACTGGGTAAAAGCTTTACCATTAAATGGACTATCGCCGGGCAAAATACATCTGGCAAGCTCTACATTACACAAGTTAGTTCTCCCCATATAATTCACCACAGACACTTCATTAGAGGAATAGGGGCAGCAGGAGGACGTGTTGTGGCTAATGCCCTAGTAATTAATAATCCGCAAAACAAACCCGAAGAATTACCCAAGGGAGTGATTTTAGTAATAGCAGCGATCGCACCTGATTGGTTACCATTACTGCACCAAGTTGGTGGTATTATTACTGAACAAGGCGGATTAACCAGCCACGCTGCAATTCTTGCCAGAGAATTAGGTATCGCAGCAGTAGTTAATGCAACATCTGCTACAACCTTAATTCAAACTGGCGAACGACTGCTACTCGATGGCGAGAGAGGAGAAGTTTATCGGATCAAAGAAGAAGGGGAAAGTGGGAGAGCGGGAGAGATGGAGAAGAGGAAAGTGCCAGAAAATCCTCTCCATTCCCCTATTTCCCCATCCCGTCCTGTTACTTCTCATCTCCCTATGATTGCTACCCAACTGCTGGTTAACTTGAGTCAGTCTAGTTTGATAGAACAAGTACAAAGCTTCCCTGTAGATGGAGTGGGATTGTTGCGCTCAGAATTGATGGTACTAAATATATTGTCCGGGCAACATCCTAATAGTTGGATTTTAGGTGGGCGGCAAGCAGAATTGTTAGAGCTATGGTCTGAGCAGATTATGCAATTTGCCCGTGCCTTTGCACCAAAACCAGTTTTTTATCGTTCTTTAGATTGGCCGCAAGATTTACCATCATTGAGTGATAATTTACAATCTTCAACACAATCGATGTTGGGCGAACGTGGTACTTTCAGCTATTTACGAAATCCCGCAGTCTTTGAGTTAGAACTACAAGCTTTAGCGACTGTCCAGCAAGCTGGTTACAGTAATGTAAATCTAATGTTGCCTTTTGTGCGGACTGTAGAAGAATTTGTCTTTTGCCGTCGCAAAGTTGAGCAAGCTCTTTTAACTGAGGTGTCACAGTTTCAATTGTGGATGATGGCAGAAGTGCCAAGCGTCCTATTTTTACTACCAGAATATGTTAAAGCAGGTGCAGCCGGAATTTCTATTGGAACAAATGATTTGACCCAATTATTGCTTGGAGTGGATCGAGAGCAAGGACAGCTAGGAAAAGTATTTAATGAACGTCATCCGGCAGTTATGAGTGCGATCGCTCAACTGATCCAAATGGCTAAAAGTGCCGGTATCCCTTGTTCAATCTGCGGTCAAGCACCAGCTATCTATCCAGAAATTATCGATAAGTTAGTGGAATGGGGTATAAGTTCAATTTCCGTTGAACCGGAAGCAGTGGAGCGAACATACCAGGCGATCGCTCGTGCTGAACAGCGCTTAATTTTAGCAGCTGCACGACGAAAACTTAATTAGGTAATTCAAAATCTAAAATCTAAAATTGCCATAATTAAATTAATGATTCTAGGCGTGAGAGCCATCTGTTGAAGTGGGGACACCTACTCCGAATTACTTCTAGTCCTATTCGTTCAGCCAACTGTGGCCCAAAAACAGGCTTCGCTTTGCCATAATCAGGAAACTGAGCGATGATGCGTTTACTGGGGGCTGTCTGCTGTCCGTCGTTGATCAACTCAGGTGTTTCATATTGATTAGCGATCGCCTTAAGAGCCTCAATCTCCTTTGTAAGACGAGCATCAAGATATTCAAAGCACGTTGGATCTGCAAAAAGGTATGCCTCGTATTGTATCGGCTCAATAAGTAGGGGTAGGGCAAGAAAATTATGATCTTAGAGGTCGCGGCATTATAGAATGTGACACATGACGCAAAAGCAGTTGACACAGACACCAGTAGATAAGCTCCTGCAAACCATCGACCCAAACAAGATTGCAGACGAATCTTTGCGTCAGACTGTAGAGATATTGCTGAACCTGATAGAAGAATTAAAATCAGAAGTTAAGGACTTGCGTTCAGAAAACCAACGATTAAGGGACGAAAACAACCGTCTCAAAGGGGAACAGGGTCAACCAGAAATAAAACGCAAGCAGCCAAGGGTTGAGGCCAGGAATCACTCTTCTGAGAAAGAACGAAAAACCCCAAAAAATCATGAGAAAGGTCAGAAAAACGAAAGCATTAAATCAGTTATCAGTTATCAGTTATCAGTTATCAGGCGTATGGTGGGGGATTTAGACCCGCCACCAACGCATTCCACCTTCTTTGTGGGGGACTTAAACCCAGGGATAAATAGATCACTGATAACTGTTTACTGTTCACTGTTCACTGTTAAAATAGACCGTCAGGAAATTATCAAATATCCCCAAGAGAAACTCCCAGTTGATGCACAGTTTAAAGGCTATGAAGAAGTTGTAGTTCAAGACATTAAACTGACAACCGACAACGTTTTATTCCGCAAAGAGAAATACTACTCTCCAAGAGAGGGAAAAACTTACTTAGCGGAACTACCAGATGGTTACGAGGGAGAATTTGGACCGGGAATCAAAGCTTTGGTGATTAGCCTATACTATGGCAGCAACATGACCCAAAGCAAATTACTAGAATTTTTGGGTGATATTGGTATTTCCATGTCAGCAGGTTATTTATCTAACTTGTTGATTAAAAACCACTTGGACTTTCATACTGAGAAAAGTGAAGTCTATGAAGCAGGACTTACTAGTAGCCCTTGGCAGCACTTTGACCAAACAACTGCTCGTGTTGCCGGGGTTAACTACACAACTAATATAGTATGCAACCCGATTTATACGGTATACTTCACGAGCGAGAAGAAAGATAGGTTGACAGTCCTGAAGGGATTACAAAACCAGCAAGAACTCCAGTTTCTGCTCAATCCATTCACTTATGACCTACTGGAGACGTTCCAAATTTCCCAAAAAATCCAGAAGTCTTTAAAGTTGTTGCCCCAAGAAACTAAGTTCAGCGATTTAGAGTTTAATGCCCTACTCGAACACCATCTACCCAAACTCGGCTCTCAACAATGTACCCGTGTAATGGATGCAGCAGCGATCGCTTTTTACCATCATCAAACCGATTGGCCAGTGGTGCAAGCCCTGGTATGTGATGATGCTCCTCAATTCAAATTACTGACAACTGAATTGGCTTTGTGTTGGGTACATGAAGGGCGACACTACAAAAAGTTGAGTCCGGTGGTGGCTTATCATCAAAAGCTTTTAGATCAGTTTCTCACGTCTTTCTGGGATTACTACCGCAAATTACTGGCGTACCAGAATGCCCCAAGCGATGAAGCCGCACAGAAACTGCGGTCTGAGTTTTGGGACATTTTCGCTACCAAAAGTGGTTATGAGGAGTTAGATCAACGAAAACAATTAACAGCAGCAAAAATCGAGGAGTTGTTGTTAGTCTTGGAGCATCCTGAACTTCCGTTGCACAATAATCCTGCCGAACTAGGTGCCAGAACAATGGTTCTGCGACGTAATATTAGCTATGGTACTCAAACTCAGGATGGTACTCAAGCTTGGGATACTTTTATGTCCCTTGTGGCTACGACCCGCAAGTTGGGAATTAGTTTTTTTGAATACGTGCGCGACCGCATCACTCGAACTGAAAATATAGAGTCGCTAGCTCAAATAATTCGGAACAAGACTGCTTCTAATCTGTTTGGTTGGTCCTGGCAAGAATGGCACGCTTGAAAAGCTGAAATACTTGCCTGGTAAGGGGTTTAGAAAACTAATAGTTTTAAGGTCGGGAATCAGAATAATCTGCAACTCTCAGTTTGCGATGCCGAAGGCGGGCGCTTGCGCCATCGCAGATCCATTAGCCTAAGTTTTGCCAAAGTGATGAAACCCTTGTAAATAATACATTTGCGCTTTTCAAGCGTGCCATTCGGTCCTGGCAGACGGAATAACTGCCTACCCCTAATTATTGAGCCGATACCTCGTATTCATATAACTGAATATACGGAACAAATCGGTAATCACAGATATCCTCTGCAAAGCGTTGCTCTAGAAATTCGACCCGTTGTACAGGATTTTGGCGCAGACTTTCAGCTTCAGCCAATCCCGGAAAATCAGGAGCAATAGCATACAAATCAATCATAGTAGTAAAGAACACCTTAGAGCCTTTCTCTTGATTGAGAAAGCGCACGATGTCATCCTTCATCGGCTTGTACTTTCGACCACCACCGCGATGCACATGACCTTTCTTTCTGGCATGAGCAATCAGCATAATCTTATCCATAAAAACACTATGTTGAGCAAGATATAGTTTTAGGATGTTATCGGCGAATGTCTGCTCAGTTTGTCCTTCAGCAAATAGGTAGAGGCGCACCATCAATGGGGCCCTCCGCCAATGATATTTTTCTCCCAGACTTCTCCCAGAGTATACTCGTCGAGCCAAGCTTCTAATTCTGTGGGATTGAGCCGCTTGAATTGTGATTCTTTACCCTCTCGGTTGACCGCAATCACATCTTCAGGATCAAAATTATCCAAGAAAGAACTAGATTGGGTGCTGATAAGAATTTGCGTATGAAGCGAAGCCTTGCTAAACAAGCCAGCCACAACATTTAGAGCATAGGGATGAAGACCTAGTTCTGGTTCATCAACAACGATCAGTTCTGGTAGTTTATCCTCTGGCTGTAAGAGTAGCGTTGCAAGACACATAGCACGTAAAGTGCCATCTGAAAATTGATGGGGCCCAAATACCCTATCTGAATCCTTTTCTTGCCAATTCAGAATGACACGATTAGATGCATCTGGCTCAAGAACAAAGTCATCGAAAAATGGTGCAATTAAACGGATTGTTCCGATAATACGTTGATAAGCTGAAAAATTGTCTTCGCGGAATTTCAGAAGTAATGCAGCTAAATTTCCGGCATCAGGCATGAGCCATCGGTTATCGCCAACGTAAGAGGATTGCCGCACTTCTGCCGTAGAAGATGTATCGTGAAAGTGATATACACGGCAACGATCAAGCAAGTACTTGAGTGTCCTGGCTGTTTGTTTACCTTCCTCTGCTGCTTCACTAATTTTTGTTTCCTGATGACCTGCACCCAACTGGTCAATCCTTGGGGATGTCCAACCCATTTGCAGAAAGCTCAATGTCTCTTCAGCAAAGATCAGCGTATCACCTGCGGCATGGAATAACCGCAGATTATAGGTATCCACCCCGTTTTCGACTTCAAACTCCAGTTTTGCTTCTATCTGAGGAGTTATCTTGGGCCCAAAGTGCAAGAGCGACTGAGCACGCCCCGACATACCGATATATTGTTGGAAGCGCCCAGCCATCATCTCATTAAGCATCTTGAAGAACGAGATGAGATTGCTTTTGCCTGCTCCGTTCGCTCCAATCAAGATATTTAAAGGATGCAACTCAAGATCCATCGCCTTAATAGACTTGAATCCGTTAAGGGTTAATCGTTGCAGCCTGTTCAAAAGTCGGTCTCCTGAATCCGTAAGTGTGTATTTGCTTCCTCTTATATAACACCCACAGACTTCTAAAGGAGTGAATAGTAATCATCGTTGGTGTTGTATATAGCACATTCAACTTTATACAACACCATCAAAATGTCAATATCGGTAAATTGCGGCAACGGCTGTGCTATATGGAATCTTTTCAAAGGGAACAGCGTAAACCGTGCCACCGTTTAATAAAGTATGAGCAGCGACAAAATCCAACAAATCCTCATCACCAGTTTCTTTTTCTGGGTGCAAATAAACCGTTTCTGAGCTTGGATCGAATAAACCCCACTGTTGCTGACCAACTGCAACTAGTAATGAATCCACTCGTTGGTAATAAGCGGCTGAGACAACTTCTTCGAGGTTGTTAGATGCTTTGCCAGTATCACCGCCAAACAATTCGTGAAATTGCTCCAAAACTGCTTGCTGTGACTTTTGGAAATCAGCCTCGACAATCGGCCAAGCTTGGTCATGTAACTCTTGGGCGCTGAGAATTTCTGGATTACCAGTGATAGCTTCATCCATCAAATGCTGGTAAGTATTCGCCTGTCTATACAGAGGCAAGAGATACTCTACCCCAGCCAGCACCAAAGGCGCTTTTTGCAATTTCAGTTTATCGTGTAATGCGCGATCGACAATTTGAAAGAATTGGAGGATGTCTTCTTGGTGTTTATCCCGGTCAGGGCTTCCCTGTCCGTGAAACGTACCTGGTTGCGAAAAAGGATTGGAGGTTCCCCCTTTTGATGTGGCGATGCGAAACTGACCTTCTTTAGCAGTATCGTCTCTTTGCAAAGCTTCATCTAGACTTTTAGGGAGATTTTCTACTTCTACCTCTTTGACGCTGTAGCGTGTTCCTTCAAAGAACCTGACATCTTGTTGGCTCAAAGCCAGTATATAGAAGCGACCATTACCATTTAAAATTGGTAGCAGTGGTTTGATGTGAAATCGGTCTGTAACGACA
Source organism: Nostoc commune NIES-4072 (assembly GCF_003113895.1). NCBI lineage: Bacteria > Bacillati > Cyanobacteriota > Cyanophyceae > Nostocales > Nostocaceae > Nostoc > Nostoc commune. The sequence goes on along the minus strand of NZ_BDUD01000001.1, from coordinate 963,351 downwards.
ACCAACTCTTGAAAATCTATTGGTAGGGGATAATAGCGAAAAATATTGTCAGAAATAAAAATCGCCAGCCCTTGCTCTCCGATTTGCTCCCAAAACTCTTGGGTATCAATTTCCTGGGATTTTTCTAACAATGCGATCGCATCTTCCTCCTCCAAACCCGCATCAATTAAACGAGCCTCTGCTTCCCTGATTAAATTTTTAAAGCGAATTGGGTTTTGTCGCACTTCTGGCCCGGCTGTGTGCGTTGGCATATAAATTGAAACACAATTTCCTTTTGGTTGTTCTATTAATGTCTTTATTTCCTCTCTAGAGATTAATTGCATATTATATTCCTCCTATCAACGTGATCAAATACATCAGATCAGACCATCGATATTCAATGATCTGATAGAACGTTATTCTCAGATGGTGGTGGTTGAAGCCCAACCGTTTGCTTCTGAATTTATTTCACCTCAAGGAGGGTTTAGTTGCATCTTTCTTTTGATAGGCAATATTCATTAAGGCTATTACTAATTAAAACCCCAACTTTAAAAGCCAAAATCGCCACAAGCATCAAATGTTTGGCGTGTTAGAGTTTGCGCGTCCTGAGTTTATGCCTATTCTACTGTCTGGTCGGCTAAGGCCTAAAGTTACTCGTTTCATAATCCAGTACAAACCAGCAAGTACCACAAAGGTGATAGCAACAATCACTAAGGGCTGTTTTCCCAGAATTTCTTCTACCCCTTTGGTTAGTACGGCATCGGGTTGAGTAATAAAATCCCAACTATTGAAACGCAAAAATCGTCCCCAATAAACACCAACAGCACAGAGAAAATGGGTAATCAACTCAACGCGCCAAATCCATTGGCTTTTGCCGATACGATGTAAGTAGTAACCCCAATTAATTAGCGATATTACATAAGCTTCAAATCCACTAAGAATTACTAATAAATACAAAGGAATGAGTACCAACGTAATCATCCAAACTGATTGAATAGTGCGGATATCATCTATCAGGTGAATTACATCGGTCAATAAATATGGTGCATTAGGTAAGAAAGCATAGAAAACTAAGAATCCTAGCCACCAAAGCCAAGAGCCACCACGCCTAAAGCGAAATAGCCACACACTCAAAGCTAAAGGTATAAAAGCCAGAAATAAATTCCAAGTCATCCAACTCATATTAATTCGCAAGACCTGCACAACTCTGGCTATCAATTCTTCTTTCATAGGTGCTAACTTAGAAGACGTTTGATTGATTTAAATTCACTCTGTAGTGTTAGTATTAACCTAAGTGATTGACTGATAAAATATTTGTACCCCGAAAGAAATTTGTTTACTCCAAGATCAGACAAGGCTTTTGTGCAACTTTATGAGGAAATGCACACTGATATGTGTTTGAAACTTAGAGTTTTTATGTCTTTCATACTGGGGGATGGAATTTCTCAATCATGAAATCACTAGTATAGCCAGAAAATCATTAGGGTAAATCTACCACGCAAAGAAAGTCTGAGCGGCAAAACGCTGCTGAATATCTTCCTGTGGACTTTTTTTATGGGAATGTTGCCCCTGTCCTAACTATTATATTGATTTAATTTTGCCCTGCTAGAGTTCCAGAAGCATCCTAAAGTTTTTGCCAAGGGTGTAGAATACTTGTGCCCCATCAGATAGATTATTCTGGCTGGCTACAGTATTTATTCATCTGATTTACTAATGTATCCGACTGCTTGCCAAGTGTTGTAGCTGTTGTCAGTGCTGAGTCAATTTCATCTCTCGCCTTTTGGATTTTTTCTCTACCAGATGCCGAGGCATCTGCTGTTTTGGTCGCACCAAGCGCCCTAGCGGCTTTGGCTACCGCTTGACTAAGATTTTGAAAAATCTTGACAAAACCGCTTTGAAATTCTTTCAGCTTCGGATCTTTTAAATTCAGTTCCCTAATCGATTTAGTCACAAATTCTAAATCTTTAGATAACTGTATGCTGGTGATCACTTGCGTTCCTTTATTTTTATCAATCAGAGAAGTTCCGGCATTCACAACTCGAATCAGTCGCTGACACTGGGAAACTTTATTTTCAGTGCAACTAGTAATGAATAAAGTGATGCTTAGGCTAACAGAAGCAAGAACAGTATATTTATGTGAAACAGACATTAACACCCCGACAACAATAAAACCGAGAATATAGTATCCAATATTACGAATAAATAAGGTAAATAAGGTAGGGGCATTGGGCATTGGGCATTGGGCATTGGGCATTGGGCATTGAGCATTGGGCATTGGGCATTGGGCATTGGGCATTGGGCATTGGGCATTGGGCATTGGGCATTGGGCATTGGGCATTGGGCATTGAAAAGAGGCAGAGGGGCGGGGTGCTACTCTTGCTGAGGGGAAAATTCATCTCCCTTGCTCTCGTTCGGCTACGCTCCCTGCTCCCCTGCTTCCCTATGCCCCATGCCCCATGCCCAAATTACCAACCTATTGGCAAACCTAACTGGTCTAAAGTAGCACCATCTTGCAAAAGTGGCTGAATATTGCTGTCTATTTGAATGCGACCATTAGATAGTACTAAAGCGCGTTGAGTAACTCTGCCTAACCAATGTAGGTCATGAGAAGCGATTAACATCACCTGCACGGGTAACTTTAACAATACCTGTGCTAAATGTCGCCGCCATGCTGGATCAAGACCGTTAGTCGGCTCATCCAAAATTAGAATTGTCGGGTCTAGGGCTAAAATTGAGGCTAGGGCGGCCAGGCGTCTTTGTCCACCAGAGAGTTCGTGGGCGGAACGATTGGCGTAAGCTTCGAGGCCAAAATCAGCTAATAACTGCCGGGCGCGATCGCAAGCTTTAGCTTGCGACATTCCATAGTTGCGTGGCCCAAAGGTGATATCTTCTAAGATGGTCGGCATAAATAGTTGGTCGTTGGCATCTTGGAAGCTAAAGCCGATTTGACGACGGACTTGGGGTAAATTTTTCGGTTCTACCGGAATGCCATTAATTGTAATTTTCCCAGTTTGCGGTTGTTTTAAGCCGATTAGGTTCTCCAGCAAGGTGCTTTTTCCAGAACCAGTTGCTCCCATCAACGCCACCCGATCGCCCGCATTTAAGGTAAAAGAAATCTCTTGCAATACTGGCTCCTGGCGAGAATAGGCATACGCTAAATTCTCAACCTCAACTACGGCTGGGTGGGGATTATGGGTTGGTGATTGGGGGTTAGAAGTTAAAGATTTCAAGATTTACAAACTCAATATTGACAACTGCACTAAATTCTGTAAGAAGCAAGAGTTACACAACCAGCGATCGCCCAAGCTGCCAGTATGGCAAAACGCTCTTTTGGTCTGAGGGTAGAATCTATAGGCAATTGCCCGTTGTAACCACGAGTTACCATTGCTGCATAGACTCGCTCTGCCCTGTCTAGACTACGGAGATACAAGGCTCCAATCATGGCAGCACTGGCGTAGCGCAGCCATGCCGTAGTTCCATTCAAACCGCGTAATTGAGCGCTACGCTGCATCCTCGTCACTTCTGAGAGCAAAATTTCCATATATTGCCCTGCTAATAACAAATTTTCTTTTAAAGGTGCTGGTATAGGTAAACCTTTAAGGGCGATACCGAAACTGTGGGGCGGTAAGGTTAACAAAAAACTATTCATATTGACACTCCCACACCTTCAAGGTGTGGGATTCTTCTTTCAACCAGTCAACTTGTCTAGAGGAGTTTCCCCACCTAGATAGAGGTTGGTCTGTCCAGAAGCGTTAATTTCGGTATGCCCTACCGTATTTTTAATTCCTTTCGCCAGTATTTGTTTAGCTGCATTTAAGTCGCGGTGCATCACTGTTCCACAGCAATTACATCTATGGGTACGAGTAGACAAAGATTTCTTGACTCGTGTTCCACAAACAAAACAATCTTGGCTTGTGTAGTGGGGTGCAACTGCTATCGCCCAAGTATCAAAAACTTTAGCGTAGTAGTCTACCCAATCAGTGAAAAGCGACCATGAAGCATCGCTGATAGATTTAGCTAAACGATGATTTTTAACCATGTTCCGCACCTGCAAGTCCTCATAAACTACCAAGTCGCTAGACTGGACTAGAGTTCTTGCTGTCTTAACAGCAAAGTCTTTCCTCTGTCTACTTACCTTGAGATGCTTTTTAGCTAATTTTCTAACAGCTTTACGGCGATTAGAAGAACCTTTTTTACATTTTGAAGCTTTACGTTGCTTGCGCTTCAAAGACTTCTCAGACTTACGCAAAAGTCTGGGATTTTCGACTGTCTTGCCGTCAGAATCAGTGTAGAAAAATTCAAGTCCTACATCAATTCCTAGTTGTTTACTGTTGTGCTGATGCTGTTCTTTGCGTTCTACATCAACACAAAATTGACAGTAATAACCATCTGCTCGTTTAACTACTCTAATTCGCTTAATTTGTTTAGTAGAATAAAAGCTTAAGTCACGAGTTCCAACTAACTTGAATCTTCCTGCCTTGAAACCATCAGTAAAAGTGATATATTTCTTGTCAGCAGAGATTGCCCATCCTGAAGTTTTGTATTCTACAGAATGCCCACGTTTTTTAAATCGTGGATAACCTTTCTTGCCTGGTTTTTTAGTTTTACAGTTGTCGTAGAAACGTTTAATAGCACACCAAGCTCTATCAGCAGAAGCCTGACGAGCCATAGAGTTGAGTTTGTCAGCAAAATCAAATTCCTTGGCTAAAACAGCGCAAAGCTTTTGAAGGTCGTTTTTACCGACATTTTTGTTATCTATCCAATGTCTTAGAGCTTTGTTGCGGATAAATAAAGCCGTTTTAATAGCTTCATCTAATAAGCTATACTGACTTTCTTTGCCCTTCAATTTCGCTTCTAAGACTAACATCGCTCGACCTTGTGATGACAGAAATAATATAGTACAGTATGGTTGATAGATACAAGTTATTGACCACAACTTTACAAAAACTTTATATATGCCAGGAAATTACAGACACAAGACAACATCAGTCACTCTAATTAATTACCACTTCGTCTGGATACCAAAAAGACGAAAAAAGGTGTTAGTTGGAAATGTCGCTATCAGGCTTGAGGAGTTGCTTTATGAAAAAACAAAAGAGCTAGAGTGCGAGATTCTAGCTCTTGAAATTATGGAAGACCATGTACATCTTTTTGTTAGTTGCCCCCCTATTTTAGCTCCTGATCAAATTATGTTTAGGTTAAAAGGATATACTTCCAGGGTGCTAAGGCAAGAATTTCCACATTTATTGAGAATGCCTTCAATGTGGACAAGAAGTTATTTTTGTGGAACGGCGGGTGATGCTTCAAGTGAGACAATCAAAAAGTATATCGCTAACCAAAAAACTCGCTAGTAGTGGGACTGCACCACTAGGATGCAACGCAAAAATCCCACCCCTAAAGGACTCAACAGACTAAAAATTTTTTGGATTTTTAGTCTGTTGCTGGTGGGCTTTCTGCTCCAATATTTGTAACTAAACAAATCAGAGAACGAACTAGCAAAAAACTGGCTCGTTCCCATCCCAAGGGCAATGCCAACAATGACAAAAAAATCAATTCTGTACCGAGTAATCCTCCCAAGCGGAGAATTGGTACGCGCAACAGCCAAGCCCACAAAAGTGCGATCGCTCCAAAGCAATAAATAGTGCTGCTACACTCACTAAACCAGTAGCCCCTGCCACTGGAACAGAAACAAATCCATCAGGAATATGCATGATCTACCCTGTACAATAGACGTTTATTTACTCAATACAAGCAATAAAACAAAAGCATTAAATTACTAACAAACAAAATTCTCACCTTTTTTGCAATGCCCTCTTGGGGGATTTGATGCTGTGACTTTCGAGATATTTACTATCCAATGGCTGCTAAATAGTATACTTATTTCCTATTTTATTAATTTTTGTTAACTTTATTTTTATATATATGATAAATTCTTAGAAAAGTGGAAAAAACTTGACTTTAATAAGGTAATATGCATTTAATTTGCAGATTCTCAATCGCCAAAAGTCTGGCTAGAATTGCCTTTTTTCTCTAGGAGACACTATGCGAAGATTTTGAATTGCTTTGCTGTTTTTATGGTTGAGATATAGTTATCACAGCAGTTTTTATTTAAAGCACATCTATCGTAGGGACACAGCATTGTAGTGTTTAAAAGCGCGAGTTTATTTACTAACTTGTCTTGATATTTATCTCGAATCAAAAAGAATTCCGAAGTCAGAGTTCAGGATTCAGATGCAATTAGCTTTTAACTCGGATTTACCACTTTTTTATTTACTACCAATTTTAATATTTTGTAAACTAGTACTTAGTAAGTAATTAAAAGCTCGTATAGTTTAGCTTAACGCACCGTATACATTATAGGGTGCGTTACAATCTCTGTAACCTACCCTACAGCTACTCTTTCTCACGGATGATTTTGGATTGGAACATAGACCTACTAATACTCAGAATTCCTCATATAGCCTAGATAAACAGTATATTTGCTGACTCAGCTAACTAATAGTACAGTATTAATTATTTGTATAAAAAAGTCTTAAATTTCCATAAATATACGATAAAATTGAGTGGTTAAATGTAAAGCTTAGATAAAATTTAGAAAAATATTTTGAATTGAGGCGCGGAAATTACTAAACTTTTCAAAACAGCTAACTGCAATAAAAGTATTTATCAATTAACTAACCAGGTTCAATCAATCAAGCCAGCAGATGTTCGGCTTTGTTTCTCTCGGTTTTTACACATCCTCCTTCTGTAATGTGAAATTATGAAGACAAACTCATCCAACTCACTGTTAACAGTACCAACTGGGCCACTAAAAATTTCAGAGTTGCCCCCTAACAGTGTAGGTATAAATGATGAATCTATCCATCTTTCCCTAGTAATTCCTACTTATAAAGAACGTGACAACATCAAGAATGTGGTCAACATATTAAGTCAGTTACTGGATGAATCTATTCCAGGACACTATGAATTGATTGTAGTAGACGATGATAGCCCAGACCGAACTTGGGAAATAGCACAATCCTTGACGACAGAATACCCTCAGTTGCGGGTGATGCGACGGCAACAGGAACGGGGCCTATCAAGTGCGGTGATTCGTGGGTGGCAAGCAGCCACAGGGAATGTTTTGGGGGTGATTGATGGAGATTTGCAACATCCACCAGAGGTGCTGATGCAACTGTTGCGTAGTGTTGAGCAGGGAGCAGATTTGGCAGTAGCCAGTCGTCATGTGGACGGAGGCGGCGTCAGTAGCTGGAGTATTGTTAGGCGTATCTTGTCTCGTGGCGCTCAGTTGTTGGGCTTGGTGATCTTACCGGGAGTACTGGGAAGAGTTTCTGACCCGATGAGTGGTTATTTTATGGTGCGTCGGAGTGCGATCGCAAATGCAACACTCAATCCAGTTGGATATAAAATTCTCCTAGAAGTAATCGGACGGGGAAAGGTAGACCAAGTTGCCGAAGTTGGGTATGTGTTCTGCGAACGCAAAGAGGGTGAGAGTAAGGTGACGTGGAAGCAATATGTAGATTATATCCACCACTTAGTAAGGTTACGGCTATCCACAGGACGGGTAGGACGATTGAATAGAAAAGTCAATTTCCCAGTTGGTCGATTCGTCCGCTTTGGGTTGGTTGGCTTTAGTGGCGTATTTGTAGATATGGCAATCCTTTACTTGCTCAGTGATCCAACTACCTTGGCTTGGCCTCTAACACGCAGCAAAATTCTTGCTGGTGAGATTGCAATTTTAAATAATTTCTTTTGGAATGATGCTTGGACATTTGCTGATGTCAGCGCCAGACAGCAAGAATGGCAGCAACGCCTGAAGCGGTTTGTGAAATTCAACGCCATTTGTCTTGCTGGATTAGTATTAAATGTACTGATATTAAATCTGGTATTTAATTTTCTTATTCCTAACCGTTATATTGCCAACTTTATTGCGATCGCAGTTGCTACCGTCTGGAATTTCTGGATTAATTTGAAACTTAGCTGGCGCGTCACTGATGTGAAATAATCACAACGAGGGATTTGAGATTTTGATTTTTGTTCTTAGACTTTAGAACGAACTAAAATCTAAAACGTCAAATCTACAAGTCCATTCGTGTGAGGCCCGGCAATGAGAGCTTTTTTCCAAGGTGCATTTGATTTTTACAGAAAAATTATCTCGTTGCTACCTGTTTATGGTGCCCGTTTTCTGCCCATAGTAGATGCAAATTCTACCTCACAACGCAAGTATTGGCATAATTGGCAGTTTCGCCTCCCTCCTTTCTGGCTTCACACTTTGCTGAACTTAGTGTGGTTGATCATCGGCATCAGTTTACGTCTAACCAACTTGACTGCAAAGCCTCCTTGGACTGATGAGTTTGCCACCTTGGTGTTTAGCTTGGGGAATACTTTTTTATCAGTACCCCTAGATCAAGCGATCGCACCTGATATTTTATTACAACCACTGCAACCAAACCCAGCAGCTAGTATTGGTGATGTGGTTCATAACTTAGTCACACAAGATAATCATCCACCACTGTATTTTGTGCTGGCTTACCTATGGATGAAATTATTTCCTAGCGATGGAGGATTAGTATCATTGTTTGGGGCGCGATCGCTACCAGCTATATTTGGTGCTGCTTCCATACCGTGTGTTTACTTATTGGGTAAGGTAGCGTTTCGCTCAAAATTAGTGGGACACTTGACTGCTGCCATGATGGCAGTATCACCCTATGGCGTATTTTTAGCACAAGAAGCACGCCATTACAGTTTGGCAGCCTTATGGGTAGCTGCTTCCCTCACTTGCTTAGTAATTGCTACACGTCATATTCAAAATCACACACCTTTACCTATATGGGTAGCACTTTTATGGGTAGGAATTAATGCTTTAGGTTTTGCTACTCATTATTTCTTCAGCCTCACCCTCTGCACAGAAGCCGTAGTTTTGATTTTTCTTGCTTGGCTTCAATTGCAAACTAGCAACAAATTTTCTCTTTTCTTCTCTCCTCCTTGGCGGCGCATCTATGCCGTTGCTGTAGGTACTTGTGTGGCGGGTTTAATTTGGCTACCAATCTTTTTAGAGAATAGAAATCGTGATAATTTGACCGAGTGGATTCGAGGTTCGCGTGTTGGACTAGAGTGGTTAAGCCCAATTTTTCAAGCTTTAGGAACATTGATTGCAATGATTTCCCTATTACCAGTTGAATCTTCTCAAGCTTTGGTTGTGATTCCTTCTGGAATAGTGATGTTGACTTTCTTTATTTGGGCAGTACCAATTTTGCTGCGTGCGATCAAGATTCAACTACAGCACCCAGAAAACCGGATTATGATTCAGGTGTTTGCTGGAGTAGTGAGCAGTGCGATCGCTTTATTCTTTATCTTTACGTACTTTTTAGGGATTGACCTGACTAGGGGTGCTAGATATAACTTTGTTTACTTTCCTGCGATCGTTGTTTTACTGGGCGCAAGCCTCGCAGTTTGTTGGCATCCTCCCAAGGAAATAAAAAGCATAGGTAAATGGGGAGTAAACGGTAAAAAAGCCGTGATGTTAATTTGGCTAATGGGATTTTTCAGTGCAGTTACAGTAATCTGCAATCTCGGCTATCAAAAATATTATCGCCCTGACCTGTTTGTGCAACTGATTCAACAAACATCTGCAACACCTGTACTAATTGCCGCCACCCACAGAACTTATGTACACACCGGGGAAATGATCGGAGTTGCTAGGGAGATAAAACTTGCCAATTCACTCCAAAAACCTCTGTTTCTCCTTGCTCATCAAGACAAAGACCTAAATACTTCCACCATTGCTTTGGAAAATACTTTAAATCAATTACCACGACCTTTTGACTTGTGGCTGGTAAACTTTCACGCACCCGTAGCAGAAGCCGTCAAAACCTGCGTTATACCTGATACTCAATCAATGCCTAACATAGATGGCTACGAATATAAACTTTATCATTGCCAATAAGGTGGGGAGTGGGGAAGAAGCAGGGGGCAGGGAGATAATAAAATAATTAGCTCTTTTTCTTCTGCACCTCATGCCCAATTTAGTACAGTGGGGCGGAAATAAAGCTACCATTTGAAAACTTGCAAAACTCAGAACTTGCATCAGTCCCGACGACCGCCTCAGAATGAATTCTGAGGCTTATAGCTAAAGTCTTCTAAAGAAGACTGAGTAAAAATTGTAGTCCACGCTTAGTGGACTTGCACTATTAGCCTGAGAATAAATTCTCAGGCGGGATAGGGAGGTGCAAGATATTGCAAAAGCCTTGTACAAAATTTTTGACTTTTGACTTTTGATTTTTGACTTCCGCCCTGCGGTAATGCATCTTGTGGAAGTTCCTCAAATATCGATATCCATAGCAGACTAGATAAAGAAGAAGAAAATATATCTGACACGTTTTCAAGCAGCGAAGGCTGTAACTAAGTTAAGGAGGATTTATGCGTGCAGTACTAATGGCGGGGGGTTCGGGAACGCGGCTTCGCCCGTTAACTTGCGATCTGCCTAAACCGATGGTGCCGATCCTTAATCGACCAATAGCCGAACATATTATCAATCTCCTCAAACGACATCAAATTACAGAAGTTATTGCGACATTGCATTATTTACCTGATGTCTTGCGAGACTATTTTCAAGATGGCAGTGATTTTGGTGTCCAAATGACTTATGCCGTCGAAGAAGATCAGCCTCTAGGTACAGCAGGCTGTGTGAAAAACATTGCTGAACTTCTTGATGAAACTTTTTTAGTCATTAGCGGCGATAGCATAACAGATTTTGACCTCACGGCTGCGATCGCATTTCACAAACAAAATAAGTCGAAAGCTACTTTGATTTTAACCAGGGTTCCCAACCCGATTGAGTTTGGGGTGGTGATTACCGATGAGGAAAGACGAATTCGGCGGTTTTTAGAAAAACCTTCTAGTAGTGAAATTTTTTCCGATACCGTCAACACTGGTACTTACATTCTCGAACCAGAAGTTTTAGAATATCTGCCAGCAAATATTGAATGTGACTTTTCTAAAGACTTATTCCCCTTACTCCTAGCAAAAGATGAGCCAATGTATGGTTACATTGCTCAAGGTTACTGGTGTGATGTTGGTCACTTAGATGCTTATCGGGAAGCTCAATATGATGCACTAGATCGGAAGGTAAATCTCGATTTTGCCTATAAAGAAGTTTCTCATGAGTTATGGGTGGGCCAAAATACTTATATCGACCAGACGGCTGTGATTGAAACTCCAGCAGTGATTGGTGATAATTGCCGCATCGGTGCAAGAGTCCAGATTGAAGCAGGAACCGTAGTTGGTGATAATGTCACTATTGGCGCTGATGCAAATCTCAAACGTCCGATAGTGTGGAATGGGGCATTTATTGGTGATGAAGCACATCTTTCTGCTTGTGTAATTTCCCGTGGCGCTCGTGTAGACCGCCGCGCCCATGTATTAGAAGCTGCTGTTGTGGGTTCGCTTTCCACGGTGGGAGAAGAAGCCCAAATTAGCCCCGGTGTGCGCGTTTGGCCCAGTAAAAAAATTGAGTCAGGGGCAGTTTTAAACATTAATTTGATTTGGGGAAATACCGCCCAACGGAATTTATTCGGTCAACGTGGTGTCCAAGGATTAGCTAATATTGACATCACCCCAGAATTCGCCGTGAAACTGGGATCTGCTTACGGTTCTACGTTAAAACCTGGTTCTAAGGTAACGGTTTCCCGTGACCAGCGTAATATCTCTCGGATGGTGACGCGATCGCTGATTGCTGGTTTGATGTCAGTAGGTATTGATATTCAAAACCTCGATGCTACAGCTATCCCCATTGCCCGCACGGTTATACCCACAATGTCGGTAGCTGGTGGTATTCATGTGCGGGTACACCCCGATCGCCCTGACTACATTTTGATTGAATTCATGGATGCCAAGGGGATTAATATCACCAAAGCCCTGGAAAAGAAAATTGAAGGGGCTTATTTTAAGGAAGATATGCGGCGGGCGCTAATTCATGAAATTGGCGATGTATCTTATCCTAGCCAAGTCATGGATCGCTACTGCACTGCTTTTGAGAAACTGTTGCATGTTCATACACTCCGTAACAGCCGCGCAAAAGTTGTGATTGACTATGTTTATGCAGTATCGGGGGCAGTTTTACCCCAAATGTTGGATAAATTTGGCGCTGATGCAGTGGTACTGAATGCCAGTGTCAATAAAACGGCGATGTCAATTACCGATCGCGAAGGATTGCTGACTCAGTTAGGTCATGTAGTGGAGGCATTGAAAGCAAACTTTGGTGTGCAAGTATCCGCTAATGGAGAACAACTAATTTTAGTTGATGAATCAGGCTACCCAATCCGTGGGGAAATGTTAACAGCACTGATGGTAGACATGATTCTGACGGCTAACCCCAGAGGAACGGTAGTAGTGCCAGTTCATGCTTCCAGTGCTATTGAACAAGTCGCCCGCCGCCACGATGGTAGAGTGATTCGTACTAAAGCCAACCCTACAGCTTTAATGGAAGCTTGTCAGAAAAACCCGAATGTGGTACTAGGAGGTAGTGGAGATACTGGTTTTATTTTCCCGCAACTGCATCCGGGATTTGATTCTATGTTCTGCATTGCGAAGATAATTGAGATGTTGACTATACAAGAGCGATCGCTTGCTGCTGCGCGGTCAGAATTGCCCCGTGTAATTCACAAAAGTTATACAATACGCTGCCCGTGGACAGCTAAGGGTGCTTTGATGCGTTACTTAGTCGAAACTCATCCAGCCCAAAACCTAGAACTTATCGATGGAGTGAAAATCTGTCAACCCTACGATGACAGTTGGCTGTTAGTTTTACCAGATGCCAGCGAACCACTGGTGCATTTGTATGCAAATAGCAACGATCGCGAATGGGTAGATGAGACTGTGAGAAACTACCGCACCCGTGTACAGACTTTTGTAGAAAGACAACAAGAATATCAACCAGCTGAAGCGTAATTTGTAATTTGTAATTCGTAATTAAAGAATTCAATTACGAATTACGAATTATTTTGAGGGCGGTTCAAAATTCTCATTGAGAACATTCTGGTAAATTTTTCTCAGCGTAACTACAATCAAAATAAATTAAAGCTTCTCTACTAGAGGTAAAACTTCTAGTTGTGGTATATGGGTCACTGTTTTGACTTGCTTCATATAGCCAAACTTTCAAATAGTAATAATTATTATCATCGGTAGCCCATAATTCATAACGGTAATCACCTCCTGACCCCTGACTATTTAAGTAGTCGGCTAGTGCTATGTTTGATGCAGACACAAAGCCAAATACAGTCAAAACAGGAATTACAGCTACTTTTAGTATTTGGATTAATTTCATAAATGCACAAAAAATTTACTTCCTCTAGCTTCCTTTACAGAAGTAATTTTTGAAACCAGTAATCATCAGGAACATTTTGTAAGGATATCGTAAGGCACTTAGTTTGAGTCGATAGAGTTTAATAATGGTATCGACAAGAAATAATCGTTAGATAAACATCCTCCACCGCATAAACCAAACGATTTGCATCATCAATTCGCCGCGACCAAAAGCCAGCTAAATTTTCCCGTAGAGGTTCTGGCTTACCTATACCCTCAAAAGGCATCCGCATCGTCTCTTGAATCAATTTATTGATTCTTTTGAGTGTCTTCTTGTCTTGCCCTTGCCAGTAAAGATTATCAGCCCAAGCCTCATCTGTCCATGCCAGCATTCTAGTCATTGAGCAAATCTCGCTCCACCACTTTCCCTTGCTTAAATTGAGCAATAGAACGTTCTAAATGGGCTGCATTTGTCGGAGACTTCAGTAAATGCACAGTCTCCATCAGACTATTGAAAAACTCCAGCGACATCACCACCGCATCATCCGCATCCCGTCTGGTGATGATCGTATAGTCGGCATCTTCCGTCACCCGATCTAAAACCGTCTTCAGGCTATTTCTCGCCTCGCTAAAAGAGATAACTTTCATCTTGCCACAACTTGTACTCTTTATTGTACAAGTATAGCTTTTTCTTTAATTTGTTTGTTTCCTGAAATACTTTACAAAACTTCAATCAAATTAAATGATAAATACTTGCAATAAGTCTGATACGATATCTTTAAGTTTATTGAGATAGAAAGTCATTAAGCCCATAATAAATTTCAACAAGCAAGGCAAATAAGTATCCTTGCGTAAATTATTGCTTGCGTTCGCGTAGCGTCCCGCAGGGAAGGAGAATCGTAAAACTATATATCAGGTTGACAATATGTCGAAAAAAATCGATCTATTCTCTGGTACTTAAACTGGCAACACTGAATCTGATGCTGAAAAAATTCGGGATGAGTTTGGTAGTGCGGTTAGTTTGTAGAGATTAGGGACGCACAGCTGTATGCCCCTACTGAAAGTGATAATTTAGAAGTTATAGGTATTTATGTCTGATTCATTTGATGTTCTGTGGTTAAATGCCAGCCCTATTTTGAAACGTTTTGATAAACCATTGCTTGAATACTTATCTGGGTATATGAAAATCGCCCAGTGGGAATACCAGCAAACCAAAGATGAAGCCAGTTCCATAGATCAAGCTGTGGAGTTGCTGTATGAGTTTTTAGAATGGCGCGATCGCCCCGTGCATTTGGCAGGTCATGGTATGAGTGGTGCGATCGCTTTAAGCTTTGCGCGTAGATTTCCCGAAAAAGTGCGATCGCTCACCTTGCTGGCTGTAGCTGCTCAACCTGCAAACAATTGGCAAGCTCATTATTACTTTCAAAGACAGCTTTTTAGTATCAGCCGTGAGCTAGTTTTAGCAAGCAGCGTTCGCAGTCTATTTGGAAATCAACCGCCTCATACCACTAAAAAGTTAGTAGCTGCCTTAGATAAAGATTTAGAACAATCTCCCTCGTCACACTCTTTATTTAAGTTAGTTTATTTACCCAAAGGTGGAGTTTCTATGCCAATGATGGTATGTGGTAGCAAGAGCGATCCGGTAGTCAACTCAAATGTATTGCATGACTGGTTGAATTGGTTGAAGCCAGAAGATAAACTCTGGGAATGCCCAGAAGGATATCATTTTTTTCACTATTTCTATCCTCAACAGGTTGGTGAAGAGATTTTAAGTTTTTGGCAACACCACCATCCGCATCTATTGGAAGCATCTGCACTATCTTTTAGCAGTTCTATAAATTAATAACTCCCGGTTCGCCCATTTTTTTATGAGTTAGAGAAAACAAGCAGGAAAAAGTATATCCAACGACATATATCCAAAGGTACAGAGTAGGTATATGTTCGGGTTTATGAATACAGAACCTATAATTACCAACGAGCGAGTAGATGATATACCTGTACTGCTAAGACAATTAGAGCGCATGGGTGTAAAAGAACTCATTGATAAGCACTTTCCCAAACATGGAAATTGGGAAGGTGAAAGCTTAGGAAGCATCGCAATAATTTGGTTAATCTTCAAGTTACAAAACATCAAAAAACAACTAGGAAGTATCTTGATAGACTACCTCAAACGAGAGAATCAACATCTATAAATCTAGATTTTGAGATTTTAGAATCAGCAGTTACGCAACAAATTAAATTGTTAGGTTGGCGTGTTTACGTGACTAATCAAATTTCTTCTCTACTATCCCTTAAACAAGCTGTTCGTTGTTATATCGAACTCTTCATACTGAGACATGATTTCTGCCTTTACGCTTTTGCTCACTTTTATCTAACTTCTGAAAAAATGGGCGAACCGGGAGTGATAATATGACCACCCGTTTCGCTTCTGGAATCAGATGAGCAAGGATTCTGCATTCAGCATTGCTGAGATCGGTAGAATATGTCTTGTGAAACATTGTTCCAATAGATGTACTCTCTATTTGTATCATCGAGTTAGTCTTCTACTGAGTTTTCCCTTTAGATTTACTTTATAAATAGCCTCTTACTTTAATATTCCTTTTACATTCTATTTATAATTATTCCCCTAAAAGGAGCTAAACTTCATATTTGAGAATACACTCTACCTCTTCACTATTGCTTAGAAAAACATAATATGTTTCTTCATGATTACTTAAATTAAATGTCATTAGTTATACCATTGTAGTAGCATCTTAAAAGATTGATATTAGAGAAGTAGTTTAAAAATATAGTTTGTCTGTCTACTACATGAATAAAAAATGGGCTGCTAAACGACTTACAATCAATCTCACATCAAGTGAGGCACAGAAGCTTGAACAATATTGTTCAATGACGGGAAGACCAGCAACCGATGTTATTCGGGAGTTAATTCGCTCTCTTTCTATTCAAGAGGAAAAAGTGCCCCAAACTTACTAAATCATACTCAACAAAAAATAGAATCATGATGGGCACATCTCAATTCCTGAGTCAAAGATAGTGTTTCACACTTATCAATGATTTTCCCGTAAACAGGCACTATAATTAGCAAATAACACAACTAAAATGTGATTCTGCTCATTTAGCCATGCCCAATATGGATAGTTTTGAGCTAATAGTTCATCTACAAAGATCCGCAAACCTGTCTGTTCTCATTGTCTTTAGTACCTGCGGATTCGAGGAAAATCACTAGGGGAGTTTGAAGGCAGGGGTAAAAGTATTCCTGCCCAAACCCTCCAGTTCGACTACTATATAGTGTGCGTCACTGGGAATGGATGTATGCCTAATTTCCATCTCACCAGCCCCGACCAATTTGGGTTTTCTATGCTACTTCTTACGCTTCTCCTAACTAAGAAGGGTTGCAATTCGAGTATTACTTGCCCAAAGTCTTGACTCAACTTTCCAAGACGAATCTTTTAAAGTCTTTTAGACTACTAAGGGAATGCCAAAAATAAATTTTTCAGTCAAATTTTCGTAGATTCAGCGTAGCGATCGCCATCCTGGAAGTAACAATCAAAAGTTTTTTTGCAGTTGGGGGACACACCGTTATTTACATGCCCATCCTATAATCAGTAATGCCTTTGCCAAAACCTACCTTTTAGATTTTATACGTAGCAGTACAGCGATCGCCTCTTCGACAGTTAAGAATCTAATGAGAGAGTGTGTTAGTGTACCTTAGTGTAAGTATCGCTTATTTTTAATTGGCACGGAAATTTCTCTTACGTTGTTTGTGCCTTGCAACTTCTTTGCGCTTGTGTTTTTCTAAAGGCGTTTCAAAGTGACGATGCTTTCTCATATCTGGAAAAATACCTGCTTTGGAAACTTCCCTCTTAAATCTACGTAAGGCTGACTCAATTCCTTCATTTTCGCCCACAAATACTTGGGTCATTTTCATCTCCTACTTAATTGGTACTGGGCAATTTTAAGCTATCCAGTAGACCGAAGCGCAAAAAGGGCAGATTCATTATCTGCCCTTAAAACGTTAAAACTTAATTTTTGATCTTAAAGCTTAGTAGCGTCCTCGGTTGTATCCACCACCGCCGCCGCCGCGACGATCACCACCACCACCAAAGGAACCACTTCTGTCTTCTTTGGGTTTGGCCTTGTTCACTTTGAGATCGCGTCCCATCCACTCAGCACCATCAAGAGCTTCAATGGCGGCTGTTTCTTCAGCTTCTGTACCCATCTCTACGAAAGCAAAGCCGCGTGGACGGCCTGTTTCACGGTCAGTAGGCAACTGAACGCGTTTTACAGAACCATGTTCAGCAAAAACAGAGGTGAGGTCTTCTTGTGTGACCTCGTAGGATAGATTACCTACATAAATTGACATGCGTTATCTCCAAAATCATAGGTGTGTAGAGATTTAGATTTCGGAGACAAGCTTGTTAAGACCAAAAGGGAAAAGCCTGTCAATACTAAAAACAAACGCTGTAACCGAATTTTATTCTCACCTAATTACCTTAGCACATCATTGAGTTCTTACCCACCGTAACTCAGAAGTACTAAAGATAAGGCATGGAGCATTGGTTTTTCTGCTTGTCTGTGTGATCTTCTTTTACCCCCTCATGAGCAACTCCTAATATTGAGTAGCAGATATTCCCCAATTAATTGCAAAATAAATGCAGTTAGTCATTGTTACTAATTGGAAATGCCGACTACACTTGCTGACGCACAAAATTTACTTTCTGACCTGATCGCCCGCTACTCTGAGCGTGTAGATTATCTGATGATTCGCCTTGAAGAAGCAGAAGGGACTGATATCTTGTTGCGTGGCGACAAGGTAGAAACCCTAAGCGTTGGCATCTCCATTGGTGGACATATTCGCGCTTGTTATAAAGGTGGATGGGGTTTGAGCTGCTTTAACCAACTGGCGACAATCAAAGATCGCATAGAAGAAGCGATCGCTGCGGCGCGGATGGTTGGTGATGAAGAAACTTTACTTGCACCTATTGACCCTGTGCAGGCAGTATGCATTCTACCCTTAAAAGGCACTGATCCCCGACAAATCCCACTCTCGCAGAAAAAACAATTGTGCGATCGCTATACTGAATTGCTCAAAAGTGTTGATCCCCGGATTACCACTACCTCGGTGCGTTACGGTGACAGCGCCCAAAAAGTGATCATAGCTACCTCAGAAGGCACTTTGATCGAGCAATCTTGGGTGGATATGGAAATGCGCTTTGCGGCTACTGCCAGAAATGGCGAAACCGTACAAACTGGACGGGAAACTACTGGCTCTCGCAAAGCTTATGAAGATTTAACTGATTTGGATGAACAGGTAAAAAGTTCCGCTCAAAGAGCGATCGCAGCTTTATCTCTGCCATCGGTGAAAGGCAATACTTACACCGTTGTAATTGACCCAATTCTCACGGGTTTGTTTGTCCACGAAGCCTTTGGACATCTTTCTGAGGCCGATATGGCTTACGAAAACCCCGATCTTCTGGAAGTCATGACCATCGGACGCCGATTTGGCCCAGAAGAACTGCAAATTTTTGATGGTGCTGCCCCAGAGGGACATCGCGGTAGCTATTTTTACGATGATGAAGGTACGCCTGCTACTACTACTCAACTAATTAAAGATGGAGTTTTAGTTGGACGTTTACATTCTCGTGAAACCGCAGGCAAATTGGAGGAAGCGCCTACGGGTAACGCTCGTTGTCTCAACTATCACTTTACTCCCATTGTGCGGATGACAAATACCTGGATTGAACGGGGTAAAACACCAGTCAAAGACTTATTCAGCGATATCAAAGAAGGAGTGTATGCCCGCAATTGGTTGGGTGGGATGACGAATGGGGAAATGTTCACCTTCAGTGCTGGGGAAGCGTGGATGATTAGGAACGGCAAAATTGCTGAACCTGTGCGGGATGTAACGCTTTCGGGAAATGTATTCCAAACTTTAGCGGATATTGAGGCAATTGGTGATGATTTTTACTGGGATGAATCTGGCGGTTGCGGTAAGGGAGGGCAAAATGGTTTGTCAGTAGGTTGTGGTGGCCCTAGTCTGCGAATTCGAGATGTAGTGGTTGGTGGGGAAACGTAAACCTCAACCGTTGTAGCATAAAGTCTGTATTAGACAAGTTTGTAGTAAGCACTTTAGTACTCATTTTTTAAGCACTAAAGTACTTAGTACAGCTTTGCGTAAAATCGTAGCGTTTTTAATGCAATGGGACGCATTAGTATTGTCAGTCGATGCATTGGCATTGTTAGCCGATGCGTTGGCATTGTTAGTCGATGCATTGGCATTGTTAGCCGATGCGTTGGCGTTGTTAGTCGATGCATTGGCGTTGTTAGTCGATGCATTGGCGTTGTTAGCCGATGCGTTGGCATTGTTAGCCGATGCATTAGCATTGCCAAATTTAATTTGCTACAAATTAATGAAATGCTGTATTTAGTACCAACCATCAAAACTAGCTTGACAGACTATTAGTCGGAAGCATTCCGTTGTTTAAGTTTTTAAATTCTTCAACATCCCTCCCAAGTATGAAAAAAAATCACAACTCTAGGTAGTAGCGCCAGTAGTTGAGGATGGCTAATCTAGACAAAGGTGATTCGATATTCACTCCGGTTTGATTCACTACACCAATCCTCCGTGGCGCGTGCTGGGGATTTACTGCCTATCTGAGTAAGCTGGATAGCATCAATTAAACGTTCCTTAACACAGCGACAGATATGAAAGCAGATCAACTCCTGAAAAACTATGCCGCAGGTGTCAGAGACTTTACTGGTATCAACTTGAGCGAGGCAAACTTAAGGGAAGCCAATCTCAGTGGCATAATTTTGGATAAAGCAATTTTAGATGGAGCTAATCTAAGTCACGCTAATTTAGCCCAAGCCAGTTTGATTGAGGCAGACTTAAATGGAGCAAATTTGAGCAATGCTGACCTCAGTGGTAGCAACTTAAGCGGAGCTATCTTGGATGGAGCTATTTTGGATGAAGCTATTTTGGATGGAGCTAATTTGAGTCAGGCTGATTTGACGGTTGCGAAACTGATTGACACTAACTTGAGTGAAGCGGATTTGCAGGAAGCTAGTTTGATAGCGGCGAATTTAGATGGAGCCAATTTGAGCGGTGCAGACTTAACTGTAGCCGACTTATCCCAGGCAAATCTCACTCAAGCAGATTTAAACCAGACAAATTTAAGCGGAGCAAATTTGGATGGAGCCAATATAGAAGGAACAATCTTGGATGAGAATGTGTGACACTACCAGCCAGATAAACCCATGACCACTCGCTTCTCTACGAGACGCTACGCGTAGCTTGCTTCTCCGTAGGAGTACGCTTGAATTCACGTATTCATGCATTCAAAAAGGGATGCAGCAGCCCTAAATTTATTGCGTTCTTAATTTTGAATGAGTAAATGTGTTGTTTTAGACTTTCCAGCTTGCGTAGCGACTCTTAGAGAAGGGGTTGATTCGCGTCCAGTATGTAACTTTAGTGGCAATTAATCGTTTTCCCAAAATCTCAGTACCTGATTTTACAGACGTACCCAAGGATTTTTAGGCTTATAGCGATATTTTAGAAGTTTATAACGATTTATCATAGCATTATCGACTATGCCGGAAAGCTGTTGCCTCCACATTAAAATAGGAGACATTTGTCAACTATTTAGATTCCAATCTGCTTGCACCTTCATGTCCGGTAACACGCGCCAAAGTTGCAGCACAGAAATGGTTTATCAGGCATTAGTAGCCATTGGGCAAATATCTGTCATTAAATCAGTCTATATAGGGTTGCATTCTGGAAGTTGACAAGTAAAATAGGAAACACTGCTTATCGGCTTGGTACTCTTGGGAAAAAAACCATGTAGTTAAAAGCACGTTAGGCTAATATGCGATGGGTGACAAATCTTAGACCTATTGCCTAAAGCTAATAGCCCCATGTTAACAACACTTCCAGACACCTCTGCCAACTTAGCGATCGCCTTGTTAATTAACTATAGTTTCGATCTCAGTGGCTATACTGCCAATGAGCTAGTTGAGCGTTGGCAAACTCAATACCCGCTTAATTGGCTACACCTGGCAGTGATTGAGGCACTATATCAAGGTCGTTATAAAGCTGTTTCTGTGCAGCAAATTTTAGTATTTTGGCAGCGCCGAGATCAGGCTACATATCATTTCAACATGGAATTTGAACGGATGATTTGTAGCAAATTTCCCCAAAGCTTGACTTCATCGCCTGCGCCAGCTCTACCGCCAGCGAAGAAAAACCCCACTGTAGAGAAAGTTACGAGTCCTCAATTACCACCTGCTAAGGTTCGCAACGGCTATCAACACAGCAATACTGCAACTCTACAACTGAAAAGTTCCGAACAAAAAACATCTGTAGATGAAGAAACGAAGGAGGAAGTTAAAGACAATAAAACTGTCCTGAAGTCTGCCGTTTCGGGAAAATTTGCTTCTTCAACAACGTTTCAGTTATCATCTGCCATCAGCCAAAGGCAAGCTTCACAAGAAAGTACACCGCCTTCACCATCACCAATTCCTCATCAACGACAGCCAAAACTACTCCCACCTGCTCCCATTCATGCCCCAATCGGGCAATTTACTCCAGAAAAAAGCGATCGCTCTGAGTCTTTTACATCTAAACTCAAAGCGATGTCTGGGGAACAGAATCCGCCAGTTGGGGGGAGTGGGGAGTAGGGAGTGGGGGGAAGAGAAGCAGGGGGAGCAGGGGTGGAATAACTAATGCCCAATGCCTTTTAGATTTTTACTGTTCAACTAACTCTTTAAAGCGTTCATCATCGGCAATGTCATCAAAATCTAGGTCAGTTACTGCGTCTTCTTTATACCTGGGATTAAGTTCAATTGCTTGTTGTAAAGTGAACAGAGATAGTTCAACTTGTCTTTGCAGTGCGTAACAGGCTGCTTTGTTATAATAGGCACTAGCATAATCTGGGTTAATTTCTAAGGCTTTGTTAAAACTAGCGATCGCTTCATCATCGCGTCCCAATCTTACCAAGGTATAACCGCGTTTATCCCAGATTTTGGGAGAATTGGGTTGGAATTCCAGCGCTTTCTCAAAAGATGCTATTGCCTCTTCATATTGTTCTAATGCAACTAGGGAAAGACCGCGATTTAACCAAGCAACTGCATCATCAGGCTTGATTTGTGTAGCTTTATCAAATGAGTCAAAGGCTTGCTGATGCTGTTGTAAGTTCCCAAAAGCAACGCCGCGATCGCACCAAGCTTGATGATAATCTGGTTGAATCGCAATAGCTTTATTGTATGATGCGATCGCATCTTTATAGCGTTTCAATCTCCCTAGAGTTAGACCTCGTTTTAACCAAGTTACAGGTTCATCAGCTTGGATTTTAACCGCTTGGTTGTAAGCTGCGATCGCATCTTCATAGCGCTTTTGGGAAAATAGCTCATCTCCCTGTTGTACATACTCATCAGCAGTGAATTCTGGTTGTTGTGGCTGTTCTTGTATTTCTTCCTCAACTTCAGAATTTACAACCTCTGGGATGGATGCAGCTTTCATCTCAACGTCAACTTCATAATTCACCGCCTCTAGGATAGATTTAGGTGTAATTTCAGTTAGTTCCTGAAGGATGAGATCCTTTCTTTCTTGGGCATCCAATTGTAACTCAGAGAGTTGAGAGACAAACTCAGCTTCTAGTCTTTCTAACTTCTCCAAAATTAGAATCTTTTGCTGTTGAGCATTCCATTGTAAATCTGAGAATTGCGAAGTAAACTCAGAACCTGATTTTTCTAAATTTTCAATGATTAGCTCTTTGCGTGTTTGAGCATCTACTTGTAATTCAGATAGTTGAGTTGCAAATTCTGACTGCAATGTTGTTAAACTCTCAATAATTTTGTTTTTTTGTTCTTGAGCATCTACCTGTAATTCAGATAATTGAAATTTTAATTCCTGATCTAATCTTCCTAAATTATCAACTGTGATATCTTTTTGTTTCTGAGCATTTACCTGTAATTTAGATAATTCTTCCGCAAATTTTGACTGCAAATTTGTTAAACTTTCAATAGCTATATCCTTTTGCTTTTGAGCATCAGACTGCCATCCAAAAAGTTGAGATATAAACTCAGACCTTGATACTTCTAAATCAGCAACAGCTAGTTGTTGCTGTTGTTGCACACCTAACTTTAAATTAGATAGTTCTTCTGCAATTACAGATGCTACTTTTCCTAGATTATCTAGCGCTATATCTCTTTTTTGTTGAGCATCAAACTCTAACTTAGATAGCCCAGAAGCAAATTCTGACTCTAAAGTTTGTATATTTTCTTGAGATTTTTTAAGTTCAGTTTCTAATCTACTTAATACCTGTGATTTAGCTAAATTTAGTTCAGATGTAAGGTTAGATAAATATTTTTTTTGTTCGTTTTTAATCTCTTCTTGTAAATTAGCCGTTTCCTCTTCTAATTCATAATTTATTTTTTTAGCTTCTTGAATAAGATTTTCAGCCTCTTGTTTAGCACTGGCTAGCTGATTTTGCAATTTTTCCATTCCCTGTAATTGTTGCATAGCTCTATCAACAATTTCACGGATTACCACCCGTCGCAGGAGCCAAAATAAAGCAATAATTGCGACTGGAAATAGACTTAATATAACTAGCCAGACATTGAGTAAGATAGTTGTCCGACTAAAAGCGCTATTAAAATCAGATTGGACTTGCTGTTGAATTCCCTTTTCCGCTCTTAGTCGCGCTAATTCTTCCCGTTCCTGATTCGATAACACCAAAGCAGGAGTTAGTGCTGGGGAAGGTGATGGTGCAGATTGTCCACTGGCAATTCCAGGGGACAGCAGTAAGGGTAAAAAGACAATAGTGCTTTTTACAATTAAAGCGAAAACAGGTTTATTTTTGCTCTTCATAACAACCATCTCAGTCTGTTGGTCAGTTTTTGAAGCGGCGTGCCTCTCTCCAATCTATAACAGAATTAAGTAGTAAAATGTTGTAAAGGGAGTGGAAAATGCTGAATAATCCTTAACTAATCTGTTCCTTCGCCCTTACTGTACGTACAACTTCAGTCGTGGAGCGCAGTCAAGTTTTCAACATTTTTTAGAGATAACATTATAACATTACTAGGTGAAAACCAAACACCACAAATAATAATTTGTTAACCTCTGGAAGACAAATTGCAGCAAAATAGGCGCTTTCTGAGAGCATTCATCAAACTAAGTTCGGACTTTGTTTCTACAGATAGCAGTATGCAAAGTGTCAGATGTGCGTACTTCGCACTAACATTAGATTATCTAGAGTAAGCAGATTACTTGTCCTACAATTAACTTAACAAAGGCGGTAGAAAATGGGTCGGATAAATCCTTACACACTACAATTGCAGATTACTCGAATGTTTGAACAGGGGCAATCATTTTTTGCCACCACCAAGGTACAGGAATGGTTGAAAGAACACAAACACAATCCAGAAGATTATGACATTCTTTTCCATAAAAAACCTGCGCCTCCTGGTTCTAAAGAAGTGATGGTAGTGGAAATTGAATTACGGCGCAAAGATGGGCAACCTGTAGATCCTTGGTTGGAAGAACAAGCAAATCTCCATGCCTAATTTTAAGAATTAGCAATTTTCAATTTAAATTCATATTATCTGAATAGAATTTATCAAAAAAGAGCGTTCCCAATTGCGGAACGCTCTTTGTTATCTTTTATTTAGGGATATAGTGATTACCCATATCAAAAATATTAAATTCAATCCCTTCTAACTTTAGTCTCAAAGCCTCTAATAACAGGTTTATCCTTTCTTCAATAAAAATTGTTAGGGCGTTTTCAGGAAGTACATCGGCTCTTGACCATTCAAGAATAATCGTTGGTATAAGATGAGAGCGTAGCACTGTTTCTAAATCAGGCTCGTCATATTCTTTGAGATAATTTAATGGATTTCTATCGCTAATTTTCAAATTAGTGATTTGAGACAGATAGGCAATATTCATCAAGCTGTCACATTCTATTTGGCTAGCAATGCCACTTTGCTTAATAAAGTTAACTGGAAATATATGGTGTAAGTTAGGTTTATCTGTTAGCAAATAATAAACATCAGACAAAACATCTCTATGAGGTTTTGCCCAATCTTGCGGCTTGTGGTTTGCATAAAGTGATAGTATTGCTCTGGATAAGCGACCTTTATAACTGTAGAAAGATTTTCTTAGAGAATTCTTATCAATATCAAATTTATTGAATGAAGAAGTACTATTAGCCTTTTGTTGATTAACAAAGTATATATGTTGCCAGAGGTGAGTAGTATTTGTTAGTAAATCTGCATTATGAAAACTATAATACCAAAAATACTTATTTAAAAAACTATAATCTGGTTTATCATTCCGATAAAAGTATGCTGTAATAGTCAGGTATAAATATCGGTAAGGAATTAATCTTCCACCCTTTATATGCAAAATATTATCAAAGAAATCAAAAGTTTTAGCAACGGCTATTTTAAAATTAGACCATACAGCTTCAATATGTTCTGTTTTTAGCTTATTAAGATACATATCAGTAATATTTTGTATCCCAGCTTCGGGAAATTCAAGTTTTATTACTACAGCTAGCATCTGGAGCAATGTCCAATCATCAACTCTTGCATATTGACTGTTAGCAATAGACTCTCTAAGATTATTAATTAATTCCCGAAGGTAAAACCCAGAAATATTATTCTTTTTGTCCTCAATCCGAAAAGTCTTAGCTACCACAATATCAAAGATATTCAAAAGTTTGCCAGCTTGATTAATCCGCTCAAATATTTGGCATACTTCTGCAACTTCAATACCTCGTAACTCAATAAAGGAAATTTTGTAATTAGCCAAAACTTCCCTAATTTTCCTAAATTGTAATTAAGTGGCAACTCAGATTTTAGAAAACCTCTGCAACCTTTCTTCCATGCCAACGTTGCCCTGTAAGCCGCCTGTGTGTACCAGCAGTAAGCGATCGCCTTTACAAAAAAATCCCTGCTTTAGTAAATCCATCACTCCGTAAAACATTTTGGCGGTATATACGTAATCGAGGGGTACGCCATGTTCCTTTGTGAACTGCTGGCTGAAAAATAGCAGATCGTTGTTCATCTTTGCATAGCCGCCGAAGTGGTAATCACATACCAATTCCCAGGAAGCGGGAGAAGTATATGGTGCGGGTAAACCAGAGGCGAGGTAATTTGTCAATAAACTTTCGATTTCTTGGGCGAGAAATGCGCCATTTTTTAGAACGGGAAAAGCGATCGCTCTTTGTCCTTCATGCAACGAAAGCGCAATACCTGCTAATGTGGTAGCTGTACCGCAGGCTACGCATATACGATCAAATGTGATGATCGCACGATCAATTATCTCTGTGCAGCCGCGCACACCATTTAAATTACTCCCGCCTTCGGGAATGATAAATACCTCACCAAAACGTTGTTGCAGATATTCTTCTAACTTTGGTGTGTTGCGCTGTCGATACATCTCGCGGCTTAGATACACAAGCTGCATACCCTGTTGTACAGCAAAACTCAGCGTAGGATTCAACGGTAGCCTCTCCTCGCCACGAATTACGCCGATGGTGCGAAAACCGAAAAGATTACCAGCCGCCGCAGTTGCATAAATGTGATTGGAATAAGCGCCGCCAAAGGTTAGCAACGTCGTGAAATTTTTCTCCTTCGCCTCCAAAAGGTTGTATTTCAGCTTAAACCACTTGTTGCCGTTAACCCACGGGTGCATGAGATCGAGGCGCAACACATACAAATCAACACCAGCATGGCGGGCAATTTCGCTGTTAATTTGTTGTAGAGGAGGAGCAATAAAGGTTAACGACATGTGCCAGCATTCTAACTTAGAATTTACATTTTCTCAAATTCATCATTGAAGATAAAAGTAATGATAAACATTGAGAAATTCAATGGTAAGCCAATCAAAATGAGAAATAAATCTTTCTGATGATTAGCTTTAGAAATTGGCATTTTACTAATTGAGTATTTCAGGTAAATATAGGAAACATAACACTCACTCCAGATAATATTCTTTTTGGAGAAAAGAAATGGTTGCACTCACCCAGCTTGCTCAAGTTATTTCCAATCCTGGACGATTGACGATTGAAACTGTTGAAATTGCTCCTCAAACGACTGCTATACGTTGTCTCGACTGGGATAGAGAACGTTTTGATATTGAGTTTGGTTTACGCAATGGGACAACCTATAATTCTTTCTTAATTCAGGGAGAAAAAGTTGCTTTAGTTGACACATCTCACCGCAAATTTGAGGATCTATATCTTGAGGTAGTGGCGGGATTAATTGATCCGGCTAAAATAGATTACTTAATTATCAGCCACACGGAACCAGACCACAGTGGCTTAGTGAAAGATATTTTGCAATTAGCTCCCTCCATTACTGTTGTCGGTGCAAAGGTGGCTATTCAATTTTTAGAAAATATGGTTCACCAGCCTTTTAAATCTATTCAGGTAAAAAGTGGAGAGCGATTAGATTTAGGCAACGGACACGAATTAGAATTTATCTCTGCACCTAATTTACACTGGCCTGACACAATCTTGACTTATGATCACAAAACTTGCACTCTTTACACTTGCGATGTGTTTGGGATGCACTACTGTGATGACCACACCTATGATGAAAATATTACTTCCATAGAGGAAGATTTTCACTATTACTATGATTGTCTCATGGGGCCAAATGCCCGGTCTGTCTTGGCAGCTTTAAAGCGGATTGAAAAGTTAGATATAAAAACAGTTGCCACAGGACATGGCCCTTTATTACAACACTATATCTCCGAATGGCTTGGACGCTATCAAAACTGGAGTTTAGAACAAGCAAAAACAGAGACATTAGTGGCTCTATTTTATGTTGAAGATTACGGGCATAGTGAACATTTAGTCCGTACAATAGCGCATGGATGTGCAAGAACAGGCGTAGCAGTAGAATTAGTAGACCTTAATAGTGCGGAGCCTCAAGAAGTTCGAGAATTAGTTGCACAAGCTTCTGGTTTAGTAATTGCAATGCCACCGCAATCTTCGGTGATGATTCAAGCTGCTTTAAGTACAATTTTAGCTGCTGTTCACAAGAAGCAGGCAATTGGTTTATTAGAGTCGGGAGGAGGAGATGATGAACCTGTTTATCCTTTACGTAATAAGTTTCAAGAACTGGGATTAACTGAAGCTTTTACTCCTATCTTAATTAAGGAAATTCCTACCCAAGCAACGGAACAGCTTTGTGATGAAGCGGGGACAGATATGGGTCAATGGTTGACCCGCGATCGCACCATAAAACAAATCAAATCTATCAATACGGAGCTAGAAAAAGCTTTAGGGCGGATTAGTACAGGATTGTATATTATCACCGCCAAAAAAGGAGAAATTCAGAGTGCAATGTTGGCTTCTTGGGTGACACAAGCGAGTCTTGAGCCTTTAGGAGTAGCGATCGCAGTATCCAAAGATCGGGCAATTGAATCCTTGATGCACGTTGGCGATCGCTTTGTTTTAAACGTTTTAGAAGAAGGCAAATATCAAGGATTAATGAAACATTTTCTGAAACGTTTTCCTCCTGGTGCAGACCGCTTTGCTGGAGTGAAAACATATCCAGCAAAAAATGAATCGCCCGTTTTAGCTGAAGCTTTAGCTTACATGGAATGTGAAATTACTAGCCGCATGGATTGTGGAGATCATTGGGTAATTTATAGCACAGTCCAAACTGGAAGAGTTGCTAATTTACATGCACTTACTGCTGCTCATCACCGCAAAATTGGCAATCATTACTAATTTGTCATTTGTCATTGGTCATTGTCATTGTCTCCCCATAGACGCGATGAATCGCGTCTCTACCCACTCTTGTACAGACGCGATTCATCGCGTCTTCTAAAAAACTATGTATAAATCTGTTGAGAATACCCCGATTAGTATGTACGAAATCAATCGTGGGCGCGTCGTGCGAACCTTGGAATTTATCCAAGATGTGATTGTAATTTCTTTGTGTATCGGTTTATTTAGCTTCATGGTGCTTCAGGTGAGAGATATGTTTCTCTCGTTACTCCCGCCTCTAGATTTTCATGCTGTTACTGCCGATATTCTCTTTTTACTTATCTTAGTTGAGCTATTCCGACTGCTGATTATTTACCTACAGGAACATCGAGTATCTATTGGGGTAGCTGTTGAAGTTTCCATCGTTTCTGCCTTGCGAGAAGTCATTGTTAAAGGTGTTCTAGAAACAAGTTGGAGTCAAGTATTAGCAACTTGTGCCTTTTTATTAGTCCTGGGAGTACTACTGTTCCTCCGAGTTTGGCTACCCCCTACCTTTGAAGGTATCGATCCCGAACAAGAAGTATCTAAACGCTATAGAAGCCGAGCCAAGTCTGAATTAATACAAAACAATGGTCATTAAAAAGAGGGAGTAGGGAGTGGGGAGTGGGGAGTTAAGAGTTAGAAATTAGGGAGATAAGGGAGACAAGGATAATAACCAATTCCCAATTCCCAATGCCCAATGCCCCATGCCCAATGCCCAATGCCCAATTCCCAATTAAGAGGTTATTATGTCTACTGCCGCCACATTAACGCCCAACCATAGCAGAGATGTACAAGTTGTTGAAATTGGTAAAAATACTCTGATTCTACGATCGCGGACTTGGGACAGATTAAAATTTGAGGTGGAGTATTCCCGCCAACGAGGAACTACAGCGAATTCTTATCTGATTCAAGCAGATAAAAAGGCTTTAATTGACCCTCCTGGCGAATCTTTTACCGAAATTTACCTTCAGCAACTTGCACAACATTTAAACTTCACCACGCTAGATTACATTGTTCTCGGTCATGTCAATCCCAACCGCAGCGCAACTCTGCAAGTATTGCTCTCTCAAGTTCCTCAAGCCACTATAATTTGTTCTCGCCCCGCCGCCAATGCTCTCAAAACCGCCTTTCCCGAATTGGAGTCACGTATTCAAGCGGTGCGATCGGGGGATACTCTAGATTTAGGACAAGGACATCATCTATCATTTGTCACCGTACCAACTCCCCGGTGGGCGGATGGACTTTGTACTTATGATGCTGCCACAAAAATTCTCTACACAGATAAACTTTTTGGCGCTCATATTTGCGACGATACTTTGTTTGATGAAGATTGGAAAGGGTTAGATGCGGAACGTCGTTACTATTTTGAATGTCTCCATGCGCCCCAAGCTAAACAAGTTGAAGTAGCCTTAGATAAATTGTCAGCTTTGGGAGCCAGATGTTATGCCCCAGCACACGGCCCAGTTGTCCGTTACAGCCTCAGCCGTTTTACTTATGATTACCGTCAATGGTGTCAAGGGCAAAAATCTCAAGAATTGAGTGTCGCTTTGCTTTATGCTTCTGCTTATGGAAATACAGCAATTCTGGCGAATGCGATCGCTCAAGGTTTGATCCAAAATGGAGTTAATGTAGAATCGATTAACTGTGAACTAGCCGATTCTGCGGAGATTAACCGCATTGTAGAAACTTGCGATGGCTTGATTATCGGTTCACCCACTTTAGGCGGACATGCACCTACTCAAATTCAAACTGCTTTAGGAATAGTTCTCTCTGTGGCGGCTAAAACTAAGTTAGCAGGGGTATTTGGTTCTTACGGTTGGAGTGGCGAGGCAATAGATTTAATAGAAAGCAAGCTTAAAGATGCTAATTATCAACTAGGATTTGAAACACTTCGGGTGCGTTTCAGTCCTACTCCTGAGATTCTTCAGCAGTGTCAAGAAGCAGGTGCTTTATTTGCCCAAAACTTGAAGAAAACTAAAAAACTGCGTTCTTCCCGCCAGGTTGTGACAGAAGCCCATGTAGATCGTACCGAACAAGCAGTGGGGCGGATCATTGGTTCTCTGTGTGTTGTGACAACTCGTGATGAAGAAACTCACAAAGGGGTTTTAACTTCTTGGGTATCGCAGGCAACTTTTAACCCGCCAGGAATTATGATTGCGATCGCTAACGAGCAAAATGCAGAGTTAATGCATCATCCTGGTGATAAATTTGTGTTGAATATCCTTAAAGAAGGAAGAAATGTCCGACGGTATTTTTCTCGTCACAGCACTTTAGGCGATAATCCCTTTGCGAATCTTGACACAAAAACTGCTCTTAATGGTTGTTTGATTTTGAATGAGGCATTAGCCTATTTAGAATGTACGGTGCAAAATCAGCTTGAATGTGGCGATCGATGGTTAATTTATGCCGTCATCGATCACGGTGAAGTGTTGGAAAATGAAGGTGTCACTGCTTTGGAGCATCGTAAATCTGGTAGTTATTATTAACCTGACTTTTTACGGTATCTGGAAAACCTCTTTCCTTCTCAGAGGCTACGGTGTACATACAAGTGCTAAAAACCTAGCTTGATGAAGCTTTCCTTATTCCCATACACAGCAGGGGAATGAGGAAAATAGCATTGTCAGTCGATGCAATGTGATTGTATGATCAAGAAAATTGTGTGTGCACCCTAGCCTTAGAAAAGAGAGGTTTTGATTTTTCGCGTTTTTTCCCTAGTACAATCGGTAAGACGTTAAGGTAATTGCACATTTGTCAAGAACGTGTAGTCCAAGGGGATAAATCCATCTTGGTAACTGGCTTTAGGAGAGCATGACAAAAAGAACAACTTTTCGGAATTATTAAATTTAGCTTTGAAGTAGTATTTATCCCTTCCCAATCTGGTAGAGTCTAATCCAATCATCAAGAGTGGAAGATGGTTAAAGAACAAGCTACTCAGCCACAAAAAATCTTGATTCTGGCAGCAATTCCCCACGGTTTGCGCTTGGATAAAGAAATTAGGGAAGTTGAAGAATGCATCCGACGTGCCGTAAGGCGGGATACGTTTGATGTTGATATTAGGACTGCTGTTAGGCCCCAGGATATTCGCAGAGCTATCGCAGAAGAAAAACCCCAAATTGTCCATTTCTGCGGACACGGTTTAGAAGATGGAAGTTTGTTGTTAGAAGATAATGAAGGACAGAACAAAGCTGTGCCACCAGAAGGGCTGGCATCGCTGTTTGAATTACACGCAGATTATGTAAACTGTGTGCTATTAAATGCTTGCCACTCTGTCAAATCTGCCGAGGCAATTAGTAAATATATTAATTTTGCCATTGGCATGAACCAGGAGATTCAGGATAAATCCGCAATCCAGTTCGCTCAAGGTTTTTATGATGGATTGGGTTACACAACTTCAGAAATTCAAGGTGTATTTCCAAGAGCGTTTCAGGAAGGTTTAGTGGCGATTAAACTAGAAAACCTTTCCCAAGCGGAAATTCCAGTTATTAAAACAAGAATAAATATAGATAAACCACAAAAAACAAAGGAGATTTCTTTAATGGATTCTATTTCTCTCATTGTTGCTGCTTTAGGTACTGGTGCGCTTGCTGCTACTAAGGATACGGCAGGAACAGCAGTTAAAGATGCTTATCAGGGTTTGAAAACGTTGATTAAAAAGAAGTTTGCTGAACAGGGTAAAGAAGATGATAGCAATATTATAGACAAGCATGAGAAAAAGCTGGATTCAGAAGCCTTTAAAGCGATGCTTAAAGAAGAGTTAATCAATCTAGGAGTTGATAAGGATGCAGAAATTATTAAGTTAGCACAGGAGTTACTGAAACAGGAAAAGCCTAAAGAGTCAGTACCAAGTAAAACCAATGTAGTGTTTCAAGGTGAAGTTAAAGGTTCCCAGGTCGGTGATCACAACAAACAAGAAAACAAATTTGCTTAAAAGCCACTGGAGTATCTGAATGACTGAAGATAATCCCAAAAACCACACAGAGTTTCAAGGTGAAGTTAAAGGTGTTCAGGTTGGCGATCACAACATTATCTACAACTACTTCTATTACAGGGAAGAGGTAAAACCTACATCTGTTGATGTTGCTGATGACAATCTTCCTTGTCCTTATCGCGGTTTGTTTCACTTTAGTCCCAATGATGCAGAGTTTTTCTTTGGACGTGAGGTATGTACAGTAGAACTTTTCGAGGCGACTCAAACCTGTAATTTTATACCCGTTTTGGGTGCTTCTGGAAGTGGTAAATCTTCGATAGTTCTGGCGGGATTGGTGCCCAAACTTCAAAATGAAGGTCACTGGCTATTTACTCACTTCCGTCCCGATTCAGATCCTTTCCATGCCCTGGCTTTAGCGCTAGTTCCACTTTATACTCCAGATTTGAATGCTACTGAACGGATAGCTCAAGCTCGTCAGTTAGCAAAATATTTGCAGAATAAAGATGTGCTTCTAGCTGATGTATTTGGCCAGATTCATCAAAATCATCCCACGCATCAGGTGTTGCTAATTGCCGATCAATTTGAAGAAATTTATACTCTATGCACGGATCATAAAATTCGCCGTAATTTCCTGGATACTTTATTAGCTAGCTTTCCATCTTGTCCTTCTCAATCACACTACAAGCATGTACTAGTTGCAACAATGCGGGCAGATTTCTTGGGAAATGCGCTGTTATATCCTCCTTTTGGAGATCTATTAAAAACTGATATCAAGCTTATCAGGTCAATGAATTATGAAGAACTTGAGCAAGTAATTGTTAAGCCTGCTAAGACGTTAGAGGTAACTTTTCAAGAGGGACTGGTAAAACGTATTTTGCATGATGTAGAGTCAGAACCCGGTAATTTACCTCTGTTGGAGTTTGCATTAACAGAATTGTGGAAGCAGCGAAAGGGAAAACAGTTAACTCATGCAGCTTATGAGGACATAGGTGAGGTAAAAGGTGCCCTAGCTCGCCATGCTGATAAAAAATATGGCAACTTAACAGATGACGAGAAGAAAAAAGTACGGCGAATTTTCATCCAATTAGTGCGTCCGGGGGAAGGAACAGAAGATACGCGGCGATTGGCGACGAAAGCCGAATTAGGTGAAGCAAGCTGGGGATTGGTGAAACAATTAGCAGATGCGCGATTAGTAGTTACTAGTCGTAATCCAGAAGATCAAGAAACAGTGGAGGTTGTCCATGAAGCGCTGATTCGTAATTGGAGTCAATTACAACAATGGATGAACACAGACCGTATTTTTCGCGCTTGGCAAGATCGGTTGCGAATAGGAATCGATCAATGGAAAAAGACGCAGCGAGATGAAGGGGCATTGTTGCGGGGTGTAGCGTTGGCGGATGCGGAACAAAAGCTCAAAGAACGCCGAGAATATCTGTGCGAAGAAGAGGAAGAATTTATCCAGACTAGTATAGAACTGCGCGATCGCGAACAAAAAGAGCAAGAACGCAGAAGGTGGAGTCAGGAAATCAATCAAATTAATACCTTAGCTCAAGTTTCTGATGGATTTTTGTACTCAGATAGACGAAAAGCTGTCAAATCAAGTGTAATGGCTGCTGAAAAAATGCTTGGTTTACCTTACGTAGATGAAGATACCCGCATCCAGGTAGAACTGGCGTTATTAAATACAGTTCACAATGTTGTCGCACCCAATACTTTGGGAGGACACGCAAACTCGGTTAATGGGGTTAGCTTCAGTCCTGATGGTAAAATGCTGGCTTCTGCGAGTGATGACCACACGGTGAAACTGTGGGATACCTTCACTAGACAAGAAATTAAAACCCTAACTGGGCATACAAACTGGGTTTGGCGGGTCAGCTTCAGCCCCGATGGTAAAATGCTGGCTTCTGCCAGTAAAGATAAGACGGTGAAACTATGGGATACCTCCACCGGACAAGAAATTCAAACCCTAACTGGGCATACAAATGAGGTTAATAGGATCAGCTTCAGCCCCAATGGTAAAATGCTGGCTTCTGCGAGTTATGACAAGACGATAAAACTGTGGGATACTTCCATCGGCAAAGAAATTAAAACCCTAACTGGACATACAAACGAGGTTTGGGAGGTCAACTTCAGCCCCGATGGTAAAATGCTGGCTTCTGCGAGTCATGACAACACGGTAAAACTGTGGGATATCTCCACCGGCAAAGAAATTAAAACCCTAACTGGACATACAAACGAGGTTTGGGGGGTCAGCTTCAGCCCCGATGGTAAAATGCTGGCTTCTGCCAGTAAAGATAAGACGGTGAAACTGTGGGATACCTCTACCAGCAAAGAAATTAAAACCCTAACTGGGCATACAGATGCGGTTTTGGGGGTCAGCTTCAGCCCCGATGGTAAAATGCTGGCTTCTGCCAGTGATGACAACACGGTAAAACTGTGGGATACTTCCACCGGCAAAGAAATTAAAACCCTAACTGGGCATACAGATGCGGTTTGGGAGGTTCACTTCAGCCCCGATGGTAAAATGCTGGCTTCTGCCAGTGTTGACAATACGGTAAAACTGTGGAGTACCTCCACCGGACAAGAAATTCAAACCCTAACTGGGCATACAGAAGAGGTTGGGTGGGTCAGCTTCAGTCCCGATGGTAAAATGCTGGCTTCTGCAAGTGCTGACAACACAGTAAAACTGTGGGATACCTCTAACGGCAAAGAAATTAAAACCCTAACTGGGCATACAAACTGGGTTTTGGGGGTCAGCTTCAGCCCTGATGGTACAATGCTGGCTTCTGCCAGTGATGACAACACGGTAAAACTGTGGGATACCTCTAACGGCAAAGAAATTAAAACCCTAACTGAGCATACAAACTGTGTTAAGTGGGTTAGCTTCAGCCCCGATGGGAAAATTCTGGCTTCTGCCAGTGATGACAACACGGTAAAACTGTGGGATACCTCTAACGGCAAAGAAATTAAAACCCTAACTGGGCATAGAAATGCGGTTTGGGGAGTCAACTTCAGCCCCGATGGTACAATGCTGGCTTCTGCAAGTGCTGACAACACGGTAAAACTGTGGAATACTTTCACCGGCAAAGAAATTAAAACCCTAACTGGGCATAGAGATGTGGTTCGGGGGGTCAGTTTCAGCCCCGATGGTAAAATGCTGGCTTCTGCAAGTGTTGACAACACCGTAAAACTGTGGGATACCTCCACTGGCAAAGAAATTAAAACCCTGACTGAGCATACAAACGAGGTTAATAGGATCAGCTTCAGCCCCGATGGTAAAATGCTGGCTTCTGCAAGTGCTGACAACACAGTGAAATTGTGGGATACCTCCACTGGCAAAGAAATTAAAACCTTAACTGGGCATACAGAACGGGTTTTGGGAGTCAGCTTCAGCCCCGATGGTAAAATGCTGGCTTCTGCAAGTGCTGACAACACCGTAAAACTGTGGAGATGGGATTTTGAGTATTTACTTAAGGAAGGGCGCAATTTTATGCGCGAGTACTTTAAAACTAATCCCCCTGATAATGAGAGCGATAAGCATCTGTGTGACGGTGTAGGCATTCCTATAAGCGTCGACATACAAGCAGAACTCAATGCCTTACATGAGATCCTAGCGAAGTTAGAAACCTCAGACCGTCGTAAAATTGGCAATGCCTTTGAAGATGCCCAGGAGGAGCTAAATAAGCCACAACCAGATAAAAACGAGGTGCGTAAGGCATTAGACCGAGCTTTTGACTATGCAAAGAAAGCCGAAGGGTTTGCTTCTATGATCGGAAAACTTCGGCCACATATCACTAACATTACTGCTTGGCTAGGTGATAATTGGCAATTGGACTTTGGACAAAGCTTTCTTCTTTAGATTTTTTTTCTAACTAAACTCTTATTGCTCAGTGTAAACTCAGAAGAGAATTACTGTAAATTAATACCAAGTACGGAAAATCATGCTAGACATCGTTTTATTTGTCCTTACCTCCCCCCTTGCCGATCTCCCAATTTCACCATCGATTAACCAGGTGAAATCAGTAGCTATATCTAATATTGATGGATCTACACCCAATCATTTATTACAGCAAGTGTATGGAACAAAGGTTTTAGATGAGGATGTAGATGTAGAATTGGGCGATGAGGAGTTAGAATTAATAGCTGGTCGTCCAAGATATATCACTAGCTATAATTCAGACATTATCTTATATAACTATAAGATAATGTCTTATGGTGAGTTTGCTCAATTTGCGAGAGGTCACGATGATCATCAAGAAATTGCCTTTATCGAGCGTCGACTTAAAGATTCTGGTATCCCTATTTCATGGCAAGCAGCCGCAGTAATATGGAATAATCTTAGAGCCACAGCTCCCATCATACAAAAACGTGCACATCGGGGCTTTAGAGTAGACCTTCATACTGGTCAGCTTTCCTACATTCGGTAGATCGCAAACTTTCGGAAATAAACGTGAAAAATAAGTGTTTTAGCCATTGTCACTTTTGGAGTATTTAGCATTAGTTTAATAGCGATTACTCAATAGCAGCTAGCACCGAAATAATTCGAGCCATTGGTATTATTAAAGCTAATGCTCCAAAAGCATTTTTCACCAATAGAATTGAGCAGGACTTACAAAAGCAAAATGCGGAACTACCAGAACTACTCATTGACCGAGCCTACTTGAGTAGTAACATAGTTAAAAATCGAAGT
This sequence comes from Nostoc commune NIES-4072, assembly GCF_003113895.1. Lineage (NCBI taxonomy): Bacteria > Bacillati > Cyanobacteriota > Cyanophyceae > Nostocales > Nostocaceae > Nostoc > Nostoc commune. The sequence continues at coordinate 925,685 of NZ_BDUD01000001.1, read as the reverse complement.
GAACAACTTCAAATTTACTGTCAAGGCAGAAGTTAAACTTAAAAAAAAGAAGGTTTAAAAATTCGCACACGATACTAAAAGGATAATATTGAAGGAAGGGAATCTTCAACCAACCGCAATAACTCATAACCAATCCCCGTAGTCCCTTGAAATAAACCAGGATTAAACACAGAACTTGGCAATTTTAAAAACTGATAACCTCCAACAAGTTGAGCATTATTTACTATATAAGAAGCTCTTATAAGTGCCTCTTCTCGTAACTTTGGGCGGTTAAGTTTTTGTGCAGCTAACAACAGCATCTCTATCTTGCCAAAATTACCGCACTCAATAGAATCTACATCAATCAAATCATTTGTGCATGTCGTTCTTAAAACTATTTCTAATTCTTGATCAACATCATTTGTATTTAATATAGATAAGCTAGCTAAACGTGCTAAAAGAATTTCCTCTGCAATATCAAACCTACTGCATTGGATATTTTCTTCTGGTTGTTGTTGAAAGACACTCCACTTATAAGTAATTGCTGCCTTTGCTGCTGCTAAATAGGCGGAATCTGCGGTGACAGCATAGAGCCTGAGTAGAGCATAAGCAATTCCCCCTGCGCCATGAAAGAAACCTATATATTGCCCTTGCTGTAAAATATTCCAAGCCTGGGGTATTCCTGCCGCCTTCACTTGATGGTTTAATAAATGCTGACCGCAGTTAATAGCCGGTTCTAAAATCTTTGGCTCTTGAGTGTGGTGATAGAGGGACAACAACCCCAAAATAGCCCCAGATGCCCCATAAATAATATCAAATTGCTGGTCAGCCGCAATCAATTCGGGGGTAATGAAATTGGCAATCTTCGCTGCATCTTCCATCAGTGCAGGTTGTCTAAGAAATTGGCTAGTTGTCACCAAACCGTAAATGAGGGAACCTAAACCCATACCACCCCCAATTCCTTGTCTGACAAACCTGCGATGGGATTCAAAATCAAATGTCTGTAAAAACTTGCGGGTAGAAAACAACGCTCCCATCACCAATTCTCGGAACTGGTTTGTTCCCCTCACATAATCCAAAGCTGCCAAAAATAGAGCAATACCGCTATTACCGTTGTAAAGATTGTCACCCAAAGGTTCAAACTGAAAACACTTAGCATTGGGAAAGTAGTTAAAACCAATCCACTTCACACTACCATCACTTCCCCAAATTGCCCGTGCTTGAATCTCCTCTGCCAGTCGTGTTGCTTCTTGCAGTAACTGTTCTTTTGTCAAAGGAACCAGGCTATGGCTCTGACTTTTCACGGAATCTAGAGTGATTGAATTTCCCTGTAAATTTACTGTCTTTCCTTCGGCATAAAAACAACCTTTAATAATCTCCACTTGTTGCGCTAAATCTTCTGTACTTAAGCTTTCTAGCTGAGTCTGCACAGTTTTGTAACTTGGCTCCTGGAAATACTCTGCAATAGATTTCCCCGGCTCTAACACTAGTTCATCGCTGCCAGGACAAGCACTAAAATAGGGAATATCTAACTGCTCCATTGCCTGGAGTTCATTTGATAAAATCCGCCAATAATGAGGTTTTTCGTCAATAACCAGAAATGCTCGACTTAGGTGATCAATTTCTATACTTCTATCAATTCCATTACGCAGCCATTTTGGGGATTGAATGTGTTCTAAAATTTTTGCATAAACCTTACTCATCCTAAACATAAATCGCACTTGCACATTTTTCAATGCCGCCAAAGGACTATCCTCAGCTAGTAAAATATGCTTACGGGAAATTAACAGACGATACATCTGTTCAAATCCCCACACGATTTCATCAAGATAGTCCACACCTTCCAGAGGAATACCATCTAACATGGGTACGTTCGTTAGTGCAGGAGAGGGATGATTCTGACATCTGCTGAGGGCATTATTTTGATAAGCAATGCAGCCATTTTCTAGAAAACCCCAACGAGGCAGAAATCCGGTACGGACTACAGAATCCCAGAACTGTTTACCTACTATTTTCTCAACTTCCGTTTCTTGGGGAAAGTCTGCTATCAGTTTTGCTTCTGGTTGCATAAGGGTTTCCATATCCACCAGGATAAAATGTTCCCCATTGGCGACTAAATTCTGATGATGACAGTCAGTTACTCTTAAGATATGCAGTAAACACAATAGCATTCCCGATCGCTGGTAAAATCGTTGTGCTGCTGCTTTGTCTGCACAGGGTAGATGCTCAATATATTCTACCCAGCCATAATCAGAGCGATCGCATATTTTCAGAACTTTGAAAAGTAAGGAAATATCCTGCTGATTGCACCAATTTAAGAACTGAGTAAAAGCTACTTCTGCCCCTAAGCCTTTGGGTTTGTATACTAATTTTAGCCCTGACTCAAAGGTAAGGGCAGTTACCGTTCTTCCTTGATGATGGGGATCGGAAAGGGAAGGCTGAACGTCAAGGACTTTTCCTAGATCAGGCTGGGATGGTGAAAATGTTTGCTGAATTGCTGGAATATCTACTTGCAGACGGTGGAGAAAATCTGCTATTTCTTCCACCCAAAAATTAATAGCAGTTGCCATTAAGCGTCCTAAAACGGGATATTGCTGGAAAAACCCTAACATCCCATCCCCTAAGAGGTTCTCCACAAAAGTATTGTATTCATCTTGAGGAGTAGTCTGGTTTTGTAATTGTATTTCCATCAAAGCAACAGAACGGGAATATTCTGTTGTCAAAGTTTTAGCACTGAGATTGAGTAGTTTTTCCAGCAAGCTACGCTCAAAGGTGAGGTAAGAGGACTTAGAGAGTATTTTTAAAGGTAGATGCTCGTCCGATAGGGAATTAGTACCCAAACGAGTTAATAACTGCTGTCGCGCTACAGAGATTGCTGGTAGCAATAGCTCTTGAAAGGCTATATGTTCTTGCGGGTTAATCGGAATTAATGATGGGGGATGAAAGTTATAAGCGGTTTCAATCATCGCCCTCAAAGTCTCTGCCCAAACTGGTAAAACTTGGCTATCCACTATAGGGAGCGATCGCAAAGCCTGCTGTACTTGCTCAACATCTAACCCGTCCCAAAGTAGCCGCTTCTGGAATTTTTCCCAGTTTCCGTGAGCACTTACCTTACACCATCGCTGAAGACATGATATTAGTTGTTGTTCGCTATCAATAACTTGTAACTGTTTACCCATACGTTCAGATAAACAGCTAGCTTGAGCAATAATCTGCGTTAAGTCAGATGTTTTAACTTTCATTTTTTGGCAAACATTCCTTGGTAGCGCAATCATGCAATAAGCAAGTTACGTAATTCGTAATTTATAATACCGCTAGAACGCCAGTCCAGTAGAAGTTGGGATTGGGGACTATGAGCTATTTTGACAGAAAGAAGTTTTTCAGGAACTTTACCCTTTGTCAGCTAATCTTTGTGCCAGTCCCCCATACCCAATATCGTGATCTAAGATTGTTGGGTATTCTATAAATTGCGATCGCCACTATACCGATGATCGAAGTTGAACATCTAAGTAAAATATACGGTTCCACCCCAGCGATTACTGATGTCACTTTTAGCGTCGAACCTGGGGAAATTTTAGGGTTGTTGGGCCCTAATGGCGCTGGTAAAACTACAACCATGAGAATTTTGGCTGGTTATTTACCGGCAACCAATGGAAATGCCCGGATTGCTGGTTATGATGTCCATGAAAATTCCCTAGCTGTACGCCAACGCATTGGTTATCTACCGGAAACACCGCCGTTATATCCAGAGATGACGGTGGAAGGATTTTTGCATTTTGTCGCCCGAATTAAGGGAGTATCAGCAGGCGATCGCCCCAACAAGGTAACAGCCGCTATCGAACGCTGCAATTTAGAAGATAAGCGGCGGGTGATTATTCGCAAGCTCTCTAAAGGATACCGCCAAAGAGTAGGAATTGCTCAAGCGATCGTCCACGATCCACCAGCGATCATTTTAGATGAACCCACCGTTGGACTCGATCCCCGACAAATAATTGAGGTGCGGAATCTAATTAAAAGCCTCGCTGGTACTCACACAATTATTCTTTCCACACACATTCTGCCAGAAGTGAGCATGACTTGTAGCCGCGTTGCCATCATCAATCGCGGTAAAGTCGTGGCAACTAATACACCAGAAAACTTGATGACTCAGTTGACAGGTGGTTCCGGGTATGAATTGGAAATAGAAGGAGAAGCTGCCTTAGCGAAACAGGTATTGCAAAAAGTCGCGGGTGTGAGTTTGATAGAATCAATTCCGACAACTGGAGGCCATCAACCCCAGGCAAATCGCGCTTACCTGCGGGTAATATCGCAACCGGGAAAAGAACCAGGAAAAGATATTGCCACAACATTAGTGCGGGCAGGATTCGGTTTACATGAACTGCGGCGAGTTAACGCCACCTTAGAAGATGTATTCTTGCAACTGACCACAGAAGAGAAAAATTTCGAGACTGAGGTAGACTTAGCAGCAGACAACGAAAGAGAGGCAGCGTAAATGGGTGTAGTGCTGAGTAATATTATTGCCATTTATCGCCGAGAGTTACAGAGTTATTTTGTATCACCTTTGGCTTATGCGATCGCAGGCATATTTTGGTTCATTGCGGGGTTATTCTTCGTGATGATTTTGCTAGGGCCAGATGGCATTTTGGTAGGAGTTGCGGCAATAGATGCACAAGGGCAACAACTCGGAGTGCCAGTACCGCCGATAGATGTCCCTTATGAATTTATCCGGGCATTTTTAGATCGCATGGGTTGGCTATTGTTATTTATCCTGCCAATTCTCTCGATGGGACTCTATGCCGAAGAACGTAAGCGCGGCACTTTAGAATTATTAGCCACATCACCAATCACCAATTGGGCGGTAGCTTTAGGTAAGTTATTAGGTGTACTAACATTTTTTACCACGATGGTTGTACCCATGCTAGTGTTTGAAGCGATCGCAATCAGTGGATCAAATCCACCAATGGCGCTCTCAATTCCCTTACTAGGTCATTTTGGATTAATCTTGCTAGCAGCAGCAATTTTATCTTTAGGAATGTTTATTTCTTCATTAACAGACAGTACAATTCTGTCTGCCGTTTTCACCTTTGCAGTAATTTTATTATTGTTATTGATTGATTTAATCGCCAAAATTGTCCCTGGCCCCGTGGGCGAAGCATTAGGCTATCTGTCATTACTGAAACATTACAACACCTTAATTCAAGGCATTTTTGATACCAGCGCCTTAATTTTATTCGCCAGTTACATATTTTTGGGCATCTTTCTCACAGCTCAATCAATTGATGCACTGCGCTTTCAAAGGCAATAGTTATATAAGTTATGAGTTAAAAGTTAGGAGTGAGGAGTTAAAAGTCATCAGGACTTACGTAAAAAAATGAAAAAACGAACCGCAAAGGACACAAAGGACGCGAATAAATAAGAGTTTCAAAGAGTCATTGTGTAAGCCCTACTCATAACTCCGAACTTCTAACTCCTCACTTCAGTTTAAAAATATGAAGATAATTGCAAAAAAGAAACTGTGGAAATATCTGTTTTGGTTGGGCCCGTTCCTAATTACTGTCGGCTTAACAGTTGGATTAGTCTCTGAATCGTGGGGACTAATCCCATTAGCATTTATAATTACCGGAATTGTCATCAGTGGGTTGGGGATAATATGGCAAAGTTATGAGACTAACTGGTGGAAGCGTCGTTCTACTCAAGCTGGTACTAATGCTTTAGTGGCAACTCTGGCAGTGTTAGCAATTTTAGGATTGATTAACTTTTTGGGAACTCGCTATCACTTGCGGGCAGACTTAACAGAGGCTCAATTATTTACCCTTGCGCCCCAGTCACGCGAACTGGTAAGGGTTCTACCACAGCCAGTTAAGGTGTGGGTGTTTGATACCAACCAAAATCCCCAAGACCGAGAATTACTAGAAAATTATCAACGTCAAAGCTCAAAATTTAAATATGAGTACATCGACCCCCAAACTAGGCCAGGAATTGCAGAGAAGTTTGGCGTTAAAGATTATGGCGAAGTTTATTTAGAATCTGGGGAGAAACGACAATTAGTACAAACAGTAAATCAAAATGAGCGTCTGTCGGAAATCAGATTAACTAGTCGTCTGCAACAACTAACAAATTCAACCACAGCTAAAGCTTACTTACTCCAAGGTCATGGCGAACGCCAACTTTCACCTGGTAAAGGTGCAATATCACAAGCAGTTCAGGCATTAGGCGATAAAAGTTTTACAACATCACCCCTGAATTTAGGAGAAACTTCTAAAGTTCCTGAAGATGCGGCTGTAGTAATAGTAGCTGGCCCCAAACGAGGGCTGTTTGAAGGTGAAGTCAAAGCTTTGCAAGAATATCTTAATCGCGGTGGTAACTTACTGCTGATGATTGATCCTAATACCGATCCCAAACTTAACAGCTTGCTGCAAGAGTGGGGTGTTCGTCTGGACAATCGTTTAGCAGTCGATGTCTCTGGCGGAAGCATCGTGGGACGTGGGCCTGCTGCGCCCTTAGTGACAGAATACGGACAACATCCGATTACCAAAAATTTCGATAACGGTAATTCTTTTTATCCCATTGCCCGACCACTGGAAATTACCTCTGTACCTGGTGTCGAAGCTACTCCTCTGCTAAAAACCAAACCCTACCCCAACAGTTGGGCAGAAAGCGACCTCCAAAGCGAAAAGTTAGAGTTTAATGAGGGTAAAGACCTCAAAGGGCCTCTAACCTTGGGCGTTGCCTTAAGCAGAAAACAAACACCCAAATCTGCTTCCACTCCCCAACCTGCACCGACACCTTCACCAATCCCATCACCAACCACTAAAAGCAAGGCTTCCCCCACTCCCCCTGCCTCCTCTGCCTCCCCTGCCTCCCCTGCTCCCTCATCTCAAACAGCCACCGAGTCCCGGTTAGTGGTTTTAGGAAATTCCGAGTTCGCCACAGATGGTTTGTTTCAACAGCAATTAAATGGAGATGTATTCCTCAACTCAGTTACTTGGCTGAGTCAACAGGATCAGCAACCCCTTTCTATTCGCCCCAAAGAACCGAAAAACCGCCGGATAACCTTGACAACCACACAAGCCAATCTTTTAATACTGTTATCTCTGTTGCTTTTACCCTTAATTGGGTTTGCGATCGCAGTTATTATTTGGTGGAAACGAAGGTAAGAAGAGACGCGATTAATCGCGTATGTACAAGAGTTCGGAGTTATAAATATTAACTCTTTACCAATGACAAATGACTAAAAATGAAATTGCCAAGAACAACTTTAATTTTGATACTGCTAGCGTTGGGTTTAGGTGGTTTTGTTTACTTCCATGAAATTCGGGGTGCGACTGTGCGAGAAGAAACCAAGGAGCAAAAGCAGCGAATTTTCTCTTTTGGAGAAGATGATGTGCAGTCTTTAACAGTCACGACAAAAAAACTCACTCTGAATCTGGAACGGAACCCTGAATCTAGTAGTAACCCCAAGTGGTTAATCAAATCTCCGATATTGGGGCCAGCAAATGATGCCATTGTTTCTTATTTGATGGATTTGTTGGTCAAAGGTAATAGTGAACGCACTCTTTCAACTCCACCAAAAGAGCTTAAAGAATTCGCCTTAGATCAACCCCAAGCAACCATCAACATAACCCTGAAAAACCGACAAAGCCATCAGTTGATTTTGGGTAAATCTAACTTTAACGGGCGTTTCTTATATGCTCAAGCTGACCCGACTGCTAAACCCGATGGAAATATAAATGTACTGTTGGTATCTACAGATTTTGCAAATGCCGTGAATCGGGAACTATCAGAGTGGAAACAACCTGTAGATAATAGTCAAAAACTTCCTCCGCTCACAATTCCTAACCCAACTCCCACAAACAGCAAATAATTAATTCAAAATCTGGCGATATTATTATGACAAATCCGACAGCAACATTGCTGATTTCCTGCCCCGATCAACGGGGACTGGTGGCGAAATTTGCTAATTTCATCTATTCTAATGGTGGTAATATTATCCATGCAGATCAGCATACAGATTTTGCTGCTGGATTATTCCTTACCCGGATTGAATGGCAATTAGATGGGTTCAATTTACCGCGAGAATTTATTGCTCCTGCATTTAGTGCGTTTGCGAAGCATCACGGAGTGTTCGCACAACCTTTAGGTGCTAAGTGGGAACTACGTTTTTCTGATACAGTACCACGCATTGCTATTTGGGTAAGTCGGCAAGACCATTGTCTATTTGATTTAATTTGGAGACAACGCGCCAAAGAATTTATTGCTGAAATTCCTTTAATTATTAGTAACCATTCTAATTTAAAGGTAGTTGCAGAACAGTTTAATATTGACTTCCAGCACATTCCTATCAATAAAGATAATAAAGCAGAACAAGAAACCCAACAATTAGAATTATTACGCAAGTACAAAATAGATTTAGTTGTATTGGCAAAATATATGCAGATTGTTAGTGCAGATTTTATTAGTCAATTTCCACAAATTATTAATATACATCATTCATTTTTACCAGCTTTTATCGGAGCAAACCCCTATCACCGAGCTTTTGAACGTGGGGTAAAAATTATTGGTGCAACTGCTCATTACGCCACTGCTGATTTAGATGCAGGCCCAATTATTGAACAAGATGTGGTGCGAGTTAGTCACCGTGATGAAGTTGATGATTTGGTAAGAAAAGGCAAAGATTTGGAGAGAGTTGTATTAGCAAGAGCAGTGCGATCGCACTTGCAAAATCGTGTATTAGTATATGGTAATAGAACAGTAGTATTTGAGTGATTTTATACTAAAAGGAATGTAAGAGAGCGATGCCTACGGCGGGCTACGCCTACGCGGGAAGTTGAGTGTATGAGTAAAAAATTGGTTGATGCCAGTGAGTTGTTGAATAGGTATGCTGCTGGGGAGAGGGATTTTAGTAACATCTACATTGAAGGTTCTGACGAACTGGCTAGTACCAACTTGAGCGGTATTATTTTGAATGGCGCTGTGGTCGCCGAAATGCTTTTGGATAATATCAATCTCAGCGCTTCTAAACTCCGGGAGACTGATTTTGGGCAAGCTTCCTTGTATGGAGCCAATCTCTGTGGAGTCGATTTGACACGAGCTAATTTGCGTTATGCTGTTCTGGATAGTGCTAATTTGAGTGATGCTTGCTTGGTCGATGCCCATCTTAAAGGAGCTAGTATGGGCAATGTCAATTTTACCCGATGCAACTTGAGTGGAGCAAAACTCAGTGAAAATCCTTGGTTCGAAGGTGCTATCTTTTGCAACACTACTATGCCAGATGGAAGTATTCGCACTAACAACACTTGATTGATTTATAAGCGAAGATGAATCAGCTAATAAAAAGGAAAATCAACCTTACTTAATGCCTTACTAGGTGAAGAAATTCAACCTGTGAGAGAGATTCCTTGTGTTTTAAAATATGGAATCCAAAAGCGGGTAGTCTGTCGTTATAAAGATGAACGGGAAGAAGAAATTCCTTTTGAGCAATATCAACTAAAGGCAACAATTTCAGAAGATGCAGTACTTGGATGTCTGAGTGATGAGCTAGCACATGATGAAATTGATGAAATTGTTGGCTCAGTCTTTGCCGATCGCACTTGCAAAATCGTCTATTGGTCTATGTCTATGGTAATAGAGCAGTAGTATTTGAGTGATTTTAGATTGGAGCAAATGTAAAGCCATCAGTTATATCTGGCTAAAATGCTTTAAGAAGCGATCGCGCTTTGTTATAGTCGCCAGTCTCATAATGTCATCTACAGATAAACGTCCTCTTAGTTGGTTGTTGCAGCAGTTTCAACTCCAGCCAGGTAAGCCCGCTATTGCTTCTGGATTGCGTAGCCTTTTTATACTGGGTGTCCCGATTGGAATTGGAATCATTACAGGTCATGCTGCTGAAAGTGCGATCGCCACTATGGCGGCTTGGTTCGTTGGGATGGTAAATGTTGACGGAGCCTACCGTCAGCGAGCGATCGCTATGATCGCAGCTACGATTGGGGTAACTGTGATGTTCCTAATCGCAAGTTTGGTTAGCAGTCACCTCTGGTTAGCTGTCCCGACCACGTTCTTGGTAATATTTATAGCAGGTTTAGCAAATCTCTATGGCAATGTGGCTGCATCTGTCAGCTTGATTACTTCGATCATGTTTGTAATTGCGCTGGCTAAATTCGCTTCATTTTCTAATCTGTCTACTCTTATTCAACACTGTGGGCTATGTCTAGCTGGTGGAATATGGACAACTGTCTTGTCATTGGGACTGTGGGCGGTGCGTCCTGATGTACCTGCAATACAGACAGTCGCTAACTGTTATCTCTCATTAAGCAGATTTGTGGATTTGGCAAGCCAGAGAGCATTAAATCCAAAAAATCAGCAGCAGTGGGAAGAGCGATTTTTGCAAGCTCAGGATACAGTCATTCAAAACTTAACATCTGCCCGTAGCGTCTGGACAACTATCTGGACTAGGCAAAGAGGAGCTACCCTGCGGGGAAATCAGTTACTCGTATTAATTGAGGATATAAATCAAATTGTCAATTCTGTTATAGCACTAAACGAACTATTAGCGATCGCATCTGAACATCAACTATTTTCTCGGTTACAGCCAGAAATTCAGCAAGTGCTAGAACAGTCAGCAATCGCTCTGCAAATGTTATCACAAGCGATGTCTAACGACAAGCCGCTTCGCGTCTACGCCAAAGGAAAAAACTCACCTCACTTAGGGGATTTAGATCGGAGTCTTGAAGCACTAGAACACCAAACGCAAGTTCTGCGATCGCAAGTCCTCAATCAAACCATCAATGCTCAGACAGATGAATATTCCGATCTCCTCAACCTTGGGAAAATTACAGCCAGTCTGACAAAACTAGTAGAGCAAATTCATACTGATGCAGAGATTGTTACAGATTTAAGCCAGGGAAAACAGCGCAACAGCATTGCCCAGCGAGACATTTCTCCGCCAGCCCAACCAGAACGTTCTACAATTATTGATACGCTGCGAAATAATTTCACTTTTGATTCAGTCCTGTTTCGTCATGCGTTGCGCCTCGCACTAATCACAACTTTTGCTGAATTAATTGCCTCGCTATTCCAACTACCTAGAGGCTACTGGATCACGCTCACAGCTTTAGTTGCACTTAAACCCAACTTTGGCGGAACGTCACAGACAACAGTACAAAGAGTCGTTGGCACTATTTTGGGTGGAATTATCGGTATTGCTCTGGTTTTACTAGTTAAGAATTCATTAGCAAGTGCAGTCTGTTTTCTGCTGCTGGTATTTGTAGCGATGTCGGTGCGATCGTTAAGCTACAGCTTATTTATCATCTTGCTGACTCCCGCCATCATCTTGCTACTTAACATGATTAGTGCAGGTGGCTGGAAGGTTGGAGTATTGCGGATCTTCGATAGCTTCGCTGGGGGTGTCTTAGCACTGCTTGGAAGCTATTTGCTTTTTCCTCGTTGGGAACGACAGCAACTTCCTGCACAACTGGAAAAGACAATTCGAGCTAATCTTGCTTACTTTCAACAGGTAATAGCTAACTATCTCCATCCAGAACATAATGCGTTTGCTGATTCTATCAACATGCTACGCCACCAAGCAGCACTAGAGAACGCCAACGCCAACGCCGCAGCTCAACGATTATTCAGCGAACCTCGTCACATTCAGGGAGAAATCGAACCTGTAATGACGCTGATGATATACATTCGTGGCTTTTTCAGTTCGGTAACAACTTTAGCAGAACATCTGCGGGAATTTAGCGGTGAGTACCAATTTCCTGAAGTAAAGCGACTTGCTGATACCATTGTCCAAGTTTTGGAAAACTTAGCAGATGCCCTTGGGCAGGGACAACCACCCCAACCATTACCAGCGCTGGATAACTATCTCGAAGCAATTCACTACCAAATTGAACAGTTACATACTGCTCGGTTATCAGAAATTGCTACCAATTCCAACACTTTTACTCCCACATTACAAGCCGTTCGAGAACAAACTCCACTCTCCACAGAACTGGATCGAATTGTTAATGAAATTAAAGTTCTGCACTGTGTAATTGCTCGTCTGCAAGAATAATTGGCGTTACAAAATAGTGGGATGAATTGGGGCAAGCTCTTGAGGTAGAGGAAGTGGGGGCAATACTTGTCGGGTTTTGGGGAAAAGGGGAAGGTGGGGCCCCCTCTGGGGATAAGGGCAAAGAAAAAACCTTTAACCTTTAACCTTTTCCCTAAACCCAATGCCGAGTTAAAAATGCACAAAGCGTGCAGTATTGGAAGTGGAGGAATTTTAGAAGTTGCCAAATCATCCCGTAAATATGCAACGCCGAATAATTTTCTTTACGAAGCTGAAACCATTTTATTTAAGATATGCCAAAGTGCGGGGTCCAATTATTCCGTCGGCTCTTAATCCTTTAGACTTCTGAAATTTCATCACGGCTGAACGTGTCTTATTATCAAAAACACCATTCACACTTGCAGTATAGAATCCTTGCTGTTTTAACAAACTTTGAGCAGTTTTAACTCTCTCTCCTCTGCTACCTACTGTGAGTGCGGTACTACGATTTGCCGTACTATTCTTACGGGCATTAACCTTTCGGACAGCATTAGCCTTTTTCATGGTGCCGCCAGCCTGGGTATTTTGAGCAACCTGGGTAGCAGTAGTCATATTGTGGCTTTTATTATTGCTTAAAGAATAAGCAGGTGCAGCAGTAGCTAAAGCCAAGGCAGGGAGCAAAGCAAGTACTTTCCAATTCATCTTTTTGTTCCTTCTAACTATAAGAGTTCTGACAATTTTGATTAGAAGATTCATCCAAATAAGGATTAGTGCCTTATAGTGATTCTCCTCGGTAGACTCTGGTGTGTGGATTTACTATAGAGAGAGTCTATTTTTTAACCCAGAGCTATAGCATCACACGTTATATTGACAGAGCTATTGCAGAATTGTGACAAAAGCATGACTAATTTATTTAGATTTGTGTCGCACAAAGTCTTACTCTTGATTTGTCAGAATTTCCCTAAAATCACCGCTAAAAAAAACGGCGTTGGCGCTAGCCTTGTCGTCAGATATCGCACTTGCAAAATCATGTATTAGTATATGGTAATAAAACAGTAGTATTTGAATAAAAGATGCTCAAGGGACTGGAAAGCGCAGCTATACAAAAAAGTAATATTAAGAGTTATCACTCAGTTTGCAAAAGCCAAGTTAAATAGTTAACAGCCTAGTATAGGATTACTATTTGATTTTTGAACGAAATTAAGTATTGTAGAGTGTGTTAGAACGGAGTTCGTAACGCACTATGAACACGAGTTTGATGCCGTACTCTCCGTGCTAACACATCCTACGTATATTTTCAAAAATCAAACCGGATTCCTATAGTAAGAAGATATTATGACCACTGAGAATTTCGTCGTCCGCCCAATGAAAAGGTCGGAAATGGATTTGGCGATTACTTGGGCAGCAACCGAAGGTTGGAATCCAGGAAAGTATGATGCTCAATCTTTTTATCAAAGTGACGAGAGCGGTTTTTTCTTGGGTGAGTTGAATGGTGAGCCGGTGGGGTGCATTTCTGCTGTTGCTTACGATCCACACTTTGCCGTTATAGGTTTTTACGTTGTGAAACCCCAGTTTCGTGGGCAGGGGTTGGGTATAAAAATTTGGAAGACAGCAATGGACTATCTGGGTGCCGATCGTAACATCGGCTTGGATGGTGCAGTAGCTCAACAAGATAACTACAAAAAGTCTGGTTTCCAAATCGCTTATAACCATATTCGTTATGAAGCGGTAGGTGGCGGTGTTGTGCCTGCTGGAATCGTGGATCTGAAAACAGTGCCTTTTGAAGATTTGGTGGCTTACGATCGCCAATTTTTTCCTTCTAAGCGATCGCTATTTCTGCAACATTGGATTGAACAGCCAGAAAGTACTGCTTTCGGGTTTCTCAAAAATGGATATCTTGCTGGTTACGGAGTTATCCGACCTGCCCATACAGGTTTTAGGGTTGGGCCACTATTTGCTAATGATGAACAGATTGCTGAAGCATTGTTTCAAGCCTTGCTTGCACAAAATCCTCATGCTCCAGTGTTTTTTGATGTGCCGGATGCAAATCTACAAGCGATTGACCTAGTTCAACGTTACCAATTGCAGCCAGTCTCTCAAACTGCTCGGATGTACACTAAAGAAATTCCTAATTTACCCATTTATCGCATCTTTGCTGTGACAAGTGTAGAACTAGGTTAGAGAATGCTGCAAACTTAATGACTTTTAAAAGTTCAATTCTTCACAAGGGCTGCGATCGCAGCTACCAATCTGGCAGGATCGGCTGGTTTAGCGATATGGAGTTGAAATCCGGCTGTAAAAACCTGTTTTTGTGTGGTTTCTGCGGCGTAAGCACTAAGAGCGATCGCGGGAATTTGTCCACCTAAATTCGCGGGCATTGCTCGTAACTTTCTGATCAAAGTGTAACCGTCAACATTTGGCATACCTAAATCACTTAACAGCAAATCTGGCTTTGACTGCATAATTGCAGTCAGTGCTTCACTGGCTGATGCTGCAAGCGTTACAATTGCTCCCTGCTGTTCCAATAAAAAACTTAGAAACTCACGGGTATCAGTATTATCATCTACAATTAACAAACGTATTCCTTCTAGTGGAGCATAAAGCATACAAGATGGATAGAAATCTTCTGATACATTGTGATTTTCTCTTTCTAATTCCACATGTTCAAACACGGGTAGGCAAACCGTAAACGTTGCACCAAGTCCTTCTCCAGCGCTTTCTGCCGAAACTGTACCGCCATGTAATTCAACAAGTTGGCGCACAATCGCTAAACCAAGTCCTAGTCCACCAAAACTTCGGGTTGTACTACTATCTGCCTGACGGAAATATTCAAATACGTATGGTAGAAAGTCAGGACTAATACCTTTACCTGTGTCACTAACTTTCAGTTGTATCTCAGAATTAATCTGTTTTAAGTAAACTTCTACCTGTCCGCCGGATGGTGTGAATTTAACAGCGTTAGAAAGCAGATTCCAAATAATTTGTTGAATACGACTACTATCACCCTTAACCTGTCCAATTCCTGTATCTAAATGAAGATTAATTTGAACGGACTTTGCTTCTGCTGCCAATTGCACTGTCTCTAAGGCAGCTTGAACAGTAAAAACAAGATTAACCCTTTCTAAATTAAGTGCTAGCTTGCCCCGGAGAATACGAGAGATATCTAACAAATCTTCAATCAACTGAGCCTGTAATTCAGCATTTCGTTCGATGGTTTCTAGGGCACGTACAGTAGTAGCTTCGTTTAATGAGCGATTCTTTAATAGCTTTGCCCACCCTAAAATTGGATTAAGAGGAGAACGAAGTTCATGAGAAACAATTGCTAAAAATTCATCTTTTATGCGATTTGCTCTCTCAGCAGCTTCTTTCGCTCGTTGGCGTTCTTCTGCTATTGCTAGAGCCTGATCGCGTAGATTTTTATATTCCTGAACTCGGAACGTTAAATCTGTCAAATCTTCAATTGAAAACAGAGCATAAAATCCATCTCCATGAAACGCAGATACAGCAGTAACAGTTGTGTGTTGAATGCGGTATTTATCTTGAGATATAGGTACTGGAATGATATATTTATGCAGTTGAGAAGAAAAAATTGTCGGAGGCCCGCCTTGAAAAATTTGGTGCAAACGGCTAGCGTAGCGAGGTTGATTCAGATGAGGAAAATATTCCTGAATAGAAATTCCCAAAATTTTACTTTTCGGAATTTTTGTCCATTCCTCTAAGCAGGAGTTCCAGAAGATAACAATATAATCTGATTTTAGAACAAAAGCTCCTAAGGGAATTTTATCTAAAAGGCTGAATTTTTCCTGAGCTTGTTCAATTATATTCATTGCATTATCAAAGTCTTTTAATATTTATTAAAACTATTTGTACTATAATTATATTATTGAATTATTTCGATTTTACTCATTCATTGCATTTATCAGCGCATCAAAAGTGCCAACCAGAAAGATTAAAATAATATCTCCGATAATTTCAAAGCGTTCAATTGTGAAACTGGCTTGCGCCAGTAGGATTTTTGAATCGCTCTCGTATGCAGATAATAATAAATTTTCAAGGGTATCTTCTAAATAAACGGGCAATGTGTAGTTTAGATGCTTCTTTAGCACATTACTGAGTGAACCCATTACCCCATTTATGACAATGTTCCCAATTTCGCTCAGGGTGCCAATTTTGACTGCATCTAGGTCAGCCGATCCTGGTTCTTCACCTGTAAGCACTGCAACCAATGTTGATGCACTGTCAGTTGGAAAAATTAAGCTAGCAGTGCCATAGAAAGAACCTGTAAAGCGTAGTTTTACAGATGCTAAAGTATCATCCTGAAATCGTTTTGTTAACTCTTGATATGCTTCGTTAGCAGTTAAGACTTTAACAACCGGAATTTTTAGACGAATGTGAGAGTCTACCATTTCATTAAGTAGACTTGCTGCTCGACCGACTCCAATATTAATTAACTCTTGTAGGGCATCCAGTTCTTCTGCTGTCACACTCATGAAAACTTATTCCTTAGTATTAAGAACTTCTCGGACTGCCTTTCGCAATTCACTTTCTTTTGGCGGTTTATTAATAAAGTTAACTGCCCCCAGGTTATAGCTTTGATTGCGTGCGCCATCTTGGATATCGGCGGAAATGATAATGATCGGAATCTTTAATTTTTTATCTTGCATAGCTTTCAGAAATTCAAACCCATTCATATCTGGCATTAGAAGATCCGCTAATACACAATTTGGTTTATGGTTGTCAACCATTTCTAACCCCTCACGCCCATTAGTTGCTTCGATAATTTCATAACCATCTATTTGCAGAAACTTACGGATCATTCTGCGAGAAAAAGCTGCATCATCGATAATCAAAACCATTGCCATCAGCTTTGTCCTTTTATGCTTTAGCTTAACAATTAATAATATAGACTAGTTAGCCTATATTATTAATTAAAAGGAATGAATTAAAGAAGAAATAAATATAATTTTACAATTATCAATAATAGTTTCGGAAAAATTATCAAACTCGCTGAAACTATAATGCTGTGAAGCAAAAAATTTTAATAATATAGCAATCCGATTTGATTTTTGAATCACTTGTAGAGGTAAGGGACTGGGGATTGGGGACTAGGACTGGGAAGAAGGAATAAAGGTATACTGAGTTTTGTTCAAAAATCAAATATGAGTCCTATAGAAGCTTTTAAAATTTGTTAAGTATTTGAAATCCGATCTAATTCCAGCTTTACTTTGTGAAGCCAATGCAAAATTAATTGTGTGCTGGATATCGGTTAGACAGTCGATTTCTTACAGGCTCATGCCATTAAGATACATTTTGAGGCATACCTGCTTGACATAATTTGAGTAATACCAAGGTTGTTATGATTTGAGAAACTGACGTTAGCGTACCCCTACGGGGAAGCAAGCTACGCGCAGCGTTTCCAAGAGTTGTGGGGCGGAATGCACATTGCATTGTTTGCACTTGTTAAGATTGTCTGTATTGACAACGACCATTATTGAAAGTTTGAGTTGAATAGCAACTGTAACATTGCGATCTTTTTAACTATATCATTAAGGTAAATATTATGTCTTCAGCCTGAGAAAAGGCAAACATCTCTCTTTAGATAGAGATTGTTGAGGGTTAATATTAAATTAGTATTAAAATAATCATATATAAATTTATACTTTATTAACCGATGGAGTTAAATGAAATTGACGATGATATAGAAGCATTTCTCGTTGAAAGCTATGAGAATTTGAATCAAATTGAAGGCGATATTATTGAGTTAGAAAAAACATCTGCGAATGGAGAAGCATTAGTTCGTATTTATCGCTCACTCCATACGCTTAAAGGAAATTGCGGCTTTTTACCGTTTCCTAATTTAGAATCACTTGCTCATGCTGGAGAAAATTTGCTTTCGTGTCTGCGCGATCGCACGATCGCAATCACCCCTGACATTATTAGTATCTTACTACAAACAGTTGACGGCATTCGGCAAATTCTGTCTCAAATTCAAGCTACAAAGCAGGATGGCAATCGCAATTATTCAGCACTGATCGCAACTTTAACCCGATTGTCAGAAGCAAAACAGACTCTAAAACCCTCTCAATCGCTTGTTAATACACAAACGCCACAAATAGATGCAGAAGCTCCAGATACAGCAGGTAGTGATGTCAATAACGAACTCACAGAAATATCAACGACAACATCAGAATCTGCTTATATCCGAGTCAACGTTAATCTGCTAGATCAGATGATGAACCTAGTGGGTGAACTCGTTTTAGCTCGTAATCAGGTAATCGGATTTAGTACAAAATTTAAAGATAATAGTTTTACTGCTACCTGCCAACATCTGAGCCAACTTACAGCCGAGTTGCAGGAAGAGGTGATGAAAACTCGACTACAACCAATTAGTTCCATTTGGCAAAAGTTCCCTCGCGTCACCCGCGATTTGGCGATCGCTTCTGGTAAAGAAGTTAAGGTGGAGATGGAGGGAGCAGATACCGAACTAGACAAAAGTATTATTGAAACAATTAAAGACCCCTTGACGCACTTAGTACGCAACTGCATTGATCATGGGATTGAATTACCAGCCGAACGGGTTGCTTGTGGAAAGCCAAGCTTAGGACGGCTATTTCTCAAAGCCTTTCACGAAAGCGGCAAAGTCAATATTGAAATTGGCGATGATGGTCGCGGTCTGAATTTAGAACAGCTGAAAGGGCGAGCGCAGCAACTTGGTTTAGTCAACGCCGTGCAAGCTGCAACCATGAGCCAATCAGAAGCGATGGACTTAATTTTTTTATCCGGCTTCTCGACTGCTGAACAGGTAACTCACCTATCCGGGCGCGGGGTTGGGATGGATATTGTCAAGAGCAATATTGAGAAGATTAACGGAACGATTGAAATTTACAGCCAACAGGGACAAGGAACGACTTTCAAAATCAAGATTCCCCTGACATTGGCAATTATTCCAGCATTGATTGTTACAAGTGGGGGCGATTGCTATGCTATTCCCCAAGCGAGTTTACAAGAGCTAGTACGCCTAGAAACACTCAATAGTATTGAGATATTATACGATGTGCCTGTGTATCGCTTGCGGGGTAATCTTGTACCCTTGATTTATCTCAACGAAGTCTTGCAACAGGATAGTGTTAGCAACTTAGAAACACTCAGTCTGGTAATTGTGCAAGTTGATAATTATAGTTTTGGACTGGTTGTGGACACAATCGAAGACATCCAAGATATTGTAGTTAAACCTTTGGGAAAACAGTTAAAAATGCTATCCCTATTTGCAGGAGCCACCGTTTTAGGTGATGGCACAGTGGCATTAATTATTGATGTTGTCGGTCTGGCAAACCGAACTGGTATAATCGCCAAACAAAAGCAGTTGTTGAACGAAAATGCTGCCAATAGTCAAGAGCAAGCAGGCGATCGCCAAACAATTTTACTCTTTGAAGGGCCCCAAGGCGCACGCATGGGCATTCCACTAGCGATCGCATATCGGCTCGAAGAGATTTTTGCTTCTGCTGTCGAAAAAGTGGCTAATCAGAATGTGTATCAGTCTTATGGTCAAATTCTACCGCTAATTGATCTTTATAAGATATTTGGTGTTGGCGATCGCTTTAATGATGAGGCTTTGGCGACAGTTGCAGAAACGCTCCAGATAATTATTGTCTCTCCTTATCCAGAACTCAGTGTTGGGCTAGTGGTTGATCGTATTCTTGATATTGTGGAAGAACCACTAACCATTAAAGGCATTCCTAGTAGACCTGGTGTGCTTTTCTGTGCTGTAATTCAAGGACAAATCACAGAAATTATCGACATTGAAACTGTAATTCGGATTGCTAACCCTTATTTGCTGCAACTGGCTACTCATGGTTGAACAACAAATTTGCACATTTTTTCTCAAAGGAGTTTACTTTGGTATTGACGTGCAACACGTTCAAGAAGTGATTCGTCCACAAGCGATGACTCCTGTACCTTTGGCACCGCCAGACATTTGTGGGTTGATTAATTTGCGTGGACAAATTATTACTGTCATCGATTTGCAGCGTCGATTAGAGATGAGCGAACCGCAGACACAATCAACTACAAAACTTGGAGATGCAGCCCAAGGATTTAATGTCGTTCTATGTTGTGATGGTGAAATAGTCAGTCTGCTCGTCGATGATGTGGGAGATGTTTTAGAGTTTGCACAAAACACCTTTCAACCCCCACCCACAACGTTAAAAGGTAGAATGCGTCAGATGCTAGCAGGAGCTTACCCGCTCTCAGAGGGATTTCTGTTAATTCTAGACGCCGAGAAAATTCTAGATGTTAATTTAACAAATCAGATTATCGAATAATTCAGGAGCGCTTTGCAATGACTACAAATCGGGCTGGGAAAACAGCCAACTCTAAATCTCCCTCGGTGGATAGTGCAGATTCGCAACCTACCGATGACAGTGTAATAAAAGTGCAATTGCAAGCGTTACTAATAGCACTTAAGGCGGCAAAAAACGGTGATTTTACCGTCCGTTTAGCTGATGAGAATAATGAACTGGGTGAAATCACCTCAGTTTTTAATGAATTGGTAAGTTTAAATCAAAACTTTGCTAACGAAGTTAATCGTTTAGCATCCGAGATTGGTATTGAAGGAAAACTTGGTTCTCAAGCCGTTGTCAAAGGAGCAGGTGGGAATTGGAAAGAATCGCTCGACAACTTGAATCAGATGTCTACAAATTTAAGAGAGCAGATAAAAGGTATTAATGAGGTCAGCCTTGCCGTTGCTCAAGGAAATTTGTCCAAGCAAATCGAGGCAAGCAATGCAGGAGAGTTTAAACAGCTCACGGATAATGCAAATCAGATGATTAGCAGCCTCAAGTCTTCAATCAGACAGATGACAGAGGTGGCAACAGCAGTTGCATCTTCGGCTGAAGAACTGACCGCAGTCAGTAAAGAAATGAGTGACAACGCCGAACAAACAGCCGAACAAGCCACTTCTGCCTCTGCTTCTGCTGAACAGGTAAGTCAGAATACTAATACAGTGGTGACTGCCGTAGAAGAGATGAATGCTAGCATTCGAGAAATTGCTAAGACCGTTACCCAAGGAGCAAAGGTGACGACGGAGGCAGTTAAAACAGCCGATCGCACGAACGAGACAATTAACAAACTCGGTCAAAGCAGCATCGAAATTGGTAAAGTTATTAAAGTCATTACCTCGATCGCAGGGCAAACAAACCTGCTAGCACTCAATGCTACGATTGAGGCGGCTAGAGCCGGAGATGCAGGTAGAGGATTTGCCGTAGTCGCAAATGAGGTGAAAGAATTAGCCAAACAAACGGCAAGTGCGACTGAAGATATCAGCTTGCGAATTGAAGCAATTCAGACAGATACAAAAAGCGCCGTTCAAGCCATCACTCAAATTACTACTATTATTAATCAAATCAACGACTTCCAAAGCACGATCGCCAGCGCTATTGAGGAACAAACAGCAACAACAAATGAAATTGGTCGAAATATGGCTGAGGCAGCCAAAGGAACCTCAGATATTGCTAAAAGTATTGGAATTGTGGCACTTAATACTCAAAGTACAACTACAGGAACCAGTAATACATTAGAGGCAGCCACAGAATTATCTAGAATGGCAGTAGATTTGCAGAAAGTCGTCAATCAGTTCAAGTATTAATAAGTCTTCAACACTCATAAACAAGCATAAAAACTCCCCTAGTCCCCTTTTCCCCCTGCCCCTAGTCCCCTAGTCCCCTAGTCCCCTTGTCCCCCATTCCCCAATGCCCAAAATCCGGGTACTAATTGTCGATGACGCCGTAGTAGTACGGAGTCGAGTAAGTAAAATTTTGTCTAGCGATCCAGAACTGGAGGTGGTAGGAGTCGCGGCTAACGGTCGTATTGCCCTTGCCAAGATTTCCCATGTTAATCCCGATGTGATCATCTTGGATATCGAGATGCCGGAGATGGATGGTTTGCAAACCCTGTCCGCTATTCGACAAAAGTATCCACGCTTACCAGTGATTATGTATAGTACCTTCACATACAGTGGAGCGATCGCAACCCTAGAAGCTCTTTCTTTAGGTGCTTCAGACTATGCCACAAAACCTAGTAACTTAGGAAATGTAGAGGCAGCAACCCAACATATTCGGGATGATTTAATTCCTAAAATTAAGGTATTTGGTGCATTTTTCACAACACCAAGCATCATTACTCATCCAGTTATTTTTCCCCTTCGTAGCGATATACAGCAGGTGGAGGTTGTGGCAATTGGAGTTTCTACCGGAGGCCCAAATGCTCTAGCTGTAGTGCTTAAGGAGTTTCCAGCAGATTTATCAGTGCCGATTTTGATTGTGCAACACATGCCGCCAATGTTTACGAAACTACTAGCTAAACAATTAGCTTCCAAGTGTCAAATCCCAGTAGATGAAGCAGTTTCTGGACAAATACTAAAACCGGGACATGCTTGGATTGCCCCAGGAGATTTTCATCTAATCGTGCAACGAGACAAAACTGGAGTTCGACTTGTTACCCATCAAGCATCCCCCGAAAATTCTTGTCGTCCTTCAGTCGATGTGCTGTTGCGATCGGTTGCACAGGTTTACGGGGCTGGGGCGATGGCTGTTATCCTCACAGGTATGGGGCAAGATGGGTTGCATGGCTGTCAGTGCATACGCGAGGCGGGTGGACAGGTACTTGCACAAGATAAAGCTACTAGCGTCGTGTGGGGAATGCCTAGTTTTGTCGTTAATGCCGGACTTGCTAATCAAATTCTTCCACTTAATGAGATCGCAGATGAAATTATGTACAGAATTCGTTTCAATCAAGTTCCTCCTTCAGAACTGTAATGACATAGATTATGGGTGTAAGTACCACTGATTTTGAGTATCTTCGAGAGTTAGTTCATCATCATTCAGCCGTTGTGTTGTTTGGTGATAAAACCTATTTAGCAGAGTTACATTTGCAGCCAATTATCGAATCGGCAGGATTCGCTTCCATTCCTGATTTGGTTACTTACTTGCGAACTCACCCGTTTAATAGTCTTCACGTCCAGACAATCGAGGCGCTAGTCACTAACGAAACCTCATTCTTCCGTGATAGCCACCCTTTTGAAGCACTGAAAAAATATGTGTTACCAGAGTTAATTAAACAACGAGAAAGTGAGCGATCGCTCAACATTTGGTGTGCTGCCTGCTCTAATGGACAAGAACCTTATAGTATCGCCATACTAATTAATGAACATTTTCCCATGCTTCCCAATTGGCCTGTAAAATTAATTGCGACTGATTTTTCTAGTAAGGTTTTAGCGCGGGCCCGCGAGGGACATTATAACCAGCTTGAAATGAATCGTGGACTACCTATAAATATTCGCGATCGCTACTTTCAAAAGCTAGATACTGACTGGCAAATAAAGGAACAAATTCGCCAGATGGTTGATTTTCGTCAGTTGAATCTTTTGCAATCTTGGTCATCTCTGCCACAATTTGACGTTATCTTTTTACGGAATGTTTTAATCTACTTTGATGTTGTTACCAAGAAAGCCTTGTTAAAAAAGATCAAGCAGCAATTAAAGCCAGATGGATACTTGTTTCTGGGTAGTGGTGAAACGACTATCAGCTTAGATGAATCATTCAAGCGGGTTTTATTTGACAAAGCTATCTGCTATCGATTGCACAATCCTGAAGTGAAAATTGCCGATTGAGATAAAAATCAGCAAACTGCTGTTTCCCAACATTCCCCTCATAATCATTAAGGGTTTTGACAAAATATTGACAGTCACAAGTTATAGCAATTCAAAATTCAAAATGGGTTTGAGAGTGTATATCTGTCACATTCTTTTTTCAAATTAGTATTACATAAGCTTTTACGCATTTAACTTGAACATTTACATGAAGGCTGATGACCGATGACTGATGACTGAGAACCGTCAACAGTTAACCACCGTAAAGAGTGTTTATACTTTAGCTGAATGATACGCCGCCCAGATTTATGACCGATTGACTCATCATCGCCATCCTTTTGCCCCACAGTTTGCGACTCATCCGTATCTAGCCAAAACTCTAGTTCCTTGGGTGTCATATTGACAACTTGATGAAAGTCGGCAATCACCGATTTAACATCTTTGCTCATGATTAACTATTACTCCTTTACTTTCTTAAGAGCATCAGGCTTGTGAGCAGCTTGTTTTCCTGTCTTATCACTTTCAACTAAGTACTCAGGATTATCTTGACTTGCAGCAATATGGTGTTCTTTAATATCTGTAGGTGAAGTGAGTTTTTTTACTACTTTGCCAGTTGTCTTGCCTTGTGAAGTGTTCCATTCAACCCGATCGCCATTTTTGAATTGTTCAGCCATATTCATCTCCTGTTGGATGTTTTATACCTACTAAGGTCACATTATGTCTGCGACTGGAAAAGTAGCCATCATTCTAGTGATAGAGAAAACATCCGTTATTTAAGCCAGTAATTTAATTGGGTGTAAGATGAAAAATTAGGCGATCGCTACAACCACCTAGATACAAAAGCTGTGCTATCACATGATAATAAAGAAAGATTAAGCAGATCCTCAAAAAACTCTCAATGAGCCAGACTAGCCTAAATTTAGTTGCAATATCTATCTTTCTGATGACTCTATCGGTATTGCTGGGGCCATTCTTGAATTTATCGCCCGCAGTACCGTCGCTTGCTACCTTCGCTATTTTGGGAATAGCCACTTTTGACAGCTTTAGCTTGCAAGGCAAGGGTGGTACTATCTTTTTAGATTGGATTGCTGGATTTTCAAGTGAACACCGCGATCGCATCGTCCACCACGAAGCAGGGCATTTCTTGATTGCTTACCTGTTAGGTATTCCCGTTACCGGCTACACTCTCAGCGCTTGGGAAGCCTGGAAACAGGGGCAACCTGGACAAGGCGGCGTTAGCTTTGATGATGCCGAATTAGCATCTCAACTAGAAGTGGGTAAAATCAGTGCCCAAATGCTAGATCGGTACTGCACTGTTTGGATGGCGGGTATTGCTGCTGAAACCCTAGTTTTTAATAATGCTGAGGGGGGAGGCGATGATAAAAATAAGCTAATAGGAGTCTTGACAATTTTGGGCTTTCCTGAATCAGTTTATCAGCAGAAACTGCGGTTTCATACCCTCCAGGCAAAAACCCTACTGCAAGAAAATTGGTCGAGCTACGAGGCTTTAGTTAATGCCATGCGACAACGCACTTCGGTACAAGATTGTCATGCGGAGTTAGGAGTTAGGAGTTAGGAGTTAGGGGAGAAGAGAATAACTATTGATTATTGCCCAA